>JAEUIR010000305.1 GCA_016795025.1 Phycisphaerales bacterium
GCAGGCGATGCTCGTACTGAACGCCGGCAAACTCGTAGCCCGCTCCGCGATAGAGCGGGATGGTCGCGGGATACAACGCCGACAACGGAACACGGGCTGCAAAGAGGCGCTCAAGCTCGCTGCGCATCATGAATTTCGCGACGGCCCGCCCGCGTGCCTCCGGCGCGACGGCCACGGCTGCGATACCGGCCATGGGAATCGCGCGTCCGCCGAAGTACTGGCCGCAGGGAATCGACGCGAGGCAGGACGCCCATTGGCCGTCGAGACGAACAGCGCGGAAATTCTCCGATCCGACGAGTTTGTGATAATCCGTCGCGCGTTCGGTTGGGAAGTTAAAAGCGTCGGCGTCGATCGCGACGATCGCATCCGTGTCGGTCTGCGAAAACGGGCCGACCACAAATTCCATATTCGGCATTGCAATTCCTCGGTCGCGGATCATCGGCGATGGTATGGACGGCTGCAAATTGCGCGGCAGATTTTCGCGTGCGCACGTGACCCGGCGCGAATGCAAACGCCCGCGGTATGACAGCGCCACGGCTCGCGTCGCGCTATGAAGGATTTTCCTTCGAAAAGCAGCGCCGGATTGCTATCATGGCGTTTGTTTGCGGCGGAGCGAGCCGCGCGGGAAACCGATAAGCCGATTCTTCCATATTTCGTAAAGGAGCCTGGGATGCGTGTCCGGTTGAGCGAAATGATCGGGGTCGTGCTGCCTGCGACTATCGGATTGTGTGGCCTGTCCGGCGGAGCCTTGGCGCAATCGGACAGCTGCGCTGATGCGCCCTTGATCAGCGACGGCACGTTCAACGGCGACACATCGGAATTGACCATTGACGGGGCCGCTTGCGGCGCGAGTGAGATCGCGCCGGACGGCTGGTATCGCTACGTCGCCCCACAGGCCGGCTTGCTCCGCGTGAATACCTGCGGCAGCTCATATGACACCGTGCTATCGCTGCACACGGGCTGTCCGGGCACGACCGGCAACATGCTCGCGTGCAACGATGACACATGCGGGCTTTCGTCGCAGGTTTCGACCAGCGTGGCCGCGAACCAATCCGTGTGGATTCGCATATCAGGCTGGTCGGGCGCGAGCGGCGCATATGTGATGGTCGTATCGAGTGAAGAACCGGCCGGCGGCGCCTCATGCGAAACCGCAATGCCGATCGTCGATGGCGCGTATGACGGCGACACGTTTGGAGCGACAAACGACGGTTCGGCCAGTTGCGGCGCGTCGGGCGGAAGTCCGGATGTGTGGTTCGTATACACGCCGACGGAGGATTGCATCCTACAACTCGGGCTGTGCGGCAGCAGCTACGATACAGTGCTCTCGGTTCATAGCGGCTGCCCGGGTGACGAATCAAACCAACTCGAATGCAATGACGATTCGTGCGCGCTGGGGAGCCGCGTGTCGCTGTCCGTGCAGGCGGGCGTGCCGCAGTACATTCGCGTGGCTGGTTATGAAGGCGCAACCGGAACGTTCACGCTGACGGCGAATTGCAGCGAGCCGGGAGCTCCCGGCGCGGATGCGTATGTGACGGAGATCCAACAATTTCAGCAGTTCGGCCGGCTGGGCGACACGGTGGGCTGCGCGATCGATTCGCCGCTGTGCAACGTCGGCACACAGCCGCTGGATTGGATCGTCATCCCCGATGCGCGACATCCATTCGCCGTGTTCAATATGTATCGCGTGATGAACGGCCGAATGATGCAAATCGGGCAGTCATGGGTGAAGCATGGCTTCGGCGCGGCTCAGATCGACGCGTGCGGGATTGGCTGCGAGCCTTATTTCGACAATACCCGGCTCGGCGTGGGATGCAATGATACGTACGATGCGGGCACAAACGCCGCCCAAAGCCTGCTCGCGCCTCGCTATGAGATCAATCCGTGGAACGGCTCATATACCTACGAAGGTTCCTATTTCGACACGCATACCGGCGGCTTCAATCCGATCGAGAACCGGCTTCAATTGCGCGACGCGGATTTGAACCCGCCGCAGAATCCGGGAGCAACATACGTCGGCGAGTGCTACATCGTCTGCCACGATGATATCAACCACATGAATAGCTCGGCGTGGGAACCAGTGGGCGTAAGCGGATCACCCGGCGGCACATGGTCGTTCAACGTGAGCGCGTTCGCGTCGACGAATGGGTTCGCGATCGAAGGGTGGGGCGGGGCGACACGAACGATCGTGCCGCAACTTCCATCCGACGACGGTCGCTTCATTGTCGCCGTGCGAACGACGGATAATGGTGATGGTACGTGGCACTACGAATATGCGATTTACAACGTCGATTCGGATCGCGGATTGCAGGCGTTCGCGCTGCCGATTCGGGCGTCGATCGCCGTGACGAACGTCGGTTTTTATGCGGTGGCGTCGCATGGCGAGCCGTACAGTAACGCGGCGTGGACGTTTACGCGCAGCGGAAACTCGATCGAGTGGGCCACCGAGACATTCGACCAAAACCCGACTGCGAATGTGCTGCGCTGGGGGACGATGTACAACTTCTGGTTCGACGCCGGCGCCGCCCCGGTCCAAACCGATTCGACGCTGCGTCTGTTCAAGCCGGGCACGCCGACGCACTATCTGGGCGCCACGCGCGGACCGACCTCTGCGGCGCTATTGGCCGACATGAACTGCGACGGTGCAGTGAATAATTTTGATATCGATGCGTTTGTGTTGGCGCTGACGGACCCTGCTGCGTACGACGCACAATTTCCGGATTGCGACGCGGCTGCGGGCGATGTGAACGGCGATGGGCTGCTCAACAACTTTGATATTGATCCGTTTGTGGTCTGCCTGACGAACGGACAGTGTCCATAGCGGCGGGCGAGTTGGGTGCGATTTACGCACGGATAACGCGGGGCGAGCGCCGGCCGCTGGGCGTCGCGCCGTCCCGCGTCGGCCCGCCGCGGCACTTGTCGACGTGGCGATGTCGGTACATCATCCCCCCAGCGTTTCGAGCACT
>JAEUIR010000306.1 GCA_016795025.1 Phycisphaerales bacterium
GCAAACCGTCACGCGGCGCCATTTCGCAAATGAGCGCGCGATCGCCGGCGGTCGTAGCGGAGATTTCGCCTGCCTGCATCATCGCCCCGAAGTTTAGCCGAATCTTCGGGAGCCGCGCGGAGCGCGATCATTTCCAAGCTCAAGCGCGCGGGCAAGGCTTGAAATAGACACGGGCGTCCGGCAATGGCTGGCTGCCGGACGCCCGTGAGATGGGGGTGTACCGAGGTTCAGTTTTACTGCTTCGGTGAGCCGCTGCCCGCTTCAACGCGAACTTCGACTTCGCGCCGGCCGTCGCATTCCATCGCGGAACCGTTCAGCACTACGCCGTCACGTTTGATGAAGATCATGCGACGATTCGGATTGCTCGGATCGGCCGCGCCTTGCGTCGAAATCATCGACTGAATGTGCGCGTCAAGCTCTTCACGCGATAACGTGCCATCGTTATTCGTGTCAGCCTCCGGAAACGCCTTCAGCAATTCGGCACAATGGCCTTCAAAATTGCCGCCGTCGGTGGTCGCAACCATGACTTTCGCGCCCGCCGGGATCCCGCTCAATTCTTCTCCGTTGATCGTGATCTGTGCATCGCCGATCAGGGTTTGCAGAAACGCGTCGCGCTCCGACGGCGTCAGAGAGCCGTCCTGGTTCGTGTCGGCCGCCGGGTGGTCCTTCAGGAACATGTCAAGCGGCAGACGCTCGATGCGACCGACGAGGCCCGCGACCTCCTCTTCAGTCGGCGTCGCGCTGATGTTATCCAACAGCCACTGCGCGACGGGCTGCGGTCCGGCGGACATCATCGGCATCGGAAACTCGCCCGCGCCAACCCACTGCCCAATCGCCGGGATCGCCAATTTGATTTCCTTTAGCGCGTCGGCCGGGAGCGGATTGCCTTCGGCGTCGCTCGCGCGCATCACGCGCCGCACGACGATCTTGCGATTGCCATCCTGCGTGACGGTCTCTTCGACATCGCCCGGAACTTCGATTTTCTCGCCGTTCACGGTCACTTCAACCGGCGCTTCACCCGGATTCGCGCCGTTGGCGGTGATACAGCGAGCGACAACGTGCATCTCGCCGGGCGCGCCGTCTTCGGTCGCCACGGCGATCTTCAATTCGCCATTCGCCGCTTCCGGAGAGGCCGAAACGATTCGCTTCACAATGCGCATCGGTTGACCCGGTCCGGCTGAGTCCTCATCGGCGATGAACGCCATCGCATGCGGACCGCCGTTGGCCACGTCCAACTTGATATCAAACGGCAACCCCAGCGCCGCCAGCCGAACGGCTTCGTCGGTGTCGAGTTGGCCGTTCGTATTCAAATCCGCCTTTGGGAATTGACCGATTACGGCTGCGCCGTCGCGCAGCGCCAGCGCCGCAAGAAACGCATTGTGCTCGGCCATGGTCAGCGTGCCGTCCGCATTCGCGTCGGCCGTCGGATGTGCTGAGCGGAAATTCGCGAGCGATTCGGCATCCATTTCGTTGCAAACGCGAACGACGCACTTGCGCGTTTCAGCGCCATCGGCGGTCGTGTCGCACTTGGCCACCCACACCCCGGCTTTACCGTCGCACGCCAAGGCGCGCGGCTCGCCTCCGTCGGACGTGACGGTGCAAACCATTACGCGTTTTTCGCAGGTGGCCGTCTCGCCATCCTGCACGATGGACACGGCATGCCCCGCAGCGGTGCGCGCCGCCTTCGCGGATTTCGCCACCATCGCGCTCGCTCCGCTCAGGACGAAACCGCCCCACGCCAGCAGCGCCACACCCGATGTAACACCCAGCCAGCGGCTGGCACGCATACGCGACGACTGAAAGATCATTTCGATTCTCCTTTCGACATGGTTGGAATTCGACGCCATGGCCGCGGGCGTAAACGCACCGCGCGACAGTGTGTTGCCGCGGGCGGCGCGCAACAGGCATCGTGCGTATTGTGCGGGAGTCAGCGCGCCGTGACGTAGGGCCCACTCGTCACAGGCATGCTCACGCGCCAGATCGATACGCCGATTCACCCACGCGACCACCGGCCAGAAGAACAACAGCGTTCCGACGAGCCACTGGAGAAAACGCACCAGCAGATCGCCGCGGCGCAGATGCGCCGCTTCATGCAAGACCACGGCGCGCAGCTCATCCGGCGCAGCGAGATGCTCGTGCGAGATGACCAGCGTTGGCCGAATCAGACCAAATACAAACGCATTTCCGCCTTCGGGCTGAATATGCACGCGGGGCCGCCGCGTGACGCCCGACAACCTGCAAACTTCATTCACGAGCGAGGTGACAGCCGGGTCAGCGGGCGGCAACGCCCGCATCCGCGCGGCGAACCGTCGATAGGCCCAAAGCCGCACGATCAGAAGCGATGTTACGGACAAGATGTATGCCAGCGCGATGCCCGCAGCCCATGATTTCATGCCGGGCTGCGGTGCGGCCGCGAGCGGAGCGAGCGCGAGCGGCGCTGCCGATTGCCCTTCGACGACAAAATAATACGCAGAGCAACCAGTCTCGTTTTGCACCGCCGCGACATCAGACGGCGGAATCTCCCCGCGGTGGAACGCGGGGCTGAATTGAGCGACGAGACTGCTGAGCGAAAGCGGCAGACCGGGCATCTCGGGCGCGATGAAGCGCAGCAACACGACAACCCAGAATGCGGTGATGATCGCTGGACGAGCGCCGCGCAACAGCCGCGTGACCAGCAGCCACGCCAGCAATGCCGCGCAGCTCCCGAGCAAAAGCGCCTTAGCCAGCCAGAACACCACGGCCGTCGCGGTCTCAAGCAGTCCGCCCAGCGCGGCCGGTGAAATCGCAGCGAGTGACGTAATCATTGCTCACCCCCCTGCGACTTTTCCTGCTCTTCTCGCTCGCGAGCTTCGATCTTTTCTTCGATTCGCTTCAGATCATCGGGCGAAAGATCGGCGGCCTCGACGAGGTGCAGCACAAGCTCCCCCGCCTGCCCGTCAAAGACGCTGGTCAGGAAC
>JAEUIR010000307.1:0-2691 GCA_016795025.1 Phycisphaerales bacterium
TGCGAAGGCTGTGCGTTCGAGTCAGCCTCGACGAACTCGCTGCGAGATGTTTCTATTTGGTGACCATCGCCGGATATTTGCGGCGCGTCGGCGGGCGGGGCCGACGCCGATTGGGCGGTCAACTCTTCTTGCGACTCACGCGAGCTGTGCGCCGAATCGGATGAGGCGGTTGTCGATTCCGTCGGAGCGGGTTCGCTGCCAACCGTGGGGTCCGGCGACGCCGCATATTCCGTCCTGTCGGCCGAGCGCGGCGGAATGTCATTCGAAGAGGGCGCGGGCAGGGAGGCCGCGAGCTGCGCGAGGCGCATCTGCTCAGCCTGCTCCTGGTCCGCCGCGAGCTGGCTGATGTCGCGCAGATACGCGACGGCCGGCTGATATTGAGGATTGACACGGAGCGCCGCATCGAGCGATCGCACCGCGTCGATGTACGCGCCCGACTCGCTCTGCACCACGGCGAGATTGTAGTAAGCGGTGACGTCGTCGCTCGCGTGTCGAAACGCCGCGTAAGCCTCATCGAAGCGCCCCTGCCGGCCCAGCGTCAGGCCGAGGTTCATATTCGCGCGGGCAAAGCCCGGCTGAAGCGTGACGGCCTGAATGAAGGACTGCTCTGCCTGTACATAATTGCCCTGCAAATACTGGCTGAATCCGAGATTGTTGTGCAGGTATGACTGATTCGGTTTCTGGCGAATCGCCTCCTGAAATTCGGCGGTGGCTTCGGCGTGGCGACCGAGCTTATTCAACGTGATTCCGAGGCGGTTACGCGCCGTGGGGAAATCCGGTTGTAGCTCGAGCGCCTTGCGGTATTGCTCGACCGCGCGATCGAACGCGCCCTGACGTTCGAGCAAGTGCGCGTGGGCAAAGAACGTCGTGGCGTTGATGCGCGGCGACTCATCCATGCGCCCCGCGGGCAAGTCGCCCGGCGACGCCGACTTCTTGTCGGGCTCGTTGCAGCTCACCGCGACAAAGGCCAGCGCGGCAAGCGCCGCAGTGAGAAATTTTCGCGAAAAGTTGTTCACGGTTTGCTCCTACTTGCCGCCGTTCGAACCCTGCTGATCGCCGCCGCCCGCCAGCGGGATGCTCAGTGTGGATGGGCCGCTGCTTTTCTTGACTTTGTACGTGCCTTCGTTGGCGCGGATGAGCAGCACCTCGGCGGCCGGAAGACCGCGCCCGCCGGGCACATCCTGCACGACGGTTTGCGGCGTCATTTCGAGGCCGGCTTCGGTGAGAAAGGCGACGACCGCGTCGACGCGCTTGTTGATCAGCGCCGAGTCGCCCAGGTCGGTGCTCAGGCGAATGGACCCGCCGTATTCGCCGACCAACAGCGCGAGCCGCGACAATCGCTGCTCGCCCAGCGACGTCAGCAAGGCGCGATGCGGAAAAAAGTGCATATCTGAAATCGACATGTCCGCCAGCAGCGCGGCATCCTGCATGTAGGCGTAAGTGCCTTGCATTTCGTTGGTCGCGGTGGGCTCCTCGCCGTGCGGCGGGGCGTTCAGGCGGGCATTCGGATCGTGGCAGCCGATCATCAGGGCGATCGGGATGGCCGCTCCCAGCAGGCAGCGTTTCATGATCGTACTCCGAAAGGTACGGTTAGCGATTTGCGGCAAGTCTCGGCCGCTCGCCCCTAGCATCGGTTATTCGCACACCGGTCTGAACTAGCGGACTTACGACACAGTTCGTTTCGGAATGTCGGAAAGTGCGCGGCAGGCGGCGCGAATTGCGCGTGCGGGATAGAATGCCCCCGCATGCGGCAGGTCAGGTCAGCGGCAATCGCGGTTCTGTCGATCCTGATGGCGGGGTCCATCCTGGGCAGCGCCGGCTATGCGTGGTATCTGCGCAGCGCCGCGCACCGCAATAGCTGCGCGGCCGAACTATCGCTGAGGCTCGGGTTGCCGTGCGAAATCGGCGCGATTCAGCCGTTGTCGCTTCGGGCGCGGGAGTTCAAGAGCATTCGGGTGTATCTGCCCGGTCGGCGCGATCTGGCGATGGAAGTGGCCCGGGCGCGAGTCGTCGCAAGCCCTGAAGCGAACGATCCGAATGCGTATCAGATCGAAGTAACCGACGGACATTGCGAAATCTCGCCGCGAACGTGGCTTTCCAGCGACTATCGCGCCATCGCCGAGGCCGGCGCGCGAACCGGCTTTCTTGAGGGCGGCCCGCAGCGCGTGACGCTCAGCGATATGGACCTGTCCTATGCCCGGGATGGGTTTGCCCTGCGCTTGGCGGGCGTCACCGGCGCAATCGATTTCGACCAGCGCTTCGGCCACGGCCACGCGTTTTGTCAGCGATTGAACGACTATTTCTCCAACGAGCCGATTTCGCTGACGGCCACGTTCTCTCCGCTGGGCAACGCCGTGCTGCTCGATCATTTAGAATTGAGCGTGCCGCGATTGCCGATTTCAGCGCTGAACGTTGGGGCGTTGTGGGGCGCGAAAGTCACGCGCGGATCGTTCGAGGGCCGGCTGACCTACCGCGAAGCCGGAGGCTCGCGCGAAATGGCTGCGTCCGGCGTGTGCCTGAATGTCGATCTTGCGGAGCTGACCGAGGGATTGCTGAATCCGCCGCTACGGGGCAGTTGCGGCGAACTGGAAATTCTGGAGATTCGGGCGGTGGACCGTCGGCCGACCGCGCTGCGGTTTCGCGGCGTGCTTTCGGGCGTTCAGGTTGGCGACCTGCTCGCGCCGCTGGGCT
>JAEUIR010000307.1:2701-2933 GCA_016795025.1 Phycisphaerales bacterium
CGTTCGCGAAGCGCTCATTTCGCTGAACGGCGTAGAGCGCCTGATCGCCAGCGGCGAGTGTCACGGCGTCGGGTTGGCGGCGGTCAGCCGGGCGGTCGGTTGGGGGCAAATGACCGGTTCCGCGCATGTGGCAATCGACGACCTGACGATTGAGGCGAATCGCATTCGCTCGTTCGAAGCCACCGCACTGGTGGACGGACCGGAACACGATGGCCAATGGGTGTCGGGGGAA
>JAEUIR010000308.1 GCA_016795025.1 Phycisphaerales bacterium
TTGCGATACGCCACGACGCGGTAGCTGAACTCGGCGTTGCTGCGGCCGCCCTGAAGCTCGCGCACGTCAAAGCTGGTGGCAGTCTTGTTGGTGACGAATACGCCGTTGCATTCGCCTTCGAGCTGCACGAACACCTTGATCGGGTGAGCGTCGTCGATCGTCACGGTCTGGAGAAATTCCGGTTCGAGCGTGATCCGCACCGCGCCGCCGCTCAGCTGCGCCGAGCCGTAGTCGGTAAAGAACACCTCGGTCGCTTCTTCGGCGTAGAGCTTCACTTCAGTGCCGTTATCCAGCTTGACGGTCGCGGGTTTCGTCGCCGCCCACTGGATCGTGTCCGCTTCGACGCGCAGCCGGCCGCCGTTTCCGCCGACGGCGTGAATCGTCAAGTTGTCGTCGCTGTCTTCGCGGATGAACGCGTAGTCCGCATCGCCGAAGTTCAGCGTGTTATTCGAGCCGAATGAGCCGGCGCCGATGAGTCGCAGCGTGTTGTTGTCCGTATGCTGAATCGTGGCGCGATGCGTGGTCGCCGTCGTTCCGACCTGCAAAATCTCGCCGACGCTCACGCGGTTCTCCATCGAAACATTGCCGGTGGTGTCCGCAACTTCCAACGCCCACGAGTTGCCGTCCCAGATGCCGGTGGTCGCTGTGGCGTCGCTGGTGCGCCCGATGAACGCGACATTTGCCGTATCCGCGGTGTTCCGCAACCAGAGACCGGCCGTCCCATCAAAGCCGGCCCGCAGCAATCCGCGGCCGACCAGGTCGAGCGGGAACGCCGGAGAGCTGTTGCGAATGCCGACGAAACGGTTGCCGAGATCGACGGTCATCGCGTTCGATCCGGCGCTAAGAAAGTTGAACTTGTCGCCGTTGTCCTGATACTGCAAGCCGTACGTCTGAAAAGCCGGCGAATGCGCAATCACCATGCGATCTGCGTTGGATGCTCCAGTCGCGAACATATTCACCATCGCGCTGTTCGCGCCCGCGGCGGCGGCGAATGTAATCGACGCAAGGTCGTTGCTGAGGCTGATATCACCCTCGTCGTTGACACTGACCCCCGCCCCGACGTTGATTAAGCCAGCGCCGGCCACATCCAGGTTCAGATTCGCGTCCGTTGCTTCGTTTCGAATATACAAGTGGTCGCTGGAGGCGCTGCCATACCCGGCCCAGCCCTTGCGGCCCGCCGCGTAGCCGTCCGGATAGAACTCCATGTACACATGATCCGTGCCTTCGAGCGCGAGCGCGTCGGCGTTGCCGGTGACGTGCAGCTTGTTCTGCGGGCTGGTGTTGCCGATGCCGACATTACCGGTGTCGCCGACAACCATGCGCGTCGAATTGCCGTTCGTGCGAAGCTGAAGTTGGTTCGTGGTCGAGTAGATAATGCCGCCGTCCGTCGCGCCGCCCGTCGGATCGCCGAACAAAATGCCGCTCTCGCTCGCCGCAGGTACGAGCAGATTGATGTACGCGCTCGCGCTGCGCTCAAGAGCGAGAATCGAGTTGCCATGCGCCGTGATCGATCCGGCCGAACCTTCCTGCACATGCAGCGGCGCTTCGGGGCTGCACGTGCCGACGCCCACATCGCCGGATGTGTAGCAAAGCGTGGTTCCGCTGGTCACCCACGGACCGGCCGCGAACAGCGCGTACGGCGCGGGCGTCAGCTCAACGCGCGGCGCAAGCACCACGCCGCCGACGGTGATCTCCAGCCAGCGGCGATCGCCGATGAACGGCGGCGTGCCGAAATCCAGCAACGTCGTAAACAGTCCATCTCGGACGAATAGCGTTTGGTTGATCGGGCCGGCGATAGCCGCGCCGCCGGTCGCCACGCTGAACAACCGAAATTGAAATGCGTAATTGGCGTCCGTCGGGATCTCCCCGCTGACGCGCAGCCGACCCTGATACGTGAACGCCGAGCCGATCGCCGCGATTCCACCTTCTTCGCTCTCTTGTGCCACGGCCGTAGTCGTCACGGCCGATCCGCTCGCGATCAACAGCGCGAGCATTCCCATGCGTGTCCATCGAAACATGCCTACTGCTCCCTTCAGACAATGCGATTGCGCATCGCCGGACGATCCGGCGATTTTCCGTGTGAACCAACCAGAGGTTTGATCAAAACCCCGCGTGGTGTGCGCTGCCGGTCCCAACAGCGTGCCGCACACCGCCGCAACAACCCCAAGTAGTGATGCCGCGTGCGGGTTTCACCGGAGAATCGTCAGAAAAAAATCCGTGCGCGTGTAACGGATAAATCTCGACAAGCGGTCACGGCATTCAAACGAATCCTCGGCGACCCTCATGAAAGCTTCAGGCAACCGAACAAACAAGCTCACAAAAAACGTATTGACATCGCCGCAGCAACATCGGTAGATTGACTCCGTCGTTCCGCATCTGCGGAGCGGCGAATCGGGTTGGGTCGTTGAGTTTTTCCGATCAGAGCCGCGACTGTCTTGGTAGCACCGGCATCCTGCCGGTCGGTCTTGTCTAATCAGAGCCGCGCTTCCGATCAGAGCCGCGACCGTGAGGTAGCGGTTGCTGCGCCGCTGCGGTTGATCTCCGGCAGCGCGACTGAAATTTCGCCAACGATTCGATTGGTCTTTAGATGCGTGGCCTTGACGTCAACTACAGAGGACATGAATCCCGCAATGGTCTTCCATGTTCGACGAATTGGAATAGCCGTAGCAACCGCTCCCTCACGGTCGCGGCTCTGTTCGAATGCCCGGCCCGGTTCGGAGCGGGCGTTCGCTAGCCACGCGCGGCTCTATCAGGGGAGTGCGGGCCTCCTCCCCGCCGTCCATGCCCAACAGGGGGCGTCGAACGGTGCCGCGCGGTATTACCATGGCGATTTGAA
>JAEUIR010000309.1 GCA_016795025.1 Phycisphaerales bacterium
GCCCCACGCGGATCGGGCATCGCACGCCGGTGACGCAAAACGAGTAGTAAAGGTCCACGCCGCTGCAAAGAATGTCGCCCATATTCAACGATTGTAAATAGCCGCTGACCAGCTCTGGCACCAGTATGTGCTTGTGCTTGGTGTTGTTCTGCGGCTGCCAATATTCCATCGAGGGATGCGGCAGGTACAGAAACAAACTGCCGCCGGGCCTGAGACACTGCACCCAATCCGCCAGCGAAGTCTTCCAATCGTCGAGGTGCTCAAGCGTGTGCGAGCTGAAAATGAAATCGAACGATTCGCGCTCGATGCCCTCGATCCGCGTGATGCGATTGCAGTCATGCCCTGTTGAAATATCCAGCAACACCGTATTGGCCGGGAAGAAGTTCCAGTCCAGCCGCCCGTAGCCAATGTTGATGCCGCGCCCCTGGCAGAACTCGAGCGCGAACTCGCGGATGAAACGGCTGGCCGGGCCCCGACGGCAGAAATCGGGGTAGCGCACGCCCTTGTATTCGAAGTAACGCGGGTCATGGGCGTCGCGGCGCGGAGCGATGATCTGCATTCGCATATCCTCGAAGATTCAGGCGATTTCGCGAAATCCGGAATGTCCGCCCCGCAGGGCCGACGTTACGCGCCGCACGATCAGCATTCGTCAAGCACCACGCGGGCCAGCGCAGCGGGTGGCCAATCCTCCACGACAAAATCCGCGACTCGTCGTTGATCGATGAAATCAGCGAACCCGATCCGGCCCTCGCGCATTCGCACGCCGCTCAACAAACACGCCTTGAATGGCTGAGACGCTGCCATCGCCAGCCACGTCGTGCCCGTATCCGCGCCGATATACGCCGCACTGCGCGCGATGACCGCCGCGGACTCTCGCGGCGTCAGATCGACGATGCTGTGCGCGCCTTCCATCGCGCGCGCATCTCCGCCCCCGATGCATACCACGGGCATTTTCTCGCGGAGCAGGCGAACGAGCTGAGCGTAGTAGTCGTCCGCGATTGCCGGGCAGGAAAAGTTCGGCCCGGTTGCCATGCAAACGAAATGCTCAATCCCGCCCAGCGCCTGATCCGCGGCCCGTTCGGCCGCCAGATTCGCAGGAAACATGATCTGCTTGGGTCGAAAACGCGGATCCTCTCCCGCGAGGTCGGCGATTAACTCACAAATGTGCAGCCGCCGGCTTGTCCACTGATCGTGATTCAATCCTGGCTGAGCATGAATGACGGTGTCGTATTCGAGTCCGGCAAAGAAACGAGCATCAACGCCCAACGGGTACTTACGCACGCCGGGCTGCGGCGCTTCTGGTACCGCCACGGGCGTCGCTTCGACCGGCAGCAGGTCGAAAAAGCGGCGGTATGTATACCAATGGAGATTCACGCCGCGATCGATCAACCGGCGCGCGGTGGGAATACCGGCGATCACATCGCCCATTCGCGCCTGCAACACAAAGGCGACGCGCTGCCCAACGGTGAGGCGTGAATTCGGTATCTCGGCCGTCAGTGTCGTCATGCGCACATGCTCTCGCACGTACTATCGACGCGACAGGGCACGAAATATGAGAGGCCGCAGCAGTTGCGCGAGGGCGGAGTTTATTCTCGGGGCAGGACGACCGGGTTGAAGTTGTTGTACTTCTTGAAGTCGGCGATCTGCTTGCTCGTCGGCTTCGCGGCTTCCCAGGCGGCGCGGTAATACGCGGTGAGCGTCTCAGCGCCATCCCGCAAGCGTTCCGAGATGAACTCCTTACCTGGTTCCGATTTGAGCCCGCCGCTTTTTTCCAGCTTGTACAGCTCATCGACGCGCTCGAATCCGCGCCGAATATGCGCGAGCGTGGCTGACCATTCCTCGCCTTCTGCGATTCGGCGGTCATGCTTCATTGCCGGTTTCAACATTGCATATGTCAGCTTGTGGAGCTCGATCACATCGCCGTCAATGTACGAGTGAAATGACTTCGCGCTCGTATAGCCGCTCGGATTTGGGCCAACCCAGCCGTTGAAGTGTTTGGTCGTGTGCAGCGGCTGAGCCGCGTCGCCCACGAAGTGACTGAGCACTCCCATGTGATACGCCACATTCGCCCGGGCCATCGCCAGTTGATGCGCACGGGCCGGCTCGTTCAGCGCTTCGAGGATTCGCAGCGAATTAAACGCCGATTGCAGCTTCGACTGATGCTCCGCGATCGCCCACGGCAACATTCCCGGCCACTCCTTGGTGCGATGCGGGTCTTTCGACGCGTCATACGCGTCCACCCTATCCGGATGCTCGTGCTTGGCGATGGCCAGCGCGCGAAGGTATTCGTACCGCAGCGGCGGAACCGAATCGAGCGTCAGCCCGAACTGATCCAATAGCTCGACATCCAAATAATGGTCCGGGGCGTTTTCGTGATGCAGGCACGAGACGTCGCAGCCGCGCCAACGATCCGGTTCGTTGGACTGCTCCGCGATCTGGTCGCGAATCGCGTTTTCGCGCAGAAATTGCGGCATATCCGCCGTGAGTCCATCCAGCGCCAGATAGGTGATCACGCGATGGCCGTGCGCATCCCACGCGCTGGTGGCTGTGACGAGATTGACGAGCAGAATGAAAACCGTTGCGCGGCGCATATCGTACTCTCTATGGAACCGGCCAGGCGGCTTCCACGGCACCGGGCCGGAAGCCTAAAGCGGCATGATCCGCGCGGACCGATAGGATTTCAACACGATGGGCCGTCGAGACGCCCTGGATTGCCCGCCGCTGGTTGCCGCGGTTGTAACCTCGGCGGACGATTCGAAATCTGAGGAGCATGCCATGGGATTCTGGCTGGCATTTGTCACATTCTTGTCCGTGCTATTCGGCGGCCTGTTTG
>JAEUIR010000030.1 GCA_016795025.1 Phycisphaerales bacterium
ATTCGACAACCGCTTTTCTCGCATGGGTTCCCGAAAACCAACATGCTCAAAATGGCGCTACAAAAACTTGAGCGCCTTGAGCACCTTCGACGATCGGCGGCTGGTCATGCCCATACGGGCAACCGTTGTTTAGACCGTCGCTCGAAGTGCTCGAAAGCGCCGGTCGAATGAATCCGTTCCGCGCCGGTCGCTATGATTGCGCCAGGCAACGTGCGGAGCAATCGTCATGGATCGAAATCAGAAAGAACTCTCGCGGCAATCGCCAGTCGGCTCAATCTACGTCCATGTACCCTTTTGCTACGCGCTGTGCGGCTATTGCGATTTCTACAAAGAGCTTTACGACCGGCAAAGCGTCTCACCGCTGGTTGACGCGCTGCTGAGCGAGCTGCGCCGCGAAGCCGCTGAGCACGCGCTCCGCATCATGACGATTTTCGTCGGCGGCGGAACGCCGACCACGCTGCCAATACCCGAGTTATCGCGATTGCTCGGCGCGCTGCGCGATACCGTCGATCTCGCCCTGCGCGAAGCATTGGAATTCACCGTCGAGGCCAATCCGGCGACGGTGACGACGGAGGTGGCGGCCACGCTGGTGGCGTCGGGCGTGAATCGCGTCTCGATCGGCGCGCAGTCATTTCAACCCGGCGAACTGCTGGTGCTGGAACGCACGCATCAACCGCCGCAAGTGCGGCAAACCATCGAAACGTGCCGAGCGGCCGGCATTGACAACATCAATCTCGATCTCATCTTCGGGGTGCCGGGGCAAGCGATCGCCGGTTGGCGCGAAAACTTGGCGCGAACCATCGAGCTGGGACCGGACCATATCTCCGCCTACGCACTTACGTACGAGCACGGCACGCGACTGACGCGCCAACTGAACGCCGGCCGCGTTCAACGCTGCGATCCGGAACTCGAAGCTGACATGTATTCGGCCACCATCGAAGACCTCAGCGCCGCCGGATACTCGCAATACGAAATCAGCAACTTTGCCCGGCCTGGGCGCGAGTGCCGGCACAATCTGGCGTATTGGCGCAACGAGCAATATCTGGGAATCGGTCCATCGGCTGCGGGTTATGTCGCGGGCGAGCGCTACAAGAATGTTCCCAACTCAGCCCAATACATCGAGGCCATCGCAGGTGGACGACTGCCGCGAATCGAGCGCGAAGTGCTTCCGCCGGATCAGCGCGCGCGCGAAGCGGCCATGCTCGCGCTGCGCCTGAACGAAGGCCTGATTTTCGCGGAATTTGCGGCCCGGCACGGTCAGCGCGCTCAGGATATTTTCGCGCACGCGATCGAAAAGCACGTTTCGCTCGGATTGCTTCGCGTGGAAGAGGGAGCGCTGCGGCTTACGCCGACCGGGCGTTTTGTGGCCGATTCGGTCGTGGCGGATTTTCTCGCGTAAAGGGCGACGCCGGTTTTCAGAATCCCCACGGCAGGCGGCGACGGAAATGTCGGAACAACAAACCGATCATGCGAAACAGCACATAGCCCAGATAGAAAGTGATCGCCGTCCCGACCGCGCGGATCAGTATGATCGATCCGATTGATGGCCCGCCGCCCCCAAACCAGGGGACGAAAGACATCATCCGCGCCAGCGTCGGCAGAATAATCCATCCGGCCAACACCAGCATCACGATCGGCCACGCGAACAAGTACCACGGACCGATCGCGATCACCGCGCGAATGAGGTGGTCCGGCCGCATGGCCTTGATGCTGTGCCCGATCGCGACGCACATGACTGAGACCGGAAAGAAAAACCAACCCGCCGCCACCGCGCCCAGAAACAGCCATTCGCGCCCCGGATATGGGCTGGTAAGCCAGTACACGAGTGAAGCGGGGACCGCCGTCAGCAACCACGTGATCAGTGCGATCCAAAACGTAGGCAGCACGACGGACTCGTACAAATCGAATTCCCAGTCGAACCAGGGGATATCGTCCTCGCCGGCAGCCGTCTCTTTCATCACCACCCAGAGAAACTGGCACAAGTAGCCGAAGATAAGAGCCTGAGCCAACAGACCCACCGCGAATAGCGGTCCGATGGCGACGAGTTGCAACATCAGATAGCACACGGCTGCGACGAGCATATTGGCAGCATTGCGCCAACTGCCCGCGAACCAGAAGCTCGCCAGCATGTCCAGTGCAAACGGCCGAAGCAGCACGGTCTCGAATGGCTGGCCGGTGGGGCTGAAAGCGCCCCCTCCGGTCGGAATATTGATCGATCGCCCCGATAGAGCGCGATTCAGCAGCGCTTCTTCATTCGTGTAACGAACGGTGTCGGTAATTCCCGGCCGTGTACCGCTCGCGGCCAGGCGCAGAGCGCTCTGATCGAGCAAAATCGCTTCTTTGGCGTCCGCCATCATTGACGATGCGGCGGCAAGCGGAAGGACATTCTGGTTTGCGGCCTCAATGTCCGCGCGAGAGATCGAAATGACGCGCGTGCAGTTTGGACAAGCGACCGAGATGCCGGCGGTGGCGTTTCGGATGCGATAGCGTTTCCCGCACCCGCACGTGCCGCGAATCGTCACATCGGTCTGTTGTTGCACAGATGACTCCGGCGGAATCTTCAGCCGCCCACCGACCGACCAACTCAACGATTTACGCTTTCAGGCCGCGGCTTTCCGCGATGCGCAGCGCCTCTCTGACGAATTCGCCCTTCGCGTCGGCATAGCTCTCGCGCTGATCGCGAAATCGTTCGGCCAACTCCTCTTTCAGCGCCAGATAACGCTCGCGCAAATCGGGATACGTCTGCAAGGCGTTGCGAAAGAGCAGGTGCTCGCGCCACAAGTCTCCATCCAATTCCACCATATGAACCTGAAACGTCGTCGCACCATTCACTCTGCGCCTGAAGAACCGCCGTCGCGGCAGCCGGGTCTCGAAACGCTTGACGTATTCATAGTCGAGCGCCGTCAACGGATCGATGCACGCATCGGCGTGCGTCAGCGACGCGACCCCAACCAGAATGTCAATGATCGGCTTGGCGCGGAGGCCGCTCACGGCTGTGCTGCCGATGTGCTCGCAGCGAAGCGCCGCGGCGCCGATGGCCGGCGCGATTCGCTGCAACTCGGCGCAATACATCGAGCTCCATCGTGGATCGTGCTCAACAAGCACGACGGGTTCATTTGCCTGCTCCGCCAATGATCCGACTCCGCCAATCGCCGATTCAACACGATCCTGAGCTGAAGCGCCGCCGCTTCCACGTCTGGCAATGCCCGAAACTCCCAGCCCGATATTAGAAGAGTTTAACGAGCGGCGCGGCGATTTCCAGCCAATATGTTCCCGCAAGCCCGTGCTTAACCACGCCACGAATTCCGTCGATGACTTTGTGCCGGCTGTTTTGCGGCGCAAAACCCTTTCGCGCGCTGGGAAACGTGTGCCGGGCGGAGGTCGTGAATCGACCATGAAGAGCAAAGCGATTGATCTTCCGGTGCAACAGGCGCTGATGTACGCCTCTGCATCCTGCCTGTGTCTTGGAGTGTGCCTGCTGGTGTGGGGGTTAATGCCGGCCGTCATCGAGCGAACCGTCAGCGGCACGATTCCGCGCGCCGAAACGTTCCTGATGGGGTCGATCTCGTTTCTAATCGGCGCGAGCTATATCGGGTTGTGCTTGCTGATCCAGCGCACCACGCGCTGGGCGCTGCTGGCCGCGTACCTGCTTTCGCTGGGCATCGTCACGGCCTGGGTGTCGAACGCCTTGCTCAACTTCAATCTTCAGTTGCCGACGTTTCTTGTGCTCATGAGCGGAACCACCATGTACGGCTGCTGGCTCGGTCTGAGAGCAGTCCGGCAGGCCGCCTGCGTTGGAACAACACAGTCCGTGTAGCGTTTCTCAGCGCACAACAATATCAGCCTGCCGCGATTTTCATTCAAGACACAGAAGCGCCCCCGTTCCGTGAATGCCGACCGTCGTATTCCCCTCTGCCATCGACTATCGGCCTGAGCGGATTGTCGCCGGCATACGGACGGCGCGGCCGGGATTTGTCGATATTCCATTATCAATGGCGAGTGAATGTCCCGTGCGGGGCGATTCATCCGCTCTGGAGGGGCAGAAGCAATGATGACGCGTTCCGTGCCTAAGCATCGAATCGAGAATCGCAACGACCTCGCACCCTATGCTGTGCCTGGCGCGGCGCACGTGCCGAACCATTCTGGAGGATGCATGCAATCTCCCGCGACCAAATTCGAGTTGACCGAATACGCACCCGGCTGCCTGCTGATGCGCTGCTCAGGTGGATTGTCCTGGGAGGATCGCAACCAACTCGCGGAATGCGTCGAACGGCGGATCGCCGCGGACACTTCCTGCCGCGGGTTGATCGTCGATCTGGAAACCGTCGAATTCATCAATTCCGCGGGACTCGGTGCATTGTTTCAACTCGCCCAGCGGCTGCGCTCGCAGGGACGGCGGCTGATTCTGGCTCGCGCGCAGGCCACGTTTACGCGTTTGTTCCAATTGGCGGGCCTCACGCGGCTGGCTCGAACGGCAGACTCGTTCGACGACGCGGCTCGCGCGATGGCTCAGAACGACGATGTGGAAATCACGATGGAGACGGAGTCGAACGGCGTCGTACGGCGCTAGGCCGCGCGGTCGCGGCATCGGCCACCCGCGCGCTCGAATCGGCGAGCGCCCCATCCGCCCGACGAAGGCCTGATCTCGTTCACGTATTTGAGAGGATGACCATGTTAGCAACCGCGCCCGGATCCGTGATGTTGCGCCCGCAAGCCGCGACCACTCTCCGTCCCGGCCAGCTTTTCATTGCTGAAGATTTCGCGCTATGTGAACTGGGTGCGCCAGAAATCTGGGACCGCATGATCTCCATCGCGGTTCGCGAGCAGGCCAGCGATCTGCACCTTACGTATCAAAGCGAAGGCATGCGCATCGGCGTGCGCCTCGACGGCCGCATGCACGACCAGGGCGTATTGCCCGCCGAAGTCGGGCAGCGCGTCACGAACCATGTGAAAGTGCTGTCGCGCATGGAGCTGAGCGAACGCCGCAAGCCGCAGGACGGCCGGCTGACGCTGGACATCGACGGCCGCCCGATCGACCTGCGCATATCATTGCTGCCGACATCGCACGGTGAGGACATCGCCGTTCGCGTGCTTGATCGCGAATCGTCGTTGCTGTCGGTGGATCGCTTGGGAGTGTCTGGATGCCAGCTCGGCGAAATCGACGCGCTGATCAACGCACCGAGCGGGCTGATTCTCGTCACGGGTTCGACCGGGGCGGGAAAGAGCACCACGCTGTACGCGCTGCTGCAACGGCTCACCGACGGGTCGCGCAAGTGCGTAACGATTGAAGACCCGATCGAGTATGACCTACCCGGCGTCAATCAGGCGCAGGTAAATCACAAAATCGGCGTGGACTGGTCGATGCTGATGCGCAGCGTCTTACGTCATGACCCGAACGTGATCATGCTCGGCGAGATTCGCGACCCTGAAACCGCGTCGGCTGCCGTGCGAGCGGCTAACTCAGGCCGACTGGTTCTTGCAACCTCGCATGCTTCATATTCAGCGGCTGCGGTTGAGAGCCTTACGGCGCTCGGGGCCCATCCGCACTTCGTGGCTCGCGCTTTGCGCGGCGTGATCGCGCAGACGCTGGTGCGGCGACTTTGTCCTTACTGCACCATTCGCCTCGAAGAGACGTCCGACTTTGCGCTGCTGGAAGACGTGCAGCATTTGCTGAACCCCGACGAGCGGCCGGCACTGTCAATGGGCCGCGGCTGCCCGCATTGCCGGCACACCGGATATCGAAGCCGGCTGGGCGTATTCGAGATCATGACGGCCGACGATCGCACGCGCGAAATGGTCGCTCACAACCGGCCGGCGCGCGAGGTGTATTCCCACGCCGTCGAAAGCGGAATGGTGACGATCGCCCAGGCAGGCAAACTCTCGGCGCTTCGCGGGCTTACTACGGTTGAAGAGCTTTTGAACAACGTGTCCGAAATCTGGACCGGCGGCGCGTAGGCTCCACTCGTCGGAGGTTCAATGGCTGTGCGGCGGCAACGTCGCGCGGATCAGAACTCCCGGCCGCATTCCGGACAACGGTGATTCGGAAGATTCCATAGCGGGTATTGGCACCCCGCGCAGCGCGGTTCCTCGACTTCGATCTTGAACCGCAATCCACAAGAGGCGCAGGCGCAATTTCCAGTGGTTACGCATTGTTGCGCGCCGCAGCGCGGGCAGGATAGAGAGATTTGCGCCTGCGCGACCAGTCGCTGCTCGGACTCATCCACGCGCCGCAACCGCCACATGATCAGCAGCGCCACGGTGGAGCTGACATCGAACACACCCAGCGCGCCCATCAGACGTAGAACGAAATCGCCCTTCAAATCAAACAGAATAAACGCGGAGACCAAGCTGCCGAAGGCCGCGATCGACGCGAACGCGGCCAGGCGCATCCACGCAAGATTCGACGGGACGGCGACACGTACCAACAAGCCGGCGTGTGCCAGACAGATCGCAATGACATGCGAGGTCATCGCGGCGCGCATGATCGAATTGCCGCCTCCGGCAGGCAGCAAAAACCAGATCGCAACCAGCGTGTAGCAGAAGCTGACCACCGCCGCGATGAGCGCGATGAGTCCGAGACGCGGGGCGGCGCGGCGCTCCAGGAGATCAGCGCCGGGAATCGCGTACAAATACAGCACCGCGATGGCCGTCGCCGTCCCGTTGAGTTGCCCAATCGTTTCCCAATCGCTCACCGCCCAAATCGCCGCCATCACCAGAGCCAGCGCGATGGCGAACAGACCGAGACCGACTCGACTTAACACCGGCCATAGACCGCGATCAAGCGTCGTGGCGCAAAACACCGAAGCGGCCGCGTAACCGCCGATCGCGCCGAGCGTGGAGAGGATGCGCACGGTGGTATCGGTGAATCTGGCGAAAAGCAGCGTCAGGATGGCGATGACGGCGCAAAGCGCGACGGAAATAATCAACGTCCACAGAAAAGCCCGGCGCATCGAGATGCCGGCGGGGTTGATTGCAAGCTCGATGCCGCCCACGTTCGCGTGGGGCGTCGGAGTTGGATCCGCGATCATGTTGCTGCTCCGTTTGTGTTAGCGAGTGCTCACATTATTTCGCTGCACTGGTCGCGCTTCGCGCGGCGGCTCATTTCACTTTCGTTTTCCGTTGGTTCCGACCACGACGGCGCCCCCGGGCGTCGCCAGGCCGCCGATCAACCGCGTGCCCGCCGACAGGATTAGATCCCGACGATCGGCGGCCGACAGAAAGCCCAACTCTCGCCCGACGCTGGCGACCAAACCGAGTCCGATGAGCGCCCAGGCATGCGCGTTCGCGCCACTGGGATCGGTCGAGGTCACGTGCATTTCGAGATACTCATGGAACCGTGAGAACATCCGGCGGAGCGCGTGCTTGATGGCGGGATCATCCGCTTCGCTCAACCCGGCGAAGACAATGCGGTAATTTCCGAGTTCGCCGTGATGGTCGGCTTCATAGCTCAGGATTCGCCCGGCCGGCGACTCGTCGTGGCCGCCCGGATGAGCAATCAAGTCGCGCCAGATGCGCGCGGAGACTTCGAACACGTGTTCGATCGCCGCGATGAACATGGCTTTCTTGCTGGGCCAAAGCCGATAAAGCGTGTTTTCCTGAACCTTGCAAGCGGCCGCAAGCTGGGCTGTGGTCGTACGGCGATACCCCCGAGCCGCGAATACGGCGGTAATCAGCGGGATGAGCTCCGCGCGTCGTTCCTTTTTTTGACTCGGTCGGGCCATGGGGGATCGATCCATTTAAGTAAGTACGTACTTACATAATAGCGGGTTAAGTGGATCGGTCAATGGTCTTTTGACAATATCGTTGCCGGAGCTTCGCCGGAGTTGATCCCTGTCCAGTCGGGCGCAACGGTGCTTCGCGCCGTGAGGCCTGGAGGGTCGGCGTCACGTTTGCAGGTAGCAAACGTCGAATGGCGATGGTGCCGGCTGCCGAGGCGTTTTCCGCCCGCCAGGGGGGCACGATTGTTGGCATAACGAATTGTCTTGCGACGGCCCGACGGGCTCGTTAGCATGATTCAATCGGTGTTCGGGCGGGAGGCCGTATCGTTCTTACCGCCGCTCATTTCTGTAATCACGCATGACGGAGTCTGCGCATGTGTCGTTGGTTCATTGCTCCGCGCGACCTCGCGCGCCCCGCCCTGGTAATCGCCCTCTGCATCGGCCTGAACTCTCATGCAGCTTCCGCTGAGGATCCGCAACTCGACTATTGGCGGTTGAATGTCAGCGGGCTTCACGGACAAAGCCCCGACGCGGGATTACACGTCTGCGCCAGCGCAGCCTGGGCGGATGTCGAAGAAATCTGGACTTCGAGCGACGCTGTTTATATCGTCGCCAGCGGCGTGCCCTCCTATCCAACTGGGCCGTTTCCGGACGGCAATCCATCCGCGCCGGTCGATCGCATGTGGATTTATCGAATACCACGCAATCCGACGCCGGCGGACGACTCCACGCGCGTCGACACTCCCCTGGCGAAAATCGGCGTGTGGATCAATGGCGTCGCGATCTACAACCCACTCGATGGCGCTTCGTTCATGGGGATGGATATTTGGCATACGAATGCGCCGATGGCGGAAGCGGACGGCTTTGACAGCGCGCTCGGGCACTCCGCGCCGCTGGTCCCATTCGGCGAGATTTGTAGCGGAGCGATCGAGAAAGGCACGTACCACCATCACCAGCGATCTCCGGCCATCTCCACTTTGCTTTGCGATGACGGCACGCAACACTCGCCGATCGTCGGTTTCGCGTTCGACGGATATCCGATTTATGGCCCATATGGATTCGCGAATGCCGACGGCACCGGCGGCATTGCCCGGATGACATCCAGCTACGTGCTGGGGACTGAGGTGAATCGCCGGCGATTCCCAGGCGCAACAGAAGACCTACCGATGGCCGAGTGGGGACCGCCATTCACCGAGGAGGGCGATCCAAATTACCCGATCAACTCGCGAGGCTGGTTCGTAGAGGATTTCGAATTCTGCGACGGCCTGGGAACGCTTGACATATACAACGGCAGACAGTGCGTAACTCCGGAGTACCCGGGACCGCTGGGGACATACGCTTATTTCACCACGATCGATGAGTTCGGCGTCAACGCATATCCGTATGTAATCGGCCGCCAGTATTACGGCGTTCCCGACGACGACAATTTCGATCCCCAACCCGGCGAGCCGCCGCCCGCGCCCATCGTGATTCCGGCCGACGGCAGCGCTACGCGCTATTACCAACACGATTGCGATCTTGGTGAGTGGGAGCTTGTCCAAGCGCTTTACGCAAGCGGCCCGCCAGACACGGGCGCGATGTTCGGCAGCGATGTGGCCATCGTGGGGGATTTGGCCGTCGTTGGCGCGCCGGAGCAAACTTCCCCGCCATTTCTCGATGGCATGGTGGTTTGCTTTCGGGACAGCGGCGGCGTGCCCCTTCCCTGGATCGAAGAAGCGGACCTGACGCGCTTTGCCGGTGGAGGCAGTGATATTCGTCTGGGCCGGTCCGTCGCGACAAGCAGCGATACTGTCATCACCGGCGACAATCTTCATGCGCCTGCGGGCGGTGCATTCATGTTTCTCCATTACGGCGGATGGGGTGCCTTACCCGATCCCGCGCTCGGCGGCGCGGCCGGCGACCAGTATGGCTATTGCGTGGCGATCGATGACGACCTGGCCGTGGTGGGTGCGCCGTTCGCCCAGAACGCCGGCATGACCACCGGCGCGATATCGATCCTTCGACGAACCGGGGCGGCTACCTGGGCGCTTGAGCCGGGAATGCCCATCTACGGTAGTGTGGAGGGCACATTCGGCTGGAGCGTCGCAATCGACGAGGGGCGAATCGTCGTCGGCAACCCGTTCCTGGATCTCGCCGCCTATGTATATGAATACGTCGGCGGAGCATGGGCGTCTACGGAGACATTGCGATCGCCATGCTCGGGACCGGGCCTGTATGGCTTCAGCGTCGATGTCTGCGGCGACAGGATCATTGTCGGGCAGCCGGAGGTCGCTGACTTGGGGAGCCGTGCATTCATTTACCATCGCAGCGGCAGTAGCTGGCCGTTGGAACAACGGATCGATGGGCCGCGCAGTCATTTTGGCTGGTCGGTCGCGATCACAGATGGCTACGTGATCGTCGGCGCTCCCGCTTCAATCGGCTTGCCGACTCAGCCCGGCTGCGCATTTTTGTTTGAGGATTGCAGCGGAACCTGGGTTAACAAGAGCGTGCTCACAGCCGATCCAGGCACTGACTTGCTGGACGGGTTCGGACGCGATGTTGATATCGATGGCGAATGCGCGATCGTCGGCGCACGGCTCGATGACACGATGGCGACCGACGCCGGCGCAGCCTATGTCTATTGCCGGAAGGCGTATTATCAACTCATCGATCTTGCTACTTTTGAAGATCTGATTTCGACGGTCCACGATTTGTTTGACCAGGACGACAGCTCCGGATATTCGGCGTATGCCGCAGGAACCGCACGGCGCGGCGGACTCGACATTCCCGTAATCTGGCGCGAGAACTCGAACCAAATCTGGACATTGATCGACCTTTCCAACGGTCAGCCGTTAAGCGGGAGCGCCAACCGAATCCACGCATCGAACAATGCGCTCCGCGTCGCGGGAAAACTGCTCGGAATCGGAAACCGCGAGCATGCGACCGTCTGGACCGACGCCGGCAACGATGCCTGGGTGGCCGCAACATACACAGAACCGCCCGGCGCAAACGCCTCAGAGGCTGCGAGTGTCACGGTGGCGGCGGACGGCGCGATCGTCGCCGTCGGTCAAGTCACGACTCTGACCGGACTCACGCGACCGGCGATTTGGATCAACTCTACGCCGGCGAACCTGCCCGGCCTGGGAGCGCCCGGCGAAGGGCGCGCGAACGACGTTGTCCAACTGGCGAATGGTGATTTACTCATCATCGGCTGGGCGATGGCTCCGGGCGGTGTGCAGCGGCCGGTGCGCTGGCGGCAGTCGGGGGCGCAATTCGTCATCGCGCCGTTTCCTCCGATTTCGACGGAAAACTCGCGCGGTGCGGCATTTGACATTGCTCAGTCGGCGAGCGGAAACCTCCATGTGATTGGCGAAAGCGATCTTGCAGGCGGTGAGACGCGCCCCGTCGTTTGGCAACTCGCGGATCAAACCTGGCTGGCGCGAGATCTCGGCAATCCAGTCGGCGCGGCGGACGCCTCCATCGCGCGTTTCTATCTTGACGACGACGCCGGCGTGATTCACGCCGTGGGCTTTTTTGGCGATCCGTTCGGAAGCAATCACGCTATTCTGGTTCACAACGGCTGCGCAACGGTTTGGAACGATCTAAACGACGGCCTCGACTTT
Source organism: Phycisphaerales bacterium (assembly GCA_016795025.1). Classification (GTDB taxonomy): domain Bacteria; phylum Planctomycetota; class Phycisphaerae; order UBA1845; family Fen-1342; genus JAEUIR01. Next base: position 11,321 of record JAEUIR010000030.1, read on the forward strand.
CAATCGCCTTATTACCTGGCGCGCGCAACGGCGATCGCGCCCACGCGCCGAATCGCGGCGCTCGCGTCACCACGAGATCAGCCGAGTGCCGAACCCCATGCGGTGGTGCTCACGCAGCGCCGCCCTCGGCCATTCACGGCCGGCGATTTGAACTGTGACGGAATCGTTAATAACTTCGACATCGATCCGTTCGTGTTGGCGCTGACAAACGCTGCGAGCTACTGGGCAGCATTCCCGGAATGCAACCTCCTGAATGCAGACGCGAATCGCGACGGGCGCGTCGATAATTTCGACATCGATCCATTCGTGGCGCTTTTGGTCGGCGGATGAGCCGTCTCGAAGTAATAATCGACTCACGCAGGCGAACTTCGCGCCGACCGACCCTGCGTCTCGCAGCTTCGGTCAGCGCATCGCCTGGTAGAGCGTGAGCGAACCCATGACAATCGTCGCAACCGCGACCAGTCGGCGCACAAGTGCTTCGTTCAACTTCCGAATGGACAGCGTCGCCAGTGGAACCGTGATGAGCGAACCTAGCACCAGCGGAACCGTCAGCTCCCAATGCAGCGTTTTGCGCTCCCAGAAGTAGGCGGCCAATCCGACGAAACACACAAAACTCTCCGCCAGCGACGTGATGGCCACTGCCTGCTTCGTCGATAACCCGGAGACCACCTGCCCCGCTGTTACGAGCGGTCCATAGCCGCCGCCGCTGACGCACTTATTGAAGGCTGCGATCATGCCCACCGTCACAATGTGCGCCGGGCGGTATCGAAACTGCCCGGGGCGCGTCGTGATCATCAGTAAGCCGACGCCGACAATGATTGAGCCGATCAGAGCCTTTAGCATTGCTCCGGGCAATGAGATCGCGACTTTTACGGCGACAATCGCGCCGACTGCCGATAGCACAGACAACAGCGCCGCGGTGCGCCGCGCCGTCGGATCGGAGCGCAAATCGACATTTCCGTCGCGATGATGCCACGCCGCGGCCGCAATGCCGCAGACGCCCTGACTCAACAAAACCGCGGGAACGGTGACGAGCGGATCGTAACCCACGAGCAACATCAGCGGCGTGAGCGTCGTGCCATAGCCCATGCCGAGCGCCGCGTCGATGAATTCGCAAAGGCCGCCGACGACGAAAATGGCCAGCGCTACCGCCCATTCGTGCGGCGGCCACGCCAGGTCCGGACGCCCAGCGGCCAGCATCACAATTCGATATCCGAGAACGACGGCGGCCGGCGCAAGCAGCGCGCCGCCGATCAGCAATCGGCGGCGGCGATACCAAAAAGGCCGACGATCCGCTTCCATCGACGACTCAATCACCGGATAAGCTCCAACAGGAGAAATATACACTCCGAAGGGAGTGTATCGATTTCGGGCCGGCCATGCAAGGCGGAAATCGGACCAGCAAGGTCGCGCCCCGCGCCGGATGATGAGAAGCTGCGCATCGGCGCCAACGCAAGTTGCCTCACCATGCGCGCGGTGCCGATCAGGCTCGGCTGTTGGCGATTCGGGCGCACCTACCTACACTTCTCATCTCACGGGCTTGTAGCCGTTGACAGGCTCATCCTTGCGATTTGCCAACAGAGGAGGCTCAATGCCAGTCGAAAAGCTCGTCATCATCGGTTCCGGACCGGCCGGGCTTACGGCCGCCATCTACGCCGCGCGGGCCAATCTTGAGCCGCTCGTGTTTGAAGGATTCAGCGCCGGTGGCATCCCCGGCGGCCAGCTCATGACCACGACCGAAGTGGAGAATTATCCCGGCTTTCCCGATGGTATCATGGGGCCGAAGATGATGATGGCCTTTCGCGAGCAGGCCGCGCGGTTCGGAACGCGCTTCATCCGCGAAGACGTCACGCAGCTCGATTTCTCCAAACGGCCGTTCACGCTTATCAGCGACGAGCACAACGTCGCGGCCAAGGCCGTCGTCATCGCCACGGGCGCTCGCGCAAACTGGCTCGGACTGCCGAATGAAAAGCGCCTGGCCGAAAGCGGCGGCGGCGTTTCCGCGTGTGCCGTCTGCGACGGCGCGTTGCCAGTGTTCCGCAATCAGCCTCTCGCAGTGATCGGCGGCGGCGACACAGCGGTCGAAGAAGGCTCTTATCTCACCAAATTCGCCAGCAAGGTCTACCTCATCCATCGCCGCGATGAGCTTCGCGCCAGCAAAATCATGCAGGAACGATTCTTCCGTCTTGTTGAACAGGGCAAGATGGAGCCGGTTTGGAACAGCGTCGTGTCCGATGTGCTCGGCCAGAACAAGATCGAGGCCCTCCGCCTGCGCGACACCAAAACGAACAGCGAGCGCGATCTGCCGGTGAAAGGGCTATTTGTCGCGATCGGCCATACACCGAACACGGAGTTGGTCCGCGGCATCATCGACTGCGACGACAAGGGCTACATTTGCGTGCCGAAACCGCCGTCCACTTACACCAACATCGAAGGCGTGTTCGCCGCCGGTGACGTATCGGACCATACGTATCGCCAGGCGGTCACGGCCGCGGGGTCTGGCTGCATGGCCGCGCTGGATGCGGAGCGCTGGCTAGCGGCGCAGGGCGAGCATTAGGCGACGAGCACAAGAGGGCCGCAAACGGCTTCAGATTGGCGGCCGCGGCATTGGCTCGTGAACTGCTTTGCCCGAATCGATCTAAAAAATCCAACCGGCCCAATTTTATTGCGGTGCCGCTACCAATTTGATAGAGTGAATTTTGCGTTTCCGACCATTTCGCAAGGAGCTTGTGAATGAAGACACGGGTTGCGCTGTCGGCGTGCCTCTTTCTGTCATACGCCACGTTTGCGCAAGTACCGGAGTCCCCGGTCATCAAATCGCATGTTGCGCAGGCAGATATCGAGTCGGGAGTGATGTCTTTCGACGAGATTTTTCATTTAGGCAAGAAGCTCTTCGACGCTCGCTTTAACACGCTCGACGGACAGGGACGTCCCGCCACCACCGGCGGAGGCGCCCCGCGCATGCCGGACGAGCCAGCGTTCATTCGAACTTCCGGGCCAGATGCGACCTCCTGCGCAGGTTGCCACGCCCAACCACGTTCCGGCGGCGCGGGCGATTTTGTCGCAAACGTGTTTGTTCTCGCGCAAACGCTCGATCCGGTTACAACGTCGGTCGATCCGCTTTTCAGCAATGAGCGCAATACGCTTGGAATGATGGGGGCTGGATCAATCGAAATGCTCGCTAGAGAATTGACCGCCGAATTGATCGCGATTCGCGACGCCGCGCGAGCCGATGCCGCGAATTCAGGCCAACGGGCGACGCGCCCACTCGTTGCAAAGGGCATCTCATTCGGGGCGATCACCGTGCTGCCAGACGGCAAGATCGACCCAAGCGCGATTGAGGGCGTTGATTGGGACTTGATCATCAAGCCGTTCCATCAAAAAGGTGCGGTCGTGTCCCTGCGCCAATTCACAAACAACGCCATGAACCACCACCACGGAATTCAGTCCGCTGAAAGATTCGGCGATGATCTCGACCCGGATCAGGATGGCATTACAAACGAGCTCTCCGTTGGTGATGTCACCGTCACCACCATCTACCAAGCGGCATTGGCGACTCCCGGAAGAGTGATTACCAGGGGCCAGGAATCCGCGATTGCCGAGGGCGAGCAGCTTTTCTCCGCGATCGGTTGCACAACCTGCCACGTTTCTGAATTTCGGCTGGCAAGCACCGTTTTCAGCGAACCGAATCCATACAACCCAGGCGCGGCGATCGACAAACCGAATGGAAATTTGACCATTGCGGAGGTCGGATCAGTGTACGCGTTTGATATGGCGACTGAGGGTGAGCTACCGAGAATCGAGTCCGATGGATACGGCGGCGCGATCATCCGCCCCTTCACAGATCTAAAACGGCATGATCTGACGGATGAGGACACTTCTTTCTTTGGCAACGAGCAGCTTGCTCAAGGAAAACTAAACGGCTTCGCACCAGCTTCAGATTTCACACAGGATCCTGGACCGAGACCGCTCAAGCAGTTTCTGACGCGCAAATTGTGGGATGTCGGAAACTCAGCGCCGTTCGGGCATCGCGGCGATTGCACCACACTATCGGAAGCCATTCAATTTCACGGTGGTGAAGCGCGCCAGTCGCGAGTCGCGTTTCAGGCCCTTTCGTCTGAGGACCAGGGGAAAATCATAGCATTTCTTTACTCGATGCAGGTACTGCCCGAAGGGGCGCCTTCGTTGACCATGAACGCCGACGAAAACGGCGAAATCGAGGCTTGGTCGCGCGAGGTTCCGCTGGATCAGATTAATACCTGCGGACCGATCAGCTTCATTCCCGTGGGCCTTTTGATCTCGGCATTCGCCACCGCGAAATTCCGAATGCGTCGAACATGGCATCTGTAATCGCAACTGCGCGCACCACCGAATATGATGAACCGGATGGCTTTCGCATCCGATGATGTAATAATTTCCGTCCGTGATCTTCATGTCAGTTATGAAGACCCGCTGGGTGATCCGCTGCCCGTGCTGCGCGGCGTCAGCTTTGACGCGCATCACGGTGAGACGCTGGTCATCATGGGCGGATCGGGCTGCGGCAAAAGCACCCTGCTCAACGCGCTCATCGGCGAGATTCAGGCTGACTCGGGCTCGATCTTCTACCGGCTTCCAGCGCTGGGCGAGATCGACCTGGCGAGCGCCACGCGCGAACGACGCGACGATCTGCGCCGACGCATCGGAATTCTGTTTCAATCCGGCGCGCTTTTCAGTTCGATGACCGTGGCCGAGAACATCGCCCTGCCGCTGCGTGAACATTCGCAGGTCGATCAGGCCGTGATCGACATCATGGTCGCCATCAAGCTCCAACAGGTGCATATGTTGGAACACCGCGACAAATATCCGTCGCAGCTTTCGGGCGGCCAAAAGAAGCGAGCCGGTCTGGCCCGCGCGACGGCGCTCGACCCGGCCGTGCTGTTTTATGACGAGCCCAATGCCGGTCTGGACCCCGTGACGTCGGCCGCAATCGACACGCTCATGGTCGATATGTCCAAGAAGCTGGGTGTCACGAGCGTAGTCGTTTCGCACGAGATGGACTCCGCGTTTCGGATCGCCGACAAGATGATTCTGCTGGATCAGGGGCGAGTGTTGCGGAGCGGCGCGCGCGATGATTTTGAGCGAATTCGCCGGGCGGATTTCGACGCGCTATCCAACGACGAGGACCGCCGCATTCATCAGTTCCTGACGGGCGAAGCTCGCGGCCCGCTGATGGACAACGAAGGCATGTCGGAATACGAAAAGCTGCTCGTGGGCATCGCACTGCCGCCAAGGGAGTGAATAGAGGCGGTTGACGCGATGAACGGCAAGTATGCGCATGCCCGCCTCGCACATCAATGCCGCACGGGCTGAATCGCCTTCGCCGCATTCGTTACTTGTCGTCGTTTTTCATTGATCGGTGTCGATGATTCAATCGCGCGACGATAACAGTCGATCGTCTGTTCCGCACAGCGCCGCCAGGTAAACGTCGCGGCTCGCGCCAAACCGCGTCGACGCAGATCGTTGCGATAATCGGTGTCTTCCGCGATGCGACGCAGCGCCTCGGTCCAGGCGGGCACTTTGTCCACTTGCACGAGCTCGCCTGCGTCCCCGACAACCTCCGGCAATGATGAGCATTGCGACGCCAGCACGGCCGCGCCGCACGCCATCGCTTCCAGCGGCGGCAACCCAAACCCTTCGTAGAACGTCGGCCAGACGAGCGCGACGCACGCGGAATAAAGCGCGGCGAGCGTTTCGTCATTTTGATAGCCGACAATGTGAACGGTCTTGCCGATCAGGTGGGACACGCGGTCGCGCAGGGCATCCTGATTCCAACCCCAGGCCCCCACGATGACCAGCGGGTGACGTTCGCGCAGCGGGCCGGGTAGCGCGGCGTAGGACTCCAGAAGGCAGGGAATGTTCTTGCGCGGTTCGAGCGTGCCGACGAACAGAAAAAAACGCTGCGGCAGGCGCAGCGCTTCGAGCACATGGCGTACGCGCTCCGGGCTGGCGACGCCAAAGGCCGCGCGCGACGCTTGATATGTGACGTCGATGCGCTCCGGCGCGATGTTCAGGCGCTTCACCATTTCGGCCTTGGTGAATTCTGACGCGGCGATGAACCGCGCCGTGCGGGCGACGCTCTTCTGAAATTCGGCCTCATACCAGCGGACGCGATCGTCGGGATGCCACTTCGGATAGACCAGTACGGACAGATCGTGAATCGTCGTGACGATCGGCACGTTCGCCGGCATGGCGATGTGATTCGGCTCGTGATAAAGATCGTAATTCCTGCTCGACAAACGGAACGCGAAGCCATACGCCGATTGCATGATGCGGCGCAGCCACCAGGGCTTTCGCGAACCGCCGATGTCGCGACGGGCCTTGGCGTCGCGCGTCTGCGCATCCGATTCGTCATGCGGCCGGCGCCGCCAGTCCTGCCGGCCGAGCGCCTTGAAAAAAAACGGATCGGCGCGAACGTCAGCGGCGTGCCGGTCGAATTCGAGCATGAGCTGATAGATGTAGTGTCCGACGCCGGTCAGCGTCTGGCGAAGCGGCCGGTCGTTCAATATGACGCGGATCGGGTCGGCCAATCGGATCCCCTTAAATCGTCCTGTGCCGGCGCGATCGCGCCCCGGCACGGCCAGCGTGATGGTAGTGGTAATATGGGGACGTGTGAACCCAGACGATACGCGGAGGAAAGCGGGGATCGGCGTCAGGTTTGCGGGCAGCATCGGCTTCCAGCCAGTGCGAGCAGAATTCTTGTCGAGCGCAATCAATGTTTTCGCACCGCCGAGACGGCGATGCTCCCCGCACCCACAAACTTGAAGCCGACCCGAGAGCGGGAACGTGGTCGCGCGACCCTCCCCCAGCCCCTTTCCGGAGAAGGAAGGGAGTGAGCGGCTGCTGGAAAGAAGTTGCGGATCGCTGATGAAATGAAGACCCTGCGGGTTCGTCACTCGTTGGCGCCCAAGTAGCGGCCGGTAATCCGCCAGCATTCCCAACGTCGCCCGCAAACCATATGCCGACCACAATTTCCATTGCAGGATCGGCCGCTGGTTGGTAGATTGAATCCGCGCGCTGCGTGAAGGGCAATCACACGTCCGACGTTCGATCGGACGGCGCTTTTGCGACATTTCGGCAATTCCGCACCCGCGCGATTCGTCCAAAGTCTTTGGCGACCACATTTCGACAAGGAGATTCTGGCGTGCGAAAGCTTCCCACCCTGTCAGCGATCGGGTTGATCGCGCTGTCAACCGGCGCGCTCGCGAGTTTTGACCAGCCGCTGGTCGCGGCCGTCGATCCCGCCGGCCCGCTCATGCAAATTCCCGACCGTTTTGTTGAGAACGAGTTGATCGTTGTCTTCGATGAACCGACCACCGTCCAGGTTGACGCTGTCGCGCCGCTCGTGCAGGCCACCGGAGTCGCATCGCTTGACGACCTCGGCCGCAAATTCGGCGTGAGCGACCTTCGCAAACAATTCCCCGGCAGCGATACCGCGCTCGCCAAAGCGTCAAACCTGCCGGATCTGTCCGGCTATTACGTTGTGCGATTCGATCCGAATCTCGCGTCACTTGATCAAGTAATGAGCGCCTACGCAGCCGATCCGTTCGTCGTCCGCGTTGAGCCGATCGGTATCCATCCGATTTATGCGGTGCCCAATGACGGCAATTACGCCAGCCAATGGCACCTGAACCAAACGAACGATCGCGACATCGACGCGCCCGAAGCATGGAACATCGGCACGGGCGGGCCATCGACGATCGTGGCGGTGCTGGACACCGGCGTGCGCTATTATCACAAAGACCTCGGCGGAAGCGCGGCTTCGTCCGCCAACCCAACTGCGACGGACGGAAACATGTGGGTCAACTCTGCCGAGAAAAGCGGCACAGCCGGCGTCGACGATGATGGCAACGGCTACGTCGACGATTGGGTCGGCTGGGATTTCGTCACCGGACTCACCGGCTGCTGGAGCGGCGAGGATTGCGCCACGGCCGACAACGATCCGCGCGACTTCAACGGCCACGGCACGCACTGCGCGGGCAACGTCGGTGCGATCAACAACAACGGCTATGCGACTGCCAGCGCCGCGGGTGGATGGGGTAACGGCACGCTCCAGCCCACCGCCAACGGCACGAAGGTCATGGCGATGCGCATTGGCTATTCCGCTTCGTATTTGGGCTCCGAAGCCGGCTTCGTTCGAATGGACTTCGCCGCCGGCGCGTTTTACTACGCCGCCAACAAGGGTGCCCGCATCGCCTCGTGCAGTTGGGGATCGTCGAACAGCGGCGGCATCGACGCGGCCGCGACTTATTTCATCAATTCGGGCGGATTGATTTTCAAGGCGGCCGGAAACTCGAACAATCAGACGGCCGACTATCTGTGCGCGCGGACGGACGTATACAGCGTCGCCGCGACTGATCAAAACGACGTGAAATCCAGCTTCTCCAGCTACGGCACCTGGGTCGATATTTCCGCCCCCGGCTCGTCGATCATGAGTTCCTACCACAACCACAACGATGCGGCGAATGACTATGTCGCGTCGCTCAGCGGCACGTCGATGGCCACCCCCATCGTCGCCAGCGTCGCGGCCGCGGTTTGGGCGCAGAATCCCACGTGGACGCGCACGCAAGTGTGGGATCGCGTTCGCACCACGACCGACAATATCAGCGCGCAAAACCCGTCGTACAACGGATTGCTCGGCTCCGGTCGGGTAAATCTCTATAACGCGCTGAATACGGGCGGCGGCGGCGGCAATACCGCGCCGACAGTTTCGATTTCTTCGCCGGCCAATGGCACCACAGTCGCCCAAGGCACAAGCGTAACGTTCACCGGATCCGCAACGGACACGCAAGACGGCAATATCAGCGCTTCACTGATCTGGACGTCGAGCATCAATGGCCAGATCGGCGCTGGCGCGTCGTTCAGCACCAGTTCGCTCTCGGCCGGAACGCATACCATCACGGCGAGCGTGACGGACAGCGGCGGCCTTTCCGGATCCGCGTCGATTTCGCTGACTGTTCAGGCTCCTTCGCCACCCGCTGCGCCGAGCGGCGTGAGTGTGACCGATCTGGGCGGCGGCGTGGCTCGTGTGAATTGGGTTGACAACTCGAATAACGAAACGTCGTTCGAGATTCAGCGCCAGACCCGCGTCGGTGGATCGTGGTCGATCGCGACTACCGTGGGCACGGTCGGCGCGAACGTCACCACATTCAACAACACCGCCGGATTGGGTCGTCACCGGTATCGCGTTCGAGCGGTGAATTCGGCCGGCAACTCCGCATATACCGGTTGGGTGCAGATCACCTTGCGTTAACGCCGAGCATCGCGATCGGCCTCGCGAATATTGAGGATTTTCGACCTGGATTGTTTTCAGACGACCGGCGCGCCGCGATCTCGCAGCGCGCCGGTCTGCGTTTTGTGCGCGCGGCGCGCGAGTCGCGCCTCCGCGCCGTGCGGAAGTTTCTCAATCGCTTGAGGTTGAATATCATGCGCTGCGGCTTGATGAAAACGACCCAGGTATGAGGATATGATTGATGCGATCCGTGTTGCTATTCTCTTTCGCGATCACCGCGATCGGCGCCGCGCAAGCACAGCCCGCCGCCGCACCCACAGACCACAACGAGTCGGTTTGGATTCGCAACATCCGTCAGATCACACGCGACGACATGGGCTTCTATCGCGCGGGCGAGGCGTATTTTTCGCCCGACGCCAAGCGCATCTCGTTTCAGGCTTATCCACAAGGCGGTGAGGAAAACTATCAGATCTACGTGATGAACATCGACGGCACCGGCCTGAAACTGGTTAGCACTGGCCAGGGCGCGACCACCTGCTCCTACTTCAGCCCTGACGGCCGCAGACTGATTTTCGCTTCGAATCACCTCGACCAGCGCCCTGCGGAGCCGCCGGAGGCGGTCAAGAAAAAGCTCCAGGAAAGCGGTCAGCGCAATTACAGTTGGCCGTTCTTTCCCGGCATGGACATTTTTGAGTACACGTTCGCCGATGGATCGCTGCACCGGCTCACTGAGACACCGGGCTACGACGCGGAGTGCTCATTCTCAAATGACGGTTCGAAGATCATCTACGCCGCGATGCGCGACGACGATTGCGATGTGTACATCTGCGATGCGAACGGAAAAAACGCGCGTCGCGTTGTGAAGGCGGCCGGCTATGACGGCGGACCGTTCTTCAGCCCGGACGGCAAGCGAATCGTCTATCGCTCTGACCGCAAGGGCGACGGCAATATGCAGATTTTCGTCAACAACACAGACGGCACGGACGAACGCGCAATCACTGATGATAAGGTGCTGAACTGGTGCCCGTTCTGGCATCCCTCCGGCAAGTGGCTGATCTTCACGCGCGCCGACCACGCCGCCGGGCCGCCAAATTATGATCTATATCTGGTTCGCGATGACGGATCACAAATGCTGCGCGTGACGAGCGACCCGACTTTTGACGGGTTGCCGGTGTTTTCGCCGGATGGCTCGAAAATCATGTGGACGTCCAAGCGCGGCGGGCTCAAAACTCCCCATATCTTTGTCGCGGATTTTGTGGGATTGAACACCGCGGGAGAATTGTCAGCCGACGCGAAGGCTGCGGTGCCCGGCAAAAAGTAATCGGGCAGTCGGGCTGCGCCCCCACTTCTATCAGTTCGTGCGCGGTTCCAATGCTGGCGATTCCCGCCTGACTTCGGCGATCGCAAGCGGACTCGATTCCGCCGTGCGCTCGCCGCTTGCCCTTGACAACTCCGGCTTCCCTCCTAACAGTCAGGAACGCGGACAGTTCGACAATCCTGTGGATTTTCGGCCGTCCAGCCGATGATATCAAAGTGGCCGCGACCGCAAAATCGGCACAACCACTTATGAATGAATAACTTAAGGTGCGATCGGCATGAGCAAATCCAAGGCCGGCGGAAAGACGTTGGTGATCGTCGAGTCACCCGCCAAGGCAAAAACCATTAATAACTATCTTGGCGACGACTATGTCGTGAAAGCCTCGATGGGACATGTTCGGGATTTGCCCGAGCGAGATTTTGGCGTCGACCTGACCAACGATTTCCGCCCATCGTACGAAAACGTGCGAGGCCGCACCAAAGTCATTACCGAACTAAAGCGCCTTGCAGAGAGCGCGCCGGAGGTGTACCTCGCCACCGACCGCGATCGTGAGGGCGAAGCCATCGCGTGGCATCTGGTCGAAGCGCTGCGTTTGCCCGGCGACAAAGTGCGACGCGTGATTTTCAACGAGATCACCAAGACGGCCATTCGCGAGGCATTTCATCACCCGCATTCGATCGATGTTGATCGCGTCAACGCGCAGCAGGCCCGCCGCATTCTTGACCGCATCGTCGGCTATGAGCTAAGCCCCCTGCTCTGGAAAAAAATCGCCAAGGGCCTGTCCGCCGGCCGCGTGCAATCCGTCGCGGTGCGTTTGATCGTGGAGCGCGAGCGCGAGATTCGCGCGTTCGTGCCCGAGGAAAGCTGGAAGATCACCGCCGATTTTCTGGCGGAGGCATCAGCCGCCGCGAAATTCGCGGGCGAATATCGAGAACTGTTCGCACGTGAATCCACGCAGAAAGACGTGCTGCGCTGGCTGAGCGACCACGGCGGATTCCGCACCGAGCTGGCGGAAATCAACGGACAATCGTTCGATCCAAAACGCGTGGACGACGCACGAGCCGTGATCGAAGCGCTCGGCTTCGAAATCCGCGACATACGCCGCACGCCGTGGGCCGACTACAAGCGCCTGAACCTCGAACAGGTTGAGTTGATCGGGACCATCAACACCGCGCGACTGCCCGCGTTCAAGATCAGCGACTTGAGCACCAAGCGTACCACCACGCGCCCGTCGCCGCCGTTCACGACGGCCGCGCTTCAGCAATCCGCCGCAAACCAGCTCCGTTTCGCGGCGTCGCGTACCATGCGCGTCGCGCAAGACCTCTACGAAGGCATCGACCTGCACGGCGAAGGCCCGGTCGGTCTGATCACGTATATGCGTACCGATTCGACCAATCTCGCCGGCGAAGCCCTTACGAGCGTACGCGGCTTCATCGGTCGAGAGTTTGGCGACAAGTATCTGCCCAGCGAACCCAATTTCTATGGCAAGCGGCAGGCCCGAGCGCAGGAAGCGCACGAAGCGATTCGCCCGACCGATCCGGCCCGCACGCCGGAAAGTCTGCGCAAGGCGCTCACCGATGACCAATTCAAGCTCTATGACCTGATCTGGCGGCGCTTCGTCTCATGCCAGATGCCGCCGGCCGAATGGGATTCGACCTCCGTCAGTGTTTCCTGCGATACGGCGCGAGGCGCAGCGCGATTCGCCGGCAACGGGCGCAAGCTGGTCTTCGACGGCTTCATGCGCGTCGCGGGCGTGACCAGCGACGATCAGATTTTGCCCGTATTGAACATTGGGCAGGCGGTCGGCGCGCTATCGCTCGATCCAAAACAGCAATGGACTTCGCCGCCCGCGCGTTTCACCGAAGCGTCGCTCGTGAAAACGCTCGAATCCGAGGGCATCGGCCGCCCCAGCACGTATGCATCGATCATCGACACGATTCAGGATCGCGGCTACGTCGAACAGACCGATCGAAAATTCCGCCCGACTGCCCTTGGCGAGTTGGTCACTGACAAGCTCGTTCAGCACTTTCCGAAGATCATGGACGTGAAATTCACGTCGCACATGGAAGACGAACTCGACAAGATCGAGGAAGCCCATCTCGACTGGGTCCAGGTGCTTCACGAGTTCTATGACCCGTTTCGCGATCTGCTCTCGCGGGCCGGAACTGAAATGGACGCCGCGCGCGGTGAGCCCAGCGCGCACACCTGCCCGGAATGCAACAGCCCGATGGTGTATCGCTGGAGCCGCACCGGCCGATTTCTCGCATGTTCGGCCTACCCGAAGTGCAAGGCCACGCAAAACGTCGATGCCGAGGGCAACCCGATCGTCGTTCGCGTGACGGAGCATGCGTGCGAAGTGTGCGGACGCCCGATGGTCGCGCGGCGCTCGAAGACCGGTCCGTTTCTGGGTTGCAGCGGCTACCCGGAATGCCGCAACACCGTGCCCAGCGATGAGCAGGGCAATCCGCTGAAGCTCGTAAAGGATGAAGACCTGCAACGCCCGTGCGATGTCTGCGGCCAGGGCGGCATGGTTGTGAAGCGCAAGGGACGCAAGGCGTTTCTCGGCTGTGATCAATATCCGAAATGCAAAAATACGGCCCAGCTTCCCGCCGACATTCGGCTCGAAAAGAAAGCCGCGCCGCCACCGGAAGAGGCCGGCGTGAATTGCGACCGCTGCAATCGGCCGATGGTGATTCGCTCCAGCCGGCGCGGCAAGTTTCTGTCGTGCTCCGGCTTCCCGAAATGCCGCAACGCCAAGCCGCTGGAAAAGCTCGACGAATTGAAGGCGGCCGCCGCGGCGCGTGGCGCAACCGGCGCTGACGGCGCGGTGACTTCCGCACGCTCTGCCGCCGGCGTCGAGCGCGGCGAAAACGGACTGCCGGTCGGTTTCGCGCTGACGCGCACGGGCAAACCGGTCGTCGAAGTCATGCCGGCCGAGGGTGAGCATTTAAATTGCCCCGAGTGCGGCCACGAACTCGATCTGAAGCGCGGCCGCTTCGGTCCGTTCTTTTCGTGCACCAACTTCCCACGCTGCCGATTCGTCTGTAATCTGCGCGGCGAAGCGAAGAAAAAAGCGGAAGAGCTGTTCCCCGCTCCGGAACGCGCCAAGCCGGAGATGACGGACATTCCGTGCGACGAGTGCGGCAAGCCGATGCTCATTCGCGAAGGCCGCCGCGGCAAATTCCTAGGTTGCAGCGGCTATCCGAAGTGCAAGACGACCAAGGAGCTTCCGGCGGGCGTTGGTGTATAGGCTGCGGCGGCATATGGCGCAAGCATCAGCGCAGCGTCGCGGTCGATCCTCCGAATTGCGGGGGCTATGAGCCTGCTTTTCGGGCCGGCTGGAAGCCCGCACTACCCTGTAGAGGGCGCGCGCCGAGGCACCGCGCGCCGTTCTCACGACGACGAAATCGTGGTCAGCGGAAATCCCGCCTCGCGGGCATCTCAACAGAAATCTCACGTCACGGGCATCCACCGAGACTGATGCACTCGACGAACGGATTAATGTCGAAGTTATTCAGCAATCCGTTCTCGTCAATATCTCCGTTCATCAAATTGCAATCGGGGAACGATGCCTCATATAGCACCGGATCGCTGAGCGCCATCACAAACGGATTGATGTCAAAGTTATTGACGAGACCATCGCAGTTCATATCGCCGCAGGTCGTCGGGCATCCGGTCGATGTGACGGTCAGCATCCACGACTCATCATCGAATCCGACCGCGTTAGTCGCCCGGATTGTCACCGCATGCGGCGAGCCGGCCGAAATCGGGCCGGGCCACGACAACACGCCGGTTCCAGGGTTGATGACCATCCCTGTTGGGCCGGTTACCAGAGACCAAGTCAGCGCCAACATGCAGTCCGGGTCGATGATCGCCGGCGTCGGACCGGTGTATGGCGATCCTTCGGGAATCGTTGCGTTTGGAATGTCGACGATCACAGGTGCGATGATCGAAACTCGCAGGATCCATGTCTCATCATCAAACCCTGCTGAATTCGTCGCGCGGATGGTGATCGTGTGCGGCGAGCCAGCCGCCGTCGGCGCCGGCCAGGTAACGATGCCGGTGGCGGAATCGATGGTCATCCCTGCCGGCGCTGTGACCAGCGACCAATTGATAGGATTCATGCAGGCCGAATTTGTCACAGAGGGTGTCGGGCCGGTGTACGGCAGACCGCAATCGTGAATCCCGTTTGGCACGTCGTTCACAATCGGCAACGCATTCTCGACGGCAATGCGCCAACCCTCGTCGTCAAACCCTGCTGAGTTGGTAGCGCGAATGACAATCGTGTGCATCGAGCCTGCGGGCGTCGGTGTCGGCCAGCTTACCACACCGGTCGCAGCGTTGATGGTCATCCCAGATGGTCCGCTCCTGAGCGACCAGACCACCGGATTCATACAAGTAGGATTGGTCAAGGTCGGCGTCGGACTTGTGTAAGCGCTGCCGCAGGTAGCCGAGCCGTTCGGAATGTCGTTCACCACCGGATTGGCCAAGTCAACCGTAAGCTGCCACGATTCATCATCAAACCCGGCAGAATTCGTGGCTCGGATCGTGATCGTGTGGGGTGAACCAGCGGTAGTCGGTGTCGGCCAGCTTACAACGCCCGTCGAAGTGTTGATCGTCATTCCGGATGGGCCGGTGACCAGCGACCAAGTGGCCGGAATCATGCACGAGCCATTCGCAAGCACCGGCGTCGGGCCGGTGTATGCGCCGCCACACGTATGGGATTCATTTCCGATCGGGACGATCACGGGCGGCAGGCGATTTACGGTCAGGAACCAGGATTCGTCGTCGAAACCGGTGCTGTTAGTGGCGCGGATGGTGATCATGTGCGGCGAGCCGGCGGTGGTAGGCGTCGGCCAGGTCACGACGCCGCTGGACGAGTTGATTGTCATTCCAGATGGTCCCGTGACCAGTGACCACGTGACCGGACTCATGCAGCCGGGGTTGGTGAGCGCCGGCGTGGGCCCGGTGTAGGCGTCGCCGCAATCCAAGGAGGCATTTCCGATTCCGGTGATCGCCGGTGCGAGAACCGCATCGGTGAAATCAACATGCAAAAAGAAGAATCCGTCATCGATCGCGGTGCTGAAATGCGAAACGCGGATCAGCACCGTCTGATTGGGCGTGAGCGTGACGGTTGCGCGTGAGTCGCGAATCAACCCCGCGTCGCCGGGGCAGGCCGGCGACGCATCATCCACGCATACGAGTTGATTGCCGCTGGTGCCGGGACAGCCGCTATGGATCGACAGCACGGTGTCCATTCCCGTGTCCTGGCCCTGGCGGTCGTGCGTGCCGCATGTATCGACCAATAGCGATCCGCCGCAAGGGCCGGCGGTGAATGTGTACCACACGTCCGGGTTGGTCGCACTGGTGCCACAGTTCGCCGAACCGTCGTTGGTGGCGAGCGCTAATGAGCCGTCGGTTGCGGTCCCGTCCTCGACTGCGCGTGCATTTGCGCAGCTATTGTTTCCGGGGGTGAACGGCCCGTTCACGTTCAGCGTGATCGAGCCTGTGGCGCCACCGTAGCCGGAGACGCGAATGTAGTACGACGTGCCGCTTGTCACCGAAAACGCCAGGCAGGAGTCCAGATCACAATCTCCCCCGCAATCGTCGTTGCACACGATCTGGTTGGCCGGCGTGGCAGGGCATCCGCTGTGGATAGAAAGCATGGTGTCGAAATTCGACCCGCAAGTGTCAATGGACGCCGTCCCATTAGCGCTTGCGGTGATTCGCCAGTAAACATCGCTACGACCACCGCCGACGTCGCCGCTCAGTATCCCGCAGTTCAGCGCGCCGCCATCGGTGCTCGAATTCACGTTGCTGCCCGCGTATGTCCCGCTTCCCGGCAGAATCACCGCATCGTCGCACGTGTCGTTAGCCGGCGGGTTGTTGAGCGCAGTCAGACACAACACCTGGTCAGCGTGCGCATCGATCTCGGCCACCGATACCCCGCCCGAGTTGGCGAACGTATTGGCGCAGGAGATCGTCGAGTTCATTGTCGAATTGGGGCAGTTGCAATCGAACGCGCCCCACAGATGGCCGATCTGATGCGCGGCCACATCCGTCTGGCAGGCGAAGTTTGAGCTGAAATCGCTCTGCGAATAGCAATAGGCGCCGTTATCGAGTCCGGCGGTGCAAAAACCGTTGTTGTCGCAAATCTGCCCGGTATTCGCGGCCTGGCCCACAGTCGACCCGCTAATGTCGCGCCCCGTGAACAGCTTGGCCAGATCGCGCGTGATCGCAGTTTGGTTATCCGTCCATTCCGTGATGAACTGGCACATGAGCGTATCGCTGACATTCGATGAGTACGGGTCCGGCTCCGCCGTTCGCACCAGCACCGTGGTGATCACATGCGTGATTTGCACCTCGCGAACGTATTGATGGTTCATCACGTTGATGATCGCGTGAATTCGATCCTGCGTGTTGTGTGTGCTGTTGCCGCGAGCGTTGTAGTACTCAACGTCGGCGTCACACGCGATCTGAGCGACGCACACCGAACCGCCGCACGTCCCGGCTGGCCCGCCATCACCGGCCGAGCCGCCAGATTCGGCTTCCGACTGCGTGCCGCAATCGCCCTGGCAAAGCGTGTCTTCGGCGCGATAAACCACGTGTAGCGCCCCATCGGCGCCCGGGATGAATTCCGCCAGCGGTTGAATCCAAACTGAAGCACCGTCGGAAAACGCAACACGCGCGAACATTCCTTCGCTCAACCACGAGCCGGCGACCCAACTTCCGGGATCACCCTCCACTTCGCCTGTAAATGTCCGTTCCGGGCCGGAATCGAGCACTCGCCAGGTTCCATCCGCAACTTGCTCGCGTAGTTGATACCCGGCATCCCGAACCGAATTCGGCCGCAACGATAAGCGCAGGTTTGTCTGATCTTGCATTGGAATTTCGAGCTGAAGCGCGGCGCTAGTGCGGGGATGCCCTTCAATACGGATGATCGCGCCCTGCGCGAGCGGAACGCCGGGTTGCGCGCCGAACGGACCAACGTATTGGGCGACGAAGTGCGCGTCGGCATCATCGGCCGCCGGCCCTTCCGCGGCGGAAACAAGATTCGCGGTTTGCAAGCCGATGAGCAGCGCGAAAAGTACAACTTGAGAAGCGAGTGATTTGCGAAACATGAAACCCTCGATAGTCGGGGCAAGCGGAGCGTTGAGAGCCTGCACCGACAAGCGCCGGCGCGCGGCCCGTCATCCATGAGATAGAAATCAGAACCCAGATTTGCCGGAGAAATCAGAAAAGTCAATAGAAAACGCCTCAAACTGCGATCGATCGACGATCCGCGGCTGCGCAAATCAAGTCGCAGCGACGGCACCTTTCATGAAAAGCGCATACAAAAGCGCTGTATGATCGACTCCGAGCGCTGCAAAGGCGCTCCCCGCCCCAACAGCATCACGCGAAATTGAGGACGGTAATAACCGCGAACGGCGCTTGCTATCGCCGAATGCAGCTCGATTCTCACCTGATTTCTTGCCCGACCCGATGTCCAGATCGACCGCGCGGCTGGGCCGAAGCCCTGCGCGCGTTTCTTTTGCCCCGGGCGATCTGTGCCCGCCAAGTCGGGCACATAATCCTCCGTATCGCGCGCCAGCCGGTCTCGTCGGCGTGCAGGTGGGCCGCGGCTTTGGCTTGCTGTGCGATCTGCTCGTACCAGGGCGTC
>JAEUIR010000310.1 GCA_016795025.1 Phycisphaerales bacterium
GAGGTGCTCGCATGACGCTGCCGGCGCATGCCAAGCTCCACTACCGGGCCCGATTTTCACTTGTCGCGAAGGACAGCACGCCTCCGGATTGGGGGGCTGTTGCGAAAAAAATACTCTTCTGGATCGTCGACCGCGTAGATAGAAACGACGCCTTCAATCGCGGCAAGTGGTACTTCGTGGGCGGGGAATGGGCGCCGCCCGGCGGGCAAGGCGTTCGCGTCGAAACGAAGCGATTCGTCGGCGCCGGCATGGATACCGCGCCTGACTATTGGACAATTCGGTTCGAGCATCCCTGCCGGGACGTGGCCCATCGTCGCTGGCGCACGGACATCGGGTTGGCACGCCAAGCGAACGGAGAAATCGAGGTCTCGGTCACGAACTTTCACTGGCTCACGCCCGGATACATCGGCGAGGAGCCGGAAGCGCCCACCCCAGCGTCGCCTGTGATCGTGCTCGACCTCGTCAATCACCCCGCATTCAACGCGGTACTCGGCGCGTCGCGATTGTCGTCTCGGCCACTGTTGCTGAACCTGCGCGAGGGCATGGAGTTTCGTGAGCTCCTGGCCACTGCCGAACGTGAGTGTCCGATTGTGCTTGTGACGCACGACCGCTTCACGGGCGAGGCGCTGCTCAATGCGGGAAAGTTGGCGCGGCTGCTCGCGGGAAACGCGCTAGTTTACGTGGCCGCGGACCGGGAGTTGGACGACGAGCTTGAGTGGACCATTCCCGCCGAGTTCCGGTGCCGGTCGGGCATGGTGCGCGTGTACCTGCCCGGGCTTCAGTTCGACTCGCCACGTGACGCTCGCCGTCATCGCTTTTTCCTGGCGCGCGATATTCAAGGTCTGGGCGCGAACGTCGTTGAGGGCCTCATCGTCGAAGCCCTGTCCCGTCGCTACGCCCCATCTGCGAAGACATTCGTCGAATCGTTCGAGGATATCGCGGATGTTGAGCAGCGTGCGGCACTGGATTCCGCGCTGAAACTTGCACGCGAGGGCGCCAAGGACCAGGAGTTCGTCGCGTTTTGCGACGGCGAAGTGAAACGCATTCAAGCCGAAAACAAGTCACTTGCCGAGGATCGCAATCAGGCCACCACGCGTGCCGACACTGCGGAAAACTTGCTCAAGACGGAGCGATACCTTCGCCAGGAGGCAGAGCGGCAGCTTCGCGACGCGCAAGATACCGCTCGCCAGAACGAGGAGTTGCGAGCACTTGCCGCGGAGCGCGGAGTTCCGGTGCTGTCTCTGGTGCAGGCGATCGAGACTATTGAGCGCATGTTCCCGGATCGGATTGTCTTCACCGCGGAGGCGAAGCAGTCAGCGGAGCGGGCGGGATTCAACGAGCTGCGCGACGAAATGGCCGAGGCGTGGCGGATGCTCTGGCACCTGGCGACGACGATGCACGACCTTTGTCTTGGGAGTGAGTCGTATGCCGGCAAGCTGGACGATGTGTTCCGCCAACGTTCTGGCGGAATCGACATCACGCTTACCGAGCGAAAGCTCACCAAGGCCGATGGGGAGGCACGCGCGGCGCGCAGGGTGATTTTCGAGGGGAAGGAGCTGGACATCACGCCACATCTCAAGCTCGGGCGTGATCCCGACACGTGCCTGCGTGTTCACTTTGCGGCGCATCGCCGCGCGGATGGAACCGGCGTGATCGTCATTGGCCATTGTGGGGACCACAAGAAGACGGCTGGCACCCGGAAGCGAGGATGATGTTTCAATGTCAGAAGCGCCGAATACCGCGATCCGCCGTCGGAGTGATGGGATGCCGCTGAAGTACGTAACGCATGAAAAGATCAGCCTGAAACAGAACTCCGAGCTGAATGAGAAGTGGCTGCACGATCGGATCTGCGACGACCCGACGATTCTCGGGCTCGGCGATGTCCGGGTGATCGATCGCGAGCGCGCCTACGCGAACGCCGGTCGCCTCGACCTGCTGCTCTTCGATGAGGACAACAACCGCCGATACGAAGTGGAGGTGATGCTCGGCGCCACAGACCCGAGCCATATCATCCGAACGATCGAATACTGGGATATCGAGCGCCGGCGTTACCCCGCGTACGAGCATGTGGCGGTTCTGATCGCCGAAGACATCACAGCTCGGTTCCTGAACGTAATGAGCTTGCTGGCAGGAAGCGTCCCGTTGGTCGCGATTCAGCTAAACGCGCTGCGCGTCGGCGAGAGCATACTGCTGGACTTCGTGCAGGTCCTCGACCAAGCCGATCTGCGCGTTGACGACACGGAGGAGGATGCGGGCGGAGGTGAGGTTGATCGCGCGTACTGGAATCCGCGGGTGGGGGCAGCGCTGATGCAGATTTGCGATCAGGTGCTGGCCATGATTAACGAAGCCGGCAAGCAGCCGCGGGAACTGAACTATCTTCGCGGGTACATTGGCCTGCGCTCGAACGGGGTGGTCCAGAACATCGTGTGGCTCGCGCCCAAGCCGACGAAGAAGGTGATCCACATCAGTTTCCGAAGCGACGATGCGAACACCTGGAAACAGCGATTGGAGGAGGCCGGAGTGGCCGTCAACGTGAGACGGGATCGGCGCGTTCGCATTACGGTGACCAGCGAAGAGTTTCAGGCGCAGCGAGAGCTGATTCGCGAAGCGATCGGCCTGACTGTGAAAGCGTTCGACGAGTAACCCAGCGGACTCATTTGATGTCGCACCGTGGTACAGAAACTGAGTTTGAACTGACGACGATCGAGCGGCTGGAGCGGCTCGGCTATCGACATCGTCACGGCGACGACCTCGAGCGCGCCCCCGACGAGGTTGTACTCAAGGACGCGTTGCGCCGAAGCCTGAGCGGGCGGTA
>JAEUIR010000311.1 GCA_016795025.1 Phycisphaerales bacterium
CATTTACCACTATGACGGCTCAAACTGGACGCGCGTTCCCGGTCCTTTGGTGGGATATTCCCAACGACTATACGACGTGCATGCATTCGCGCCGAATGATGTGTGGGCGCTGGGCGGCTATCAGGATGCGAGCGGCTATCACGTGCTGGCATTGCACTACGACGGCGCCGTCTGGACCCGATTTGAGTGCCCGAGCGGCGGCTCGGCACTGGTGGCTTTCGCGCCGGACGACGTTTTTTCAATCGGCGGCGGTGTCGCCCATTGGGACGGCGCATCGTGGACGCAACAGCCGTACGTTCAGGGCGTGAACGCCCCCAGCACGCTGGCTGCTTCGATCGCGGGTCCGTGTCAGTTCTGGGCAGTTGGTCGACAGCAGATTGGTTCCGGATTGCTCACGCTGACGGCGCAGGTGCAACCAGCGCCGCAGGATCAGGACCAGGACTTCGACGGCGTGCCGGACGGCAGCGACAACTGTCCTACGATATTCAACCCGGATCAGGCCGACTGTGACGCCGACGGCATGGGCGACACCTGCGCGATCGCCAGCGGCGCGGACGCGGATTGCAACGGAAACGCCATCCCCGATGGTTGCGAAAGCTTCGCCGACTGCAATGCAAACAACGTGCCGGATGAGTGCGAGACGGATTGCAACGACAACGGCATTCCCGACGCCTGTGATGTAGCCGCCGGAACCAGCAACGATTGCAACGGCAATGGGGTTCCGGACGAGTGCGAATCCATGATCGACTGCAACCAGAACGGAATCGGCGATGAATGCGACATCGCGTCCGGGGTGTCGGCTGACTCCAACGATAACGGCGTGCCTGATGAATGCGAGCCGATCGGGCCGCACGTCATCGCGGTGACGACTTACGCGGATGTAGTCGATTTCGGCGGAGCGCAGCAGCAGCAGAATTTGCCCGGCCCCGACGGCCGTGTGAGCTTTCGCGAGGCCGTAACGGCCGCCAACAATACGCCCGGCCCGCAGACGATTACATTTTACATTCCGCGCGCTGAATGGTGGCTGTTCACCGATCGCGCGCTGCTCGAACAAGCCAGCGGGATTTTTCTGATCACCGATGACCAGACAACGCTGGACTTCACGACTCAGACCGCATACACCGGCGACACGAATCCGCTCGGCGGAGAAGTCAGCATCTTCGGCGTCGAGCCGAATGCCTGGGGCGTAACCTCGATTCTGATTCAGGCGAACGACTGCCTGGTGCGCGGCCTTGGGACTGTGCATCAGCGCGGCCACGGCGTACAGATCATGGGTAATCACAACCGCGTGATTGGCAGCCACATCGAGGGCCCGCTCTATTCCGGCGTCTACATCAGCGGAGGATTCGGCGGCCCTACGCCGACCGGCAACATCATCGGCGGCACGCAACCCGAGGAGGCAAACGTGCTCATCGGCGGCAACGACGGTGTGCGGATCGACGAACCGGCCGATGCAAATGTGGTCATCGGCAACGCGCTGCTCAGTGGCGCTTTCAGCGGGGTGGCCATCCGCGGCGCGACCAACACGCGCATCGGCGGGCCGACGCCGGCCGAGCGAAATCTGATCTCCGGCGCGGGCCACTTCGGCGAAGAGGGCTTTCCCGTCGGCGTGCAAGTGAGCGTCGAATTCGACGCGGCCAATACGCTGATCGAAGGCAACTACATCGGCACCACCGCGGATGGCAGCGCCGCATATCCAGGGCAGCGCGGCCCCGGCGGCGTGGGAGTCTCAGACGCGACCAACACCGTGATACGCGGCAATCTCATCAGCGGTATTCGCGTCGTCGGCACGAATCACTACGCCGGGCAAACATTTGGAACCGGCATTACCGTCACCGGAACGGCCGCGGATACGCTCATCGTCGGAAATCGCATCGGAACCGATTCAATGGGCGAAATCGCCGTGCCGAATTTCCGCGGCGTATACGTAATTCCCTTCACGGCCATGATTATCCCACAAGGCGCGACCGTCGGCCGCGATTCGCCGGGAGAAGGGAACGAGATCGCCTTTAATATTCGAGAAGGCGTGGCGGTGCATTCGCTGGTGGATCGCGTAAGCATCTCCGGCAACTCGATCCACGACAACGGAACACTGGGCATCGACCTGGGGTTGAACGGTCCGACGCCCAATGACGCCGGAGACGCGGACGGCGGCGCGAATGACTTGCAAAACTACCCGACGCTGACCGCAGCCGTCGGTGGCGGCTCGATACGAATTCAAGGCGTGCTACAAAGCCTACCGTCGCGTTCGTACACAATTGAGTTTTTCGCCGGCCCCGCTTGTTCTCCGAGCGGCTTCGGCGAAGGCCGGACGTTTTTGGGATCGACGCAGGTCAACACCGACGAGAGCGGCAACGCGCCGTTCGACGTGACGCTGGCGAGCGCCGTCGACGCCGGTACATCCGTCACCGCCACGGCGACCAGCGACGACTTCAACACTTCGGAATTCTCCGCGTGTTTGATCGTTGAAGCCACGTCGCTCGCGGCTGATCTGAATTGCGATGGAGCGGTCAATAATTTCGACATTGATCCGTTCGTCATGGCGCTGAGCGACCCGAGCGCTTACGCGGCCGCGTATCCGAATTGCTCCGCTTCGCGCGCAGATGTCAACGGCGACGGCCATGTGAACAACTTCGACATCGATCCGTTCGTAGCCTGCGTCGCGAACGGCGGATGCCAGTAACCCGATCGCATTCGGACCCACACGCGATTGCAAAAGCGGGCGGTCGAGTCTGAAAACGGCTCGTTCGCCCGCGGTGTTTTTTCCGGTGCGCCCCGGCAGAGTGCGGGAAATGTGACATC
>JAEUIR010000312.1 GCA_016795025.1 Phycisphaerales bacterium
TTCTTCTTGCCGTCCACGAACTCCACGTAATACACGGCCGACGTGCCCAAACCCGCCTGCGCCAGCAGCGCCACGCCGAAATTCTCCGAATCCTGATAATGCAGAATCACGCCCTGCTCGAAGCTATTGTTATACGTCAGGTCAACCTGCGTGACGCCCTTGCTCATGCGGACATGTTTCAGCACGGCCCGCCGCGTCGTCCCGTCGGAATTCCAGAACTCCAGCTTCCCGCCGCTGACGCGCACGTTGCCCGTGTCATCCGTGAACCGTCCATCCACCGTCAGATTCGCCGCCAGCGAACGCAACACCACATCGTCAAACTTCACCGCGGCCGATCCCGCGCCGGCCCAGACGCCGACGCGCCCTGCGGGAATCAACCCCGCACTGTCATAATCAGCGATCCCGTTGCCGAACGCGCCGCAGACCGACCCGCTCCGCACCTCGCACGCCAGCGAAAACGTCCCCGAACTCGCGATCGTCGAACCCGTCCCGCGCCGCGCAGCGATCCAGCGTGTCGGTCGAGCGATTGTACATCTCAAGTACATTGTTATTGCTGTCATCGACGCGGACCGCAACGCCTCGCGCGGAACCCAAAACTCCCCCTGCCGCACGCGATCCCGCCGACCCATCGCCATCCGACCATCCTCCATGACGAACCACAGAACCTCTTTCGATTACATTAAGCGCGACGCGTCAAGAGGGCTTTGCATCGGACTGCTATCGGTTCAAGGCGTGATTCGCCAAATACTGCATCAACTCACTTGCGCCAGCCGCGGCGTCGCGGGCGCTGGTTGAAATGATCAGCTCAGGTTGTTGCGGCGGTTCATACGGGGCGCTGATGCCCGTAAAGCCCGCGACTTCACCGGCGCGCGCCCGGGCGTAAAGCCCCTTCGGGTCGCGGGATTCGCACACTTCAAGCGGGGCGTCGACGAATACCTCGATGAACGGCAATCCCGCTTCGTCGTGGATCGCCCGGGCGAGCGCGCGGTCCGCGCGATACGGGCTAATGAAGCTCGTCAGTACGATCAGCCCGGCGTCGGCAAAAAGGCGCGCGACTTCCCCGATGCGGCGAATGTTCTCGGCGCGATCCTCCGCCGAAAACCCGAGATTGCGATTCAGTCCGTGACGAATATTGTCGCCGTCCAGCACGTAGGCCGCGTGGCCCGCGTCGATCAGCAGGCGCTCAACGGCGAATGCGATCGTGCTCTTTCCCGCACCGCTCAGCCCAGTGAGCCAAACGGTCGCGCCGCGCTGACGCAATAGCGCCGCGCGCTGGCCGCGCGAAACGTGCCCGGCGTGCCAGACGACATTGGCCGGATTAGTCTTCGGAGCGTCGCTCACGCCTGGAACAAAGGCGTGGATAGATAGCGTTCGCCGCTGGACGCGAGGACGACGACGATTAGTTTGTCCTTGCTTTCCGGCCGGGCGGCGACCTGCGCCGCGGCCCAAAGCGCCGCGCCGGAGCTGATTCCGCAGAGAATGCCTTCGTCGCGCGTGGCCTTGCGCGCCCAGGCGAAGGCGTCGTCGTTCGAGACGCGGACAATCTCGTCCACGAGATCGAGCTTTAGAATCTCCGGCACGAATCCCGCGCCGATTCCCTGAATCTTGTGCGGTCCGGGTTGCGGCGGCTGTCCGCTTTTCACCTGAGTCAGCACCGGCGAATCGACCGGTTCGACCGCGATGCAGCGGAACGACGGTTTGCGAGCCTTGATGACCTCGCCGACGCCGGTGATCGTGCCGCCGGTGCCGATGCCGGAGATGAGAATGTCCGCCTGCCCGTCGGTGTCGTTCCAGATTTCCTCCGCCGTCGTGCGACGGTGAATCTCGACGTTAGCCGGGTTGGCGAACTGCTGCGGAACAAATGAATGCGGCGTCGCGGCGGCCAATTCGTCGGCTTTGCGAATCGCGCCGCGCATGCCCTCGGCCGCCGGCGTGAGCACGAGATCGGCACCGAGCGCCTTGAGCAGCGCCCGGCGTTCGAGGCTCATGCTTTCGGGCATGACCAGCGTAAGGCGCAGCCCCTTGGCCGCGCAGACGAACGCGAGCGCGATGCCCGTATTGCCGGAAGTGGGTTCGATGATGACGGTTTCAGGCTTGATTTTGCCGCGTTTGATCGCGTCCTCAATCATGGAAACGCCGATGCGGTCCTTTACGCTCGACAGCGGATTAAAAAACTCGAGCTTGGCATAGACGCGCGCCGCGCTCTGGATGATGCGGTTGATTCGCACCAGCGGCGTGTTGCCGATTGTCTGCGTAATGTCGTCATACAGTCGCGCCATCGTTTGATCTCCCGAACATTTCGCGTGTGGAAATGCGACCCGGGAGCATTATACAGGTTTGCGGTCCGGTGATGCACGCCGCGGGCGGACCAAGGCGCTCAAGGCGCTCATGTTTTTGTAGCGCCATTTTGAGCATCTTGGGTCAGAGCGCAGGCGCCTTCAAAAGGCGATCCTGGCGATTCGTGGGCGGCGGCCGGAAGGCTGGTCATGAACGTTCCTCCGCGCGAATGGTAGGGAGCGGGGGGAGGGACGGCGATTGCCGGCCTCCATATTGCCGCGGAAACGCGAAATTGACCGCGGTGGCACGAAGAACACCAAACCGCTCTCGGCGTGTGTTTGCAAAACGTTGTCCGCCGAACTTCTTGGGTCGGCGTCAAGTTTGTGGGGTACCGGAAGCATCGCCGTCTCGGCGGTGCGAAAACATTGATCGCGCTCGAGAAAAATTCTGTTCGCACCGGCTGGAAGCCGATG
>JAEUIR010000313.1 GCA_016795025.1 Phycisphaerales bacterium
TGGCCGACATACCGATTCCAGACATTCACGCGCATGCGATAGCGATAGGTCTTGCCGGCTTCGACCGAATCATCATGGAACCACACCGCCGGCGCATCCGTCGTCGGATGCGTCACCAGATCAGCCGTTTGCATCGGCTGAGCAGCGCCGCCGCCGCGCGGATTTCCGCCGCCCAGGCCGCCGCGCGGATTCACCGTGTCGCCGCCCGTGTCCGCGACGACCGTGCCGCCGCCGCGCGGATTGTTTCGTCCGCCACCCTGATTTTGCTGCGCGAGCTTTGCCTCAGCTTCTTCGATTTCCTTCAACAGCGATTCAGCCTGATCCTTCGTCGCTTTCTTGGCATGTTCGTTGTTCGCCGCCTGTTGCGCCTTCGCCCGCGCATCGGCGTACTCTTTTTCCTTGAACGCCTCTTTCGCTTCCTTCAGATCAGCATCGGCCTGCTTCTCTTGTTCGCGACGCAGCTTCGGATCGACGGTCGGAGGCTGCGGCCGTCCGCCGCCCCCTCCGGGGCCGACAACATCGCCACCACCACCGGGGTTGCCGCGCGAGCCGCGATTGCCCACCGGGGGAGGAGGCGTCTGCCGCGGACCCGGCTGCGGCCGCGGTTCTTTCCTGGGCCTCGGCTCTTTCACCCGCGGCCCGTCATCCGTGTCTGTTTCTTCTTCGGGTTCATGCCCTTCGAGCGGAGGCGTGATCCATTCATCGCCACCCTTCACATCAAAATAGACCGGCTGAATGATCTTGTGCTGATTCGCCTGCACCAGCTCCAACGCGCGATCGATCTCTTCGCGATTCTTCACCGCGCCGGTCGCCTCATCCAAAACCGGATTCGGAATCGACAGCTTGGGCATGGCGGCGCTCGCCTGCACGGTCGTCCAGTCGGACCACGTGCCGTCAGCTTTCAATTCCTGCCGCTCAACATCCACACCCGCGATCAGCACGCGCGCCCGATATTGCGGATAGCCCGCCGCGACCATCGCCTCCTGCTGAGCCTGCTTGTCGAAGTAAGTCGCAATCGTCACCCACGGCTTTTCGACCGCCTCGGGCTTCTTGTCGTCAGGCCGAGCGATCTCCTCAAACGCGGCGGGCACGGCGATGACCATGCTGCGGCCGGTCTCAACAACCGGTGGCTCAGTTTTGATCGGCGTGACGCTGGCGATCGCCGTTCCGCCCGGCTTGCCTTCGTCGGCTTCAATTCCCGGCACGCGGATCGACACGCCGAACGGCGCGGATCGTCGCACGGCCGCGGCCAGCGGCGGTGAGCCCTCGGCGGGTGCGAACAGGCCGGCCTCCTGCTGCTTACGCAGTTGGCTGCTGAAATCAGGGACATTGACCTCCGGCGGCTTCAAACCGCGCACGCGCTGCTGCAACTGATTTGCTTGCGCCAAAATGGCTTCGTCCAATTCGCCCGGCCCAACCTGTTTTCCGTCAAACTCCACCTTGTTCGGCGTGGAGATCAGGTACATCCAAACCATCGCCAGCAGAAACGCGCCGACCACGCCGAGAACAATCTTCTCTGCGTGCAGCTCAAAGACATTAAACGCGCCCTTTGCCATGACGAACTCCAGTTCATTCAGATTGCGAAATTCAGATTGCAAACCGCGCACCGACAACCCGGCCGATCGATCGTCCCGACGTTGTGCGGTTTCGCGCTGTTTTGCATTGCATCATCATCGGTTCTGTTTTTCCGCCGCGCGGGCGAATGTTGCCCCGGGTTGCGGCGATTCTCGCGTATTTCATCGACCCGGTATTTGCCGGACGTTTTCCGACCGGCCAGCGCTCTGCGCGGTTCGCTACCCTTGCGGCGTTACACCCAGCAGCGTCTGAACATCCGGCGGCATCAGTTCTTGATACGCCTTGCGCGCGTAATATGCCTCAAGATCGAGCGTCAGCCGCACCACCGGCGCGGTGCCGTAGGCATAGCCGTCGATCTCCGCGGTCGTGCGATCGACCACGCCGTATTCCATGTGTACGCAGTTATAGAAATTCTGTCGCATCAGTCGATCCATGAAGCGCAGCACTTCGCGCTGATCGATGATCACGGTCACCGTGACGCGCACCACGTCGAACTGCTCATCCGACACTTTGCCGGTGAACGACAAGCGCATTTCGTTGGCGTCACCTACCGGCGGGAACGGAATGAAGTTCTTGGCCATATAACCCCATACTTTCACCCGCTCCAGTCGCTTCACCGGCGAATGCTCGACATAGGGATCAGTGTCGGTGACGTTCGCGACTGCGTCGTTGTTGAACGCGGCGATCGCGTCAACAATGTCGCTCTGCGCCCAAAGCTGCATTTGAGCGAACCACATCTCCGCCGGCTCCGGCGCTGCCGTCGCCGCCACAATCGGGCTGGTGTCGAACGAACCATCCGACACATACATGCGAATGCTTCGCGCTCGGGCCACGCGCGCCCGCACCTTCGGGTCGAGCTTGGGATCGGTGACCGGCCCGCCGCCTGCGCCGCCACGCGCTCCGCCACGACCATCAGTCGCCACAATCGGCGCGCGGGCCCCCGAGCCGCCGCGCGGATTCGCCGTCGGAGCCGCCGCCGCGCCGGCGTCGCCGCTCTCCGCCGCCATCATCTCGGCGATGTTCTGCTGCTCTTCGGCGATTTCACGCTCGCCGGGCGCGTCGCCGCCCATGAGCTTGAGCGGCAGCTTCGCACGAGCCGTGGTGTACATTTTCTTGAATTCGAACCGCGCCGCGTCCGACTCCGGCTTC
>JAEUIR010000314.1 GCA_016795025.1 Phycisphaerales bacterium
AACGAAGCGAGCCGCCTCTGCCTTAGAAAGCAGCGGTTTGGTGGCCTGATCGACAGCGATGCGGAACGTTGCAGCCGGCGCACGCTTGCCCGTGCGGCATTGCAGCATGTAGAGCTTGCCGCGCTCGACCGTGAACTCCAGATCCTGCATGTCCGCGTAGTGAATCTCCAGCATCGCACGGACGGCCAGCAACTGCTCATACACCTCGGGCATTAGCGACCGCAACTCGTCGAGATGCAGCGGCGTACGAATGCCGGCCACCACGTCCTCGCCCTGGGCGTTGATGAGGAGATCGCCGTAATACTCGTTTGCGCCGGTGCTCGGGTCGCGCGTAAAGCACACACCCGTTCCGCTGTCATCGCCGAGATTGCCGAACACCATCTGCACGACATTGACAGCCGTGCCTTTGAGGTCGGTGATGTTCTCGACGCGGCGGTACGTCGTCGCCTTGTCGGCGTTCCATGAGTGAAATACGGCGTTGACCGCCGCTTTGAGCTGTTTCCACGGATCCTGCGGAAAGTCGCGGCCGGCCTGCTCTTTGAAGAACGTCTTGAAGTCCCCGCAAAGCGCTTTCAAGTCCTCCGCGGGTATGTCGGTGTCATTCTTTACGTTCAGCCTTTGCTTGAGATGGTGAAGCTTATCTTCGAGCGTGGCTTTGCTCAGGCCCACCACGACTGTCGAATACATTTGAATGAACCGGCGATAAGCGTCCCACGCGAAGCGCGGGTTGTTCGTCGCCCGCACCAGCCCTTCGACGGATTGGTCGTTCAGGCCGAGATTGAGAATTGTCTCCATCATGCCCGGCATCGAGCGGGCCGCGCCGCTGCGCACCGATACAAGCAGCGGATTCCTGGCGTCGCCGAGCTTTTTGCCACAGGTCTTTTCGAGTCGCGCGACCTGCTGCCGCACTTCGGATTCAAGCCCGGTCGGCCATTGTTCCTGATTCGCGTGAAAATGGGCGCAGGCCTCGACGCTGATCGTGAATCCAGCCGGCACGGGCAGGCCAATCTGCGTCATTTCCGCCAAGCCGGCGCCTTTGCCGCCGAGCGTCTGCTTCATCGAACCGTCGCCTTCGGCCTTTCCCGCGCCGAAGGAGTAAACGAATTTTCTGGGCATGATGCGTCTCGATCCTTGCTCTCGGAATCGGCTTTTCGCTGCCTGCGAAGCGAATCCCATGGTTGCAATTCCGCGGCCGGCGGGCTTTCGAGCGTGCCGAGCGCGGGTAAATATCAGAACCAGGTAGTATCGGGCAATCAGCCTGCGTAGGGAAGCAGTTTCCCGGGAACGACAACTGTTGGGTCGGCGTCAGGTTTGTGGGTAGCATCGGCTTCCAGCCGGTGCGAACAGAATTTTTCTCGAGCGCGATCAATGTTTTCGCACCGCCGAGACGGCGATGCTCCCCGGTACCCACAAACTTGACGCCGACCCCAACTGTTCGCGCGCATCTCCGGAGCGGTCAGCATGTTGGTGCGGGTATTCTGCCGATCGTGGCGCCGGCACTTGAACTTACAGATTGGCGGGCGACCGAGATTTACGGGCAACCTCCCCGCGCGTTTTTACTCCGCCAATAGCGCCACAAGCGGGTCGATGTCGCGGGGCGCGCGGGCATCCCGCGCGCGTTTTTACTCCGCCAGCAGCATCACGAACGGATCGATGTCGAAGTTGTTCACCGCGCCGTCGCGGTTGATGTCGAGGTTGCAGAGCCAGTTGCACGCGGCATACGTCGCCGCGTATTGATCGACGTTGCTGAGCGCCAGCACGAACGCGTCGATGTCGAAGTTGTTCACCAACCCGTCGCAATTCGCATCGCCGCGCGGAAAGCCGCGACAGACCGGCGGCGTCAGGATGATCGCGCGCGGATATTGTACATCCGGATGCCTTCCAGTGCAGGCGATCTGCCCTGCGTTGTTGATCGCCGCCGGCCCCAGAGTCCAGTCAAAACCTTCGGGTAGGAACTCGCGGAAGCGCGTGATGACGCCGTCATGCCAGATATAGCATTCCGTCGAGTCCCATCCTGTCTGGCCAATGCAAACGATCTCGCCATAATCATTGATGTCATACGGCAGCGTCATCCAACGATGGCCGGATTGAGGGTCGGGCGGTTCCAGCGGGCCGAGTTCGATGATTTGGCCGTCCTGCCAGAGGACGGCTTCCTGGTCGCTATCTCCGGCATGGTCAAAGGAGCAATACCCGACGATTTGTCCAGCGTTGTTGATCGCTTCGGCGCGCGAGAACAGCCGGCTGGGCAGCGTGCCCAGGTCGATGATGGAGCCGTGATCCCATACCGTGGCGCGATACTGTGCGCTGATGGCCAACTGGGATGTGCCCACGGCGACATCGTGATCATTAAGACCGAAGGCGACTGAATACGGCACGCGATCACCGCCAAGCGGCGGCAAGTCAATCATCTCGCTGCCCGTCCAAAGAAATCCATGGTCATCTGAAGAATAGGCCCAGTCAAGAAGCGAGTCACCTACGATCTTTCCGGTAGAGTTAATTCCCCACGGCCCTGCACTCGGCCCGCCGAGCGTTCCCAACTCAATATACACTCCGTTGCTCCAGCAAACTGGGTAGCTCTCTTCCACAGAGATAATGGA
>JAEUIR010000315.1 GCA_016795025.1 Phycisphaerales bacterium
CTATCTCTTCTGCTACGGCGTGATGAACGTCGGCACCTTCGCCGTCCTCGCCGGCCTTGAACGCAAAACACGCGACGGGCAGATGTCTGAGATCGATTCGATCGAGGACATCCGCGGCCTGTGCGCCACGCACCCGCGCCTGGGCTGGCCCATGGCGCTGTGCAGCCTGAGCCTGCTCGGCTTCCCGCCGCTCCTTGGCTTCTGGGCCAAGCTTCCGCTCTTCACCAGCGCGATCTCCGCCGGCGAGATCATCCTGGTGATCGTGCTGGGCCTGAACTCGGCGATCGCGGCGTTCTATTACCTGCGTCTGTTCGGCGCGGTGTTCCTGGAGAAGCCCGAGGCTGGCGCGGGCGAGGTGACGGCATCGCCGTATTTCACACGGCGCGTGGCGGCGATGGTGTCGGCGGCGCTGGTGGTAGCGTTGGTGGTGGTGGTGGGGCAGCTGACGGACGCGAGCCGCAAGGCCGCGGCGCCGAAGGCCGAGCCCGCGGCGTCGGCGACGATCCCGGCGTCGATGAATCACTGAGCGAGTCGTGTTGATCGCGTGCCTGTTGACCGGGAGGTCACATGGTTCGGTCATGCCTTGTCGCGTTTTTGGGCCTCTTCTGGGCTGCGGCGAGCGGTTGTCAGTCGTCGCCGGACTATCCGGTTGATCGATTGGTCTTTGAGCCGACTCTTGTCGGTGTTTGGCAGCTTGATTTGGAAGACCGACCCAAACGGCGATTGCGTGCCGTGATCACGGCGCGGCCGGTGAAAGTGCTGCACGGTCGGGCAAATCCTATCCAGCGAATGGCGCCGGCACCCCAAGGGGTCACCGAATCCTCTGCATATTCAATCCGTCTTGAGAACGTCGATACCACAGGCGGTTGGCGTGAAGGCCAGCCCACGACGCTGGAGTTCGAGGCCTATCTCGTTCGCAGCGCCAAGTCGATGCTGCTGACCGGGCAGATTACCTACGAGCAACTGGCGCGCGGCGCGCCATTCCCGCTCGCGCTGCCGCTGCATCTGTTCGCAAAGATTGAGATTCAGGGTGATCGTGTGATTATCACACCGCCGCGCGAGGCGTATGGCTACGGCGTGGTGTGGCTGCCGATGCTCGATGTCGGTGGAAATGCGCCCAGCCTGGAGCCGGCTGAGAATCCGATCAATCATGGTTGGATGGCGTCGACGTCGATCGATCGAGTGCTGGGCTATTACGACAAAGCAGGCGAGATTCTCGAATTCTGGCAGGCCGAACCGCTGAGATTTGTGCGAGTGGTCGGGGATGGCCAGTAGCGCGTCGGATCAACGTGAAATCCGAATGCCGCCGGGAGAACGCCCGGCGTCTTTGTTTGTTGGATGGATGGGTCGAAGCGGCTTGAATGCGGTGCAAAGAAAGCGCGATCACACACCGGCGCTGGTAGGCTGGCGGGATGATCCCGACTCTGGCGCACGGCGCGGTTCTAGTCGATTTGGGCTTTTGGTTCGTGTTGGCCTTCGTGCCGATAGCAAAGGCCGCGTTGTACTGGCTGCTCGTGTGGGCGTTTCGGTATCGCGTGTCGTCCGTCCGGCCTGCGCAGCCTCGTCGAGTTGTGGCTGTGACAGGGCTTCGCGGAGCTGTAGGACCGCTCGTGCTCCTTGCTGGGTGGGCAACCGCATCTGTTGAGGGGGGCGTCGCGGGCTACTTGGTGATGAGTGTCGTGAGATTGGTCGCATGGGTTTTCGTCGGCTCCGTGATGCGGCTGCGAGGGATGCGGTACGTCGGTTTCGTGCTATCCGGGATGTGGATTGACCTGTCCGCGGACATCGCGATCTATGCGGCCGCAGGCCGCCATGATCCGAGCAGTACGGTGCTGGCGAGCGTCCCGCTGGGCTTGCTGATTGCAGCGCCGCTCCTCGGTGTGCTCTTGGTGCCGCTTTGCCTGTCGTCGAAGTCGTCGGCGCTCCTCGCTCGATTTCAGTCCGATCGTGTTTGCCGGAAGTGCGGCTATGACCTGACGGGAAACGTGACGGGTGTTTGCCCGGAGTGCGGCACGGCGATCAAGGCCGAGGGGGCGAGCGAGAAAGCGTGAGGACGTGGTCAAGCCGAAACGGCTTGGCCACGCCACCCGGAGCACGTGCCCCGACGTATCCCACCCTCGGTTCGGGTGATCGAAGGCAACCCCCTCGCCGGCGTTTCGGGCTCGCGAAGGCAAACAGCGGCTACTTCGCCCGTTTCCCCGCCGTCTTCTGGCGATCGATCATCTGCGTCATCATCTGGCGGTACTGGCGCGCCTGCTGCGGCGTCATTCCCGCCTTGGCGACTTCCATGCTGATCGCGGGGAACCAGCGATCGCTCTCGAACCGATACCCAAACTCCCGCGTCAGCCGCTCTTCGAGGTCGGGCAGGTGCCCGGCGCCATAGAACAGCGCGATCGACCCGACGCCTTTCTCGTTCTTCAGCACGGCGCGGAGGTCGTCGAGCACCGCGGTGTTGCGGTCGATCACGATCACGCCCATGAGCTTGCCCTGCTCGCCGCCCCGCCGGCGTCGGCCACCGAAGTGGAGGTGGTGGGCCTGTCGTCGGGGAAGGCCGTCGTGGTGGTGAACGGCGGGCGGCCGC
>JAEUIR010000316.1 GCA_016795025.1 Phycisphaerales bacterium
AGCAGCAGATCAGCCTGGTCCATCGAATCGAGCGCCAGGAAAAGTTCCTCAGCCTCATCGCGCGGCAAAAGCCGAAATCCCTCGATACGATCCTCGGCGGAAAGCAGCGGCCAGGCGTCGAGCAGTTCAGAATATGCCAGTTTTTCGGCTGGTGCGTCCGACATTGCGGTTCGTTCACTCCGCTGTTGCAGGCTTTCGAGCGCCGAACAAGCCGCGACTGGCAGGGGACGGTCGCCGGCCGGCGCAGGGCCGGTTTGAGTGGGCGCTCTTCGCTTTTCCAGTCGGCGTTATAACGGCCAATGTGCACGTGAAACAGGCGCGAAGCCATGTGAATTTGCGATTTGCGAGCGCATCATGAGTCGGGCGCTCCGAGTGCGCCGTCATCCGGCGGAATCTGCGACTCGCTTGTATCGACGCGTTTGTCCGTTTTTCTGGCGCGACGCGGCGGTCGCCGCCCGGCCTGCACATCTTCCTCGAACGTCCGCTTGCGGCGGAGAATTTTGTGATAATGCTGGCCGAAGCGATGCGCTTCGTCGCGCACCTGCTGAATCAGCCGCAATCCCGGGTTGTTTCGCGTCAGCCGGATCGGCTCCGAGCGGGCCTGGGCGAAAATAATCTCTTCGCGCTTTGCAAGCGAGATGACCATGGGCGGCTTCAGGCCCGGCCCCCCCTCGGCTTCGATCGATTTCGACAGCAGCTCAAAAGCCTCGAGCGCCGCATGCAATTGTCCCAGCCCGCCGTCAATCATGATGACATCGGGGAACAGCTCTTCGGCAATGGCCGCATGGCGATAGCGCCGCGCGACCACCTCGCGAATCATTGCATAATCATCCATGACTTCGACTGACCGGATCTTGAATCGCTTATATCCACCCTTGAACGGCCGGCCGTCGATGAAGCACACCAGCGATCCGACGGAGTCGTCGCCCATTAAGGTGGCGATGTCGATGCCCTCGATAATTCGCGGCCGCTCCTGCAAATTCAGCGTTTTCTGTAGCGCCTCCAGTCCGGCGATCGGATCGATGTAGAACACTTCCGGCTGCACGTCACGATCCACGTCGCCGCTAAGCGAGAGCGCTTCGATTGCACGAATCCGGTCGCGCAGCCTGGCGGCGTCCTCATAGCGGCGTTCGCCGGCCGCCCCCTCCATTTCTCGCGCCATTTGCCGCAGCAGGGCGCTTCGTTTTGAGCCGAGCAGCTTGATGAGCCTGCGAATGTCCTCGCGATACGCACCCTTTCCGATGAGATCGGCACACGGCGCGGTGCATTGGTTGATCGCGTGGAGCAAGCAGGGGCGGAAGAAGCGGCGCTTTTCGTCTGATTCGAGGATGGGCAGTTCGCATGTGCGAAACTTGAACACTTTTTGCAGTGCGTTCACCGCGTCGCGCAAGCCGGCGGCGTTGGTGAATGGACCGAAGAGCTTCGAACCACGCGCTTGCGGCTTGCGCGTGACAAAAACGCCGGGAAAATCGTCGCCGGTGGTTATTTCGAGATATGGAAAGCTCTTATCATCCCGCAGCCGCTCATTGAATTGCGGCTGAATATCCTTGATCAATCGGTTTTCGGTGAGCAGCGCCTCGACCTCGGTTTCGCAATCGAGAAAATCGAGATCGACCACCAGGCCGACCATGTGAGCTATCTCGGGGCCACGGCTGGCGAGCAGATCCGCGGAGTCCTGAAAGTAACTGGCCGTGCGCGAACGCAGGTCGCGCGCCTTTCCGACATACAGGACGCGTCCGCCGGCGTCCTTCATGAGGTAAACGCCGGGCGTCCTGGGCAGGTTTGCGATCTTCTCGCGCAGCTTTGCGATGCGCTGTTCTTCTTCGTGCGGACTCATCCAAGGTAATTATACGAGCGTGAAGCGGTAGGTCGGATCATCGCCATAAACTACAATCCTGGCCGCCAATAAGGAGCTCTCGCAATGAACCGCACGCAGCGCGTTGCGTACTTGCCGTTGATCGCGTTTTCGTTTTGCTTATTCACCAACACCGGGTGCCGCATGAGTCAGCCTTCGAGCGGAAAAAATGTGATTTCTGCCGCGGACCTAACCAGTCGATCAGACGCGAGTACGCTCTTTCTCGATGTGCGGCCGCGCGCGGACTACGAAGTTGGTCATGTGAGCGGAGCGCGCTGGGTCGATCTGACAGAATGGGTGAAGCTCGCCAAGACGGAAGCCGATGGGCTGGAGCACTTCAGAAAGTGGCAGCAACGCATCGCGACGTTGGGCGTTGGTCCGGACAGCATCGTTCGCGTATATGACGACGGATCAATGATCGAGGCTTCGCGTTTGTGGTTCATCCTCCAGCACTTTTGTGTGGCGCAGGCGAGCGTCGTGAATGGCGGCTGGCGCGCGCTGCAACGCGAGATGACAGCGGATCGCATCGCATCCGGGCCGCCGGCGCTGGTCTCGGCTTATTCCGGTGCCTGGCCGGAGCGGACGTGCGGTGCGGTGGATGTGCAAACGCGCGCGGATGTGCGCCGTTGCATGACCGCCAAAGAGGCGAAGATTCTCGACGTG
>JAEUIR010000317.1 GCA_016795025.1 Phycisphaerales bacterium
GGCCGCCTGGCCACGTGTCGTCAACCGCCGTCGTCGTCAGTCGCAGCGTACCGGCCACGTACACCTTCAACTCCTGCGAGATCGCGGAATCATCTGAACCCTCCCGCCTTGGTCGGCTTCAGCATCCGCCACGACGCATTTTAGCGTCACCGCCGCCCCGTTCGATAGCGAAAACGACGAGCCGCTGGCACGCGTGGCCTTCTCGATTGCGCCCGCAAAGAGCCTGCCGACGCGAACTGCCGTCGGCAGGGCACCCGGCCTCTTGACATTTTGGATCACCGCTTGTGGCTCTGCGCGCGCAGTTTCTGATTCGATCACTCTTGCTACGCATCCTCAACTAACGTAGCCTCCTGAGTCGAAAGCGAGCCCGATCGACATTTTGAATCTTTGCCAGCGGCCCATACGGTGACATTCGTCGATAGCACCAGACAGCTGCCACCTGAAAAGGCCGCCGTCAACAAGATATGACGATATCTCGCACTCGATCAAAAGAATGATATATAGTACCAGCCTTCCTCCAGTAGTATGCTCTCCTGTGGAGAAGGCGAGCCATAACATATCCCTGCGTGTTCAAATCTCGATTCTATGACAAAGCACGCGTGCCCCGTATCGTCAATAAACGCTCTGTAAACATAATACAGTCCTACCCAACGAGGTTTCCATGGAGACAGATTGTGTAAGTCATCGGCAACTTCGCTAAAGTTGCTCTTAGAGAGCACAAAACGTAGCTTTAGCGGCCAATGTACCAAGGCAGCACTAACAATTAAGCCCGCTCCCACCAGACACACTGCGAGCTGCGCTAACCGAGCCGATGGTCGCATCGAAACCGATACCATCAACAACCATACTTGCCGCATTTGCAAGAATACAAAAAGTGCCGTAAGTGGAAGAAAGCACCAGTACACCACTCCGCTTTGACCTGAGTAACTTAAGAGTAACAATATAATAACGATGGCGTACAACAGTAAACAGAGCGACCCCGCTTTGGTGTCCTTCTTTGAGTGACGATCTCGTTGGGCCATGCGTCGATCCTATTGCAACATTTTGTTGTGTACAATTACCCCGCCTTCTGACACATAAAATGCGTGTACGGGCCCCACTGTGATATTCCACACTTCGAATCGTCCGATTGTGGTTGTAATACGCTCAATGGTTATCTCGTCAACTGCGGTCATGAGTGAATCACCAACCTTTAGGTTCCCTGCGGTGCGCCATTCATGTGATTTGAGCATAAACGGATGATCTTCAGTACAATAGATAATGTAGCCAGAATACTCAATCTTTAGTAGACGATCGGCAGTCGCGGTTCTTATGCGTTGCACGGTCCCCTCCCTGTTTGTGAGTGTTTGTTCGTCGCAGACCAGAATACTATCTCCGACGCATAACTCGCTGATGGGCTTGAATGTTCCATTCGGCAAGGTCACGCGTGTTTCACCTGTGAAGCAAGACGGCCCGTTTACTGCGCCGGGAATATTGAGGTTTCGCTTGGCGTAGTCGGAGGAAGAGCAACTTGAAGACGACCCCGAGTCGCCTACCGCTGGTGGACTATTTGAAACCTGACCAGGGCCATTTTCAATAACATCAATTAGCCAATCCTCGAAAATCAGTGCTCCGTCATCCTCTTGATTTGCGAGCCATGCGCCGACGGCATTAGACGTCATGTCCTCGTTGCCGCCCATTGGCGCACCACTCGGGTCCCCCGTTATTTGTTGTTTGACTTCCATTAACCATCCAAGCCAGTAACCCAACCCAGTCATATCCTCATAATAAGCCGTTCGAAACACATGGAGCAAATCAATCCACCCCAATCCCTCAATCCATACATATCGCTTGCCATAAAGCGTGTAATCTGCATTTAGCATGAATTGCGACAGCAAGAGCAAAAGCTGACGATTGCTTAAGTGTGGATGCGCTTTCCGGAACTCTCTCAGCCGCTCGCGGAATTGATCTCGATTCATAACGTGCCTGTCATCTGGAGCCAATCCAGGCGCGTCTGAGTACCATAACGGATTAGTCAACTGGTATTCGAACGCATTCATCCCATCCGCATACCCCAGCGGATCGCGTTGCAGGAACCGTCCCACCACCGAATTCAGCGTTCGATAGCGATTCTGATAGCTCTTGCTTTCGCCGTCGCGCCAGAGGCCCTGATGCATCAGCGGGTTGCCGACCGTGCTGGCGTACGTGGCCGCGCCGGATTCGGAAGAGCCGCCGGAGGGAACACCTCTTAAAACAACCGGCTCGCCATATGCACTGTATTCGTAGCGTTCGACGGCGCTGCCGTCCTCGCGCGTCAGCGACATGACACGGTAATTCACATCCTGATGGTAGACATAGCGCTGCGAACCGCCGGAATCCACGCAGTCATTGTCGCTGTTCACATCCGTATTGCGGTCATACACGACCGCCTCATCGATATACTGCGTGCCGTAAACGAATTGCCCCAGCGTCGCGGCCGGCGTCGCTTTGTCGCACAGCTCCACGACCCGCCAGCCCGCATAATAAAA
>JAEUIR010000318.1 GCA_016795025.1 Phycisphaerales bacterium
GTCTCCCAGTACCGCCTTGCCTCCGAAGTGGCGTGCTCCACCCACCGGATGCCCATTTGGTCAAGTTCGTCTGCCAGGCTTCCCTTTGCCGGAACCACGACTATCGGGTCGATCGACGAATCCGACGCAAGCGCCGAGAGGGTACCAAGCAAGCACTTCTCCCCCCCATAAACGCTTCCGGCAAGCGCGAAGAACAAGACCGTTCTTTTCATTCGCGATCGGCTCCGAAGTGGACACGTTTGTGGATAATTTCGAGACTGACCGGGGTTGGATCGTTGTAAACTCCGGCGGACTGAGCGGAAACTGGACGCGCGTCGATCCCATTGGAACGACCAGCGGCGGCCAGCCCGCGCAACCCGAGGACGACAATCCGGCCGGCACGGGCACGCGCTGTTTTGTCACCGGCCAGGGCACGATCGGCGGCGCACCAGGACAGGCCGACGTGGATGGGCCTGACAATATTCTGACCTCGCCGCCGCTCGATCTGTCGGGTGCCGGCGATCCGCAGATTGAGTATTACCGCTGGTTCTTCAACGATGACGGCGATGATGTGCTGGTCGTTCAGGTGAGCAATGACAACGCGAATTGGACGACTGTCGAATCCACGCTGACGAACAATTCGTGGGTGCGGCGCTCATTCCGAGTCGCGGATTACCTCGCGCCGAACACGACCGTGCGAATACGCTTCATCGCATCTGACCAACCAAATAATTCGGTTACCGAAGCCGGCGTCGATGACGTGCGCGCCTATTACATCCGCTGCGAAAGCACCGTCCTGACCGGCGACCTAAACTGCGATGGCGAAGTCAACAACTTCGACATCGATCCGTTTGTGCTGGCGCTCACCGACCCCGATGCTTACGCTGCGGCCTTTCCGGATTGCGACGCCTCCGCCGCTGACATCAACGACGACGGCGTGGTCAACAATTTCGACATCGACCCATTCGTCGCGCTGTTGACCGGCGGATGAGCGGTTGTGTTATAGTTCGCGCATGACAACCGCCATGAAACAACGCGAAACGCTGAAAATTCGCCGCCGCGACGGCATCGATGACATCCCGCTGCCCGAGTACAAGTCCGAGCACGCGGCCGGATTGGACTTGTGTGCCGCCGTCGATGAGCCTGTCATCATCGCGCCAGGCGATATCAAGCTCATTCCGACCGGCTTGTATGTCGAAATACCGCAGGGCTGCGAAGGCCAGATCCGCGCCCGCAGCGGCCTGGCGCTCAAGCACGGGCTGATGTTGCCGAATTCGCCCGGCACGATTGACGCGGATTATCGCGGCGAATTGCAGGTGATCGTCGGCAACGTCGGCCGGGAGCCGTTCACGATTACCCGCGGCATGCGCTTCGCGCAACTGATCATCGCACGCTACGAACCTGTGCGCGTCGAACTGGTGGATGAACTTAGCAACACGCAGCGCGGCGCCGGCGGATTCGGCCACACGGGGCGCTAAGCGCGGCCGGCGCAGGCCAAATCCAACCACGAATTCGAAACCGGTTAATCCAGGGTACATGCATGACTCGCTTTTCGTTGACATTCGTCGCAATCGCGTTCGCCGCCGCTTTGAGCTTCAACGCCGCAGCCCAAGTGCTCGGCTCAGGCTCTCACACTCCCGCCGCCGCCGGCGAACTGACAAAAAAATACCAACCCATCGCCGATCGCATCATCGCCGAAACATTGAAAGATAATCGCGCGTATGACAAATTGACCGAGCTCTGTGACGACATCGGCCATCGATTGAGCGGCTCAAAAAACCTGGAGCGCGCCGTGGACTGGGCCGTGGCCACGCTCAAGCGCGACCGCCACGAAAACGTCCGCGCGGAGCCGGTCATGGTGCCGCACTGGGTGCGCGGCCGCGAGTCGGCCGAGATGATCGAGCCGCGTCATATGGAGCTTTCGATGCTCGGGCTGGGCGGCTCGGTCGCCACGCCCGCCGAGGGCATCACCGCCGAAGTCGTGGCTGTGACAGACC
Organism: Phycisphaerales bacterium; assembly: GCA_016795025.1. Lineage (GTDB taxonomy): Bacteria > Planctomycetota > Phycisphaerae > UBA1845 > Fen-1342 > JAEUIR01. The sequence continues at coordinate 1,977 of JAEUIR010000318.1, forward strand.
GTGAGGAGCTCGAATCGCTTGGCGAAGCCGTGCGCGGCAAAATCGTCGTGTTCAATCACGCGATGCCGCCATACACGGAGGAGCGCGGCACGTCATACGGCACCACCGTCCAATATCGATCCAATGGCGCCGCATGGGCCGCAAAAAACGGCGCCGTCGCCGCCCTCATCCGCTCCGTGACCGCTCGCAGCCTGCGATCGCCGCATACCGGCGCGATGCGATACGAAGACGGCGTGACAAAAGTCCCTACCGCGGCCATTTCCATCGAAGACGCCGACACCATCTATCGACTCTGCAAACGCGGCGTGAAGGTCGTTATTCGCCTCAAAATGGAGGCACGCTTCGAGCCGGACGCCCCTTCCGCCAATGTTGTCGCCGAGCTGCGCGGCCGCGAAAAGCCCGAAGAGGTTGTCGTCATCGGCGGCCACCTCGACTCATGGGACGTCGGTCAGGGCGCGCATGACGACGGCGGCGCCTGCATCGCGGCGTGGCACGCGCTGCTCGCGATCAAGGAGCTC
>JAEUIR010000319.1 GCA_016795025.1 Phycisphaerales bacterium
ACATCTTTATTAGCGAACTCGGTGAAGAGGGGTGCTTCGCCAACCGTAGCTGGATCCGCGAAGTGAAACCCACAACCGGCGAGTCGTGGATATTCGCCGGACCCGAGGATGGTCTGTGCAACAACTCCGGCTTAGCATTCACGCCCGATGGAGGTCGGTTATGGGTTATCAATCTATCAACCAGCACGGTCATCGAATTCACACCAGATGGTAACGGAACCGTCATTTACGACGCCCAAGACGGTCTGCGCGGACCGTTTGGAGGAAACGGATTGGCGTGGGACCGAGCGGGGAATTACTTCGTCGCGAATGAGTATTCGCAACAGATTTTGCGCTTCTCGCCGCGCGGCGGCCCCCCGGACGTTCTAGCTGATCGACGTGATGGAATTGGCGGCGGCGGGGGACTTGCGTTACTGCCCAATCGGGATGCGCTGTTTGCGAGTGACGATCTTCTTCGGATTACTCCGGTTGGTGTGGTCAGCATTTTTGACCCGTTTTTTTCCTCCTCCGGCGTGGATGCGCGTTCCCTTGTCGTTGACCAGCGACACAACGTTTATGTGGCGGCCGTTCACCTCCAGTCGCAGCCAGGAAAAGTCCATATCTATCCTGAAGGAAATGCCGACTCGCGACGAGTCATAGCCGAAGGATACAGCACGTACAATTGGCTCTCAATCGCTCTATCTGAAGATGAAACGCAACTCTATGTGGTTGACAATTTGGGGCTTCACGCGGTTGATTTGGCTACTTTTCAGCAGCGAACGCTGCTTGGGGTTCCTCCCGACCCAAACGCACTCGAATGGGGCCGAGGCATCGCCGTCTACAAAGCCCCGCGGCCCGGCGATTTGAACTGCGACAACTGGGTCAACAACTTCGACATCGATCCGTTCGTGCTGGCGCTGACTGACGAAGCCGGCTACGCGGCGCGCTTCGGCTGGTGCGACCGCACCCGCGCCGACGTCAATCGCGACGGCACGATCGACAACTTCGATATCGACGCGTTCGTCGCGGCCGTCATCGCCGATCGAGCGGAGTAAGAGCGCCTAACAAAACACTTCGCGGTGATTCGAGGCGACCGCTCCCTTACGGTCGCGGCTCTGTTTTGTTAGGCGCTCGAAGTACAATTCCGGCCGGCGGCGACGATGTGTTGACTGATACAATTACGCCCGCCGTCGTTGGCCTGGCGCGAACAGGGTCGCGGCACAAGCCGGAGCGGAACGAATGCGTGCTTGCACGTCGATGCTGCTGATCACAATGCCGCTCGCTTGCGCTTTCGCGCAAAGCGGCCCGAATGGATTCGTGCCCGGCCACATTTTCCTGACGGAGTTGGGTACCGAATGGAATCGGGAGCCGAGAAGTTGGATTAGGGAAGTGAATCCGACGACGGGAGAATCGTGGATTTTTGCCGATGCGGAAGACGGACTATATGGAAATGCCGGGCTGGCGTTTACGCCCGACGGTTCACGGCTGCGCGTCGCGAATCTTTCTTCCAATACAGTGATCGAATTCGACGCGGCCGGAAACGGTGCAGTAATATTGACCGGCGCAAATGGACTGACCGGGCCGTTTGGCGGCAACTGTCTGGCATGGGATACCTTGGGGCGTTTTTTCGTTATTAACGAGTACGGCTTTCAGGCGCTTCTCCGCTACGAGTACGCAAGTAGAAACCCGCTCGTACTGGCCGACTGGCAAGACGGCCTGCGCGGTGGCGGCGGCATTATTGTAGACCGAAACGGAGATGTATTAGTCGCCTCTCGATTTCTGCAGCGAGTCACGCCGGACGGCGAGGTCTCTGTGATCGATCCCTATTTTGGATCAAACGGTTTTCCATTTGCAAGATCTGTTGCGATTGATCGGCGCCATAACCGATTATATGTAGCTGCGGATCATGGCGTGTTCCCGCGCGGCCGCATTCATCGTTATCGGGGTTTTGACCCGGGCACGCGTGAAATGATTCTTACAGGGTTCAGACCTTTAGATACTGCTATCACAATTGTTCTGTCGAATGACGACGCAGAATTGCTAATCGTCGACGAGTCCAATTTATACTCGGTAAATGTCGAAACGCTTGAACAAAGGGTCTTGTTCACGGCACCGGTTGAACCTGAATTCGCTCGTCTACTTGGGCGCGGAATGGTGATTGCAAAAGCCCCCAAGCCCGGCGATATGAACTGCGACAATTGGGTCAATAACTTTGACATCGACCCGTTCGTCCTGGCGCTGACCGACGAGGCCGGCTACGCGGCCCGCTTCGGCTGGTGCGACCGCACCCGCGCCGATGTCAACCGCGACGGCACGATCGACAACTTCGACATCGATGCGTTCGTCGCGGCCGTCATCGCCGATACCGGCGACTAATCGCAGCAGTGCGAAAACAGGATTTCGCACCGGCGAGACGCCGATGCTCCCCTCCATTGATACGTGCCGGTATTTTCGAGGCAATCCACTAGCGCCTCGGCGACCGCTCGCTCACGGTCGCGGCTCTGATCAAAAAAA
>JAEUIR010000031.1 GCA_016795025.1 Phycisphaerales bacterium
CGCGGCCCAGTGCGCGGAGCGCGGCGGCAACTATCGCGGCAACGGCTCGAACTGCAATGAGCCGTGCGCCCCGCCGCCTCCGACGGGCGCGTGCTGCATCACCACGCCGAACGGCGTGACTTGCCTGTTGACGAATCGCGCGGAGTGCGATCGAATCGGCGGTGGCTATCGTGGCGACGGCACGAGCTGCGCGAATAACCCCTGCGCGCCGCCGCCCGCAACCGGTGGTTGCTGCTTCACCGATCCGACCGGCGCGCGTCGCTGCGAGGTGATCACCGCCCACCAGTGCGCTGAACGCCACGGCGTCTACCGCGGCGACGGCTCGAACTGCGATGAGCCGTGCGCCCCGCCGCCTGCAACCGGCGCTTGCTGCCTCACGTCGCCGAATGGCACGCGATGCGAGCAAATGACGCGAGCGCGCTGCGATGAACTCGGCGGTCGCTATCTGGGCGACAACACGCGCTGCACCGAGGGCGCTTGCGCGCCCCCGCCCGCAACCGGTGGTTGCTGCTTCACCGATCCGACCGGCGCGCGTCGCTGCGAAGTCATCACGGCGCGCCAGTGCGCCGAACGTCACGGCGTATACCGTGGCGACGGTTCGAACTGCGATGAGCCATGCGCCCCGCCGCCTGCAACCGGCGCTTGCTGCCTTGGCAGTGGCCGCTGCATGGTCACCACCGAGGCCGGCTGCGCGCGGGCTCACGGCACATATCGTGGCGACAACACCCACTGCGACGATGCGGAATGCCCGCAACCGGTCCGCGGCGCGTGTTGTCTGCCCAACGGCCGCTGCGTGGTTACGACGGCCGCCGGATGTGAGCGGGCCCACGGAACGTATCAGGGCGACAACACCACGTGCGACGCGTCGGACTGCCCGCAGCCGCCGGCGCGCGGCGCATGCTGCCTGACGGATCCGGCCGGAAATCGCCGTTGCGAGGAGATGACGGCGGCTCGTTGCGAAGAACTCGGCGGCCGCTACCTTGGCGACAATACGCGTTGCCGCGAGGGTGGTTGTGCGCCGCCTCCTCCGGTCCGGGGCGCCTGCTGTCTACCCAGTGGCCGTTGCGTCACCGTGCCCGAGGCGGTGTGTGAGCGACTGCACGGCACATATCAGGGCGACAACTCGAATTGCGACGATGCGGCCTGCCCGCAGCCGGTTCGTGGTGCGTGTTGCCTTGATAATGGCCGATGCGTGATGACCAGCGAAGAGCGCTGCACGCGCGGCGGCGGAACGTACCAGGGCGACAACACGACGTGCGAAAACGCAGATTGCCCGCAACCGCCGGCGCGCGGCGCGTGCTGTCTACCGACCGGGCATTGCGTCGAGACGACGGCCGCTCGTTGTGCCGAGGCGGGCGGCGACTATCGCGGCGACAACACGCGTTGCCGTAATAGCGATTGCCCGCGTCCGCCGGTGGGCGCGTGCTGTCTAGCCAGCGGCCGATGCGCGACGGTTCCCGCCGTCGTCTGCGATGCGATGGGAGGCACCTATGCCGGCGATGGCACGAATTGCGACGATACGGCTTGCGACGGCGGCGTTACGACGCCCGACGCACCGCAACCGTTCGACGTGTTTGTGGCCGAGCTGATGGCGAGCGGATCGTCGTTTGGTCCGGGCGGCGTTTCCTCGCCGACGCCGAGTCCGACTCCGACCGCTCCGAACGCGACGCCGATCCGCGCGATCCGCTAAGCGGAGTTTCCCGTCGTGTTCACGTCGTACATTAGGGCCGGTCGAGCCGCGTGAGCGGAAATCGATCAGTGTGAATTGAGAAAAAGCCCGCGGCGAAGCACATCGCCGCGGGCTTTCGTATTGACCTGAGATTCCTAGACGCACTAGCGCGCCGAACCACCTAGTCCACACTACAAGTCACGAGCCGGGTCAACGGTGCGCTCGCAGCGAGTTGACGCCCCAAGCGCTGTTTGCGCCGCGCCTCTTCTTTCTGCATTTTTCATTTCTGCTTTCCGCGTCAAACGCCGCGCGCGACCCAACCTGCTCAATCGCGATCTCGCGTCTGCGTCGATTCCCCCGCGGCCAGATTGCGCGGCCAGGGCAGATTCGCCGCGAGCTTCACGCGAAGTTCGAGCAAGGCGGCCTCGATTTGCGGATCAGCATCCGGCGCTTTGTGAGGATCGGCCTGCAACGCCGTGATGTCCTCTTCGCTCAGCAATGCGGGACTGCGTTCATCTTCTTCCTCTTCTGACTTCGCCTCGCTGTCCTTCAGCGATTCCAGATTCTTCTTGCGCGTCTCCTCGTCGATCGTCGGAACCTTCGCCGGCGCGAGGCCTTTGCGGATGATGTTCGCTTCGCGTTGGCGCTCGAACATTCGCTCAAATTCCTTGCGCATCATTTTTACGGTGTAATTCGGATCAACGCCCCAGATTTCGGCGCCGGCGGATTTATGCGGGGAACGCCCGCTTGGTAAGTAATAAATCGCCGTGGTGAGCTTGATACGCGCGGTCCGGCTGAGCGGGATGACGCGCTGCACGCTGCCCTTGCCGAACGTGCGCGTGCCGATGACGACGGCCCGGTTGTGGTCCTTCAGCGCGCCGGACAAAATCTCGGATGCGCTCGCGCTGCCCTCGTTTACAAGCACGGCAAGCGGAAGATCGGGCAAAGCCGCGCTGCCGGTCACATCGTGCACTTCTTTTTGCTCGCGGCGCCCTTCGGTTGAAACGACACGCCCGCCGCGCTGAAACGTGCTGACCGTGCTGACCGCGGTTTCAAGCAATCCGCCGGGATTGTTGCGCAGGTCAAGGATCAGACCCTTCATCCCCTGCGATTTGGCCTCTTGCAGGGCCGTGTCGAGTTCCTGCTGCGAATGTGCGTTGAAGCCGGATAGGCGGATGTAGGCCACGCCGGCGTCCTTGTCGAGCATGTAGTCCCAGCCCAGCCCCTTCGGATCGTCAAGCCGTTGCACCCCGTTGACGCTTCGCAGATTGATCTGGCGCCGCTTCAACGGAAAGTTCATTTTCTCGCCGGTCGATGCGCGGAAGATCGTCAGCGTGACGGGCGTGCCCGCGGGGCCCGTGATGTTGCGAATCGCGTCTTCGGTGGTCCAGCCCTTCGTGGATTTTCCGTCCACGTCAATGATGAGGTCGCCCGGTTCGATTCCGGCTTCGAGCGCCGGGCTGTCTTCGAGCGGCGTCACCACCTTCAGCCGCGACGTGAATTCATCCGTGCCAAGCTGAATTCCGACGCCCTGAAACTCGCCCATCATCGACTTGTCAAAGTCGGTCTGGTCGGCCGGCCACACCATGCTGGTGAATTCGTCGAGATTCTCGGTCGCGCCCTCGAGGAATTCGACGACAAGCAATTCGTCGCGGAGCTCCACGCTTTCCTTGTTGACGGCGAGCACGTCGCGAAACAGGCGCTCAAAGTCCTTCGCGTCGAATTTCGTTTTTGCCTTGATCTCCGCGCGACGCTCCTGAATGTTCTTCAGGAAAAAGCCGCGCAGATCGGGGTTGGCGAGCCCGTCGAACACCTCGAAGAGCTTGGGCGTTTCGGTGAGCGCCTCGAGATTTCCCAGGGCGCTGTCCGCCAGCGCTTTGAAATCGGGCGAACGGTAATAGGTGTCGTTAATGCGGTCGATCGCTTCCTTCAGCAGCCGCGACGAAACGCCTTCGATGCGGCGCTCGACGGCCTTTTTGTCCGTGTACAGGAACTCAAGCCGGGCGTGCCGCCCGGCGTGGATTCGCAGTTCCTTGTATTTCGCATCGCCCTCATGGATGCGCTCCAGTTGAACGTAATAACGCAGTGCATCGCGCCACTTGGCGTCTTTCTCGATTTTCGTCGCATCCGACAAGGCCCTGTCCGTTACTTCGCGCGCGAGCTCCGACTTGGAGAATTCGACGGTATCCGCCGCATAGTCGGCCGCGAGCGAAGTGAAGCTCAGCGCGAGATACGTCTTGCCGTCGGTCAGTGCTTTGCGGGCTTGCTCGCAATGCCAGTCAAAAGTCTTTGAGCGCACCGCTTCGCGGGCGTTCAGCACGTTTTCGTATGACGAGAGCCAGCCGTCCGCGCGAGCGACGTCCGCGCCGCCGTTTGAGCGTTTGGCCGCGTCGATCGCCGAGCGGGCTACCGGATACTCGCCGCGGAGGATTGCGGCATAGGCTTCGCCGAGTTCGGAATCAGCCCAGGCACGGACGGACAGAGCGAGCACCGTCGTTACGATCAGCGTGCTCTGCAAGCGCGAAATCCAGCGCATTCGATTTAGTCCTTTCGGCAAGTTTCGTGGGCTTGCTCCGCCCGGCCCGACTCAGCGGGGCGCGAGTGCCACTGCATTATACGACGCAACAGTGTATCGGCGCGGGGCTGCGGTGTTCATCGGTCATCCAGACCAATTGACGTGCAAGTTCTTGCAAGTCCGGTCAAAATCCGTGTCGGCGCGGCCCGCAATGCGCAGCGCGCCGATTCGCGATAGCCGGTAAACTACGCCGCATGGCTGATATTGCTCCGAGTTGTGCTCACGCGGCCCGCGGCGCGCGCTGCGATCCCAGCGGCAAGCAGCGATTCATCGGCATTGATACCGGATTAAGACGCACCGGTTACGCCATCTTATCGGAACAATCCGTCGGCCCAGGATTGAACCTGCACGAAGCCGGAGTGATCCGCCTGGATAGTGACCAATCCATCGAAAACAGGCTCGTCGAGTTGGAACGCTCGTTGCGCCAGATCATTGATCAGCATCGACCGACCGTGCTCGCATGCGAGGAGCTATACGCTCACTATAAGCATCCGCGTACCGCCATCCTCATGGGGCACGCGCGCGGTGTCGTGTTGCTTACGGCCGCCCAATTGCGCCTGCGGGTCATCTCCGTGTCCGCTACACGCGTGAAAAAAACGCTGACAGGTAACGGCCATGCCGGAAAGCAGCAAATGCAGACGGCTATTTCTATGACGCTGGGATTGTGCCATGCACCGGAACCCGACGACGTGGCCGACGCGATTGCGATCGCGCTGGCGGGCATCAGGCTGGATCAGCTGCCGCTCCGCGGCGTCCGCGGGAGAAGGGGATGATCACGCGGCTGATTGGAAGGGTGTCGAATTGCGGCCCGCAGAGTGTCGTGATTGCGGTTGGCGCCATCTCGTATGAGCTGCTGATTCCGGCGGCGAGCGCCGCGCAGTGTGCCGCCCTCACAAACACCGAGGTCGTATTTCACACGGTGCACTACCTCGAAGGCAGCCTGGGCGGCGGCAATCTGACGCCGCGGTTGATCGGGTTTTTGACCGAAACCGATCGAGCGTTTTTTCATGAACTGCTGCGTGTCAATGGGGTTAGCACGCGCAAGGCACTGCGTGCAATGAGCGCGCCGACCGCCGCGATCGCCGCGGCCATCGAGCGCGGCGACGAGCGGTTCTTGAAAGATCTGCCCGAGATCGGCAAGAAAACGGCCGCTCAAATCGTGACGGAGCTTCGCGGGCGCATGGTCCCGTTCGTGGCGTCCGAGCCGGCCGCTCGGCCCGTGGCGGAACTGAGCGACGCGCAGCGCACCGCGCTGGAGATTCTAGTGACATGGGGCGATCGGCGTTCGGATGCACAACGCTGGATCGCGGCGGCGGTTGATGCCGAGCCGGCGCTCGCGTCACCGGAGGAAATTGTCCGCGCGGCGTATCGCGTGAAGCGTCAGGCCCCGGCGAGCGGGGTTCTTTAAGGAAGCGCTGATTACGCTTGGCGCGCCAAGCGTTCGGGCGAAATTCGGATACGATGAGTCAGCGGGCAAGGGCCGCGGATCATGGCGATTGAACGAGTCATCACGCAAAGCGCGCCGGATGAGGATGTGTTCCTCAACGCGCTGCGGCCGCGCTCGCTGGATGAGTGCATCGGGCAGGAAGTGGTGCGCGAGCAGTTGCGCATCGCGCTGGATGCCGCGCGCGGGCGGCGCGAGCCGCTCGACCATGTGCTGCTCGATGGCCCGCCGGGCCTGGGCAAGACGACGCTTGCGCACATCATCGCCTCGGAAATGGGTGCGAGCGTTCGCGTGACCAGCGGTCCTGCGATCACACGTCAGGGCGATCTGATGAGCATGCTTACCGATCTTCAGACGGGTGACGTGCTGTTCATCGATGAGATTCATCGACTCGGCAAGGTTGTCGAGGAGTTTTTGTATCCGGCGCTTGAGGATTTTCGCGTGGATTTCACGACGGAATCGGGCGTCGGAGGGCGGACGATCAACTTCGCGCTGCCGCGTTTCACGCTGGTGGGGGCGACCACGCGCGCAGGCATGTTGTCGGCGGCGATGCGCGGGCGGTTCGGGCTGCTGCTTCATCTTAACTATTATACAAACGCGGAATTGTCGAGCATCGTGGCGCGCAGCGCCGAGCGCCTTCGGGTGCATGGCGATCGCGCGGCGCTGGAACGGCTGGCGGCCCGCTCGCGCGGCACGCCGCGCATCGTGAACCGCCTATTGCGCCGTGTGCGAGATTATGCCGAGGTGCGCGGGGATGGAACGTTGACGGCGGGCATTGTGGACGCGGCGCTCGATATGCTTCAGATCGACACGCTCGGGCTTGACGCGCTGGATCGCGAGTATTTGCAGGTGCTGATCCGCCACTACGACGGCGGACCGGCCGGTATTGAGGCCATTGCGGCGGCGATGGGGCACGATCGCGACACGCTCGAAGACGTGGTCGAGCCATATTTGCTACAGATCGGTTTCGTCATCCGCACGCCGCGCGGCCGCGCAGCGCGCCCGGCAGCGTATGAGCATCTGGGACTGCCGCGCCCGGCCGCGGCGGTTGAAACGCAGACGTTATTTGAGTGATGTCGCTGAGGATTACATGCAAATTCGCGAATTTCAGCAGTTAATCGACAAAATGTACTCCGAGCGCGATCGGCAGCGCGGGCCGGCCAAGACGTTTATCTGGTTCGCGGAGGAATTCGGTGAACTGGCGCGGGCCATCGCGCGGCGCAAGCACGATGAAATGGAAGGGGAATTCGCGGATGTGTTCGCGTGGCTGGTCACGCTCGCGAACGTAGAGGGCATCGATCTCGAAGCGGCCATACAGAAATTCACGACCGGCTGCCCCGGCTGCCGGCAGATGGTTTGCGTTTGCGCCGCAAAGATGGACTAGCGACAGCGAATTAAATGTGAGTCAGCGCATGCATCACATGGCATCCAAGCGCGCGAAGCGGTCGTGGTTCGCGATCTGGTTTGCGGCGATTTTGTGGCCGGCATTGCCTGCCGCGGCGCAGATGGGCCTTAAGAGCTATGACTCGAAATACTATCAAATTCTAACTGACCTGGACGCGGACAAGGCCCGCGAGGCGAAACTGCGCGTCACGCTCATGTTCGAAGAATATGCGCGTCGAACGCGCGGCTTTGCCGGAAACGGCATCAACGGCAAGCTACCGTTCATGCTGTTTCGAAATATCGAGGATTACATCGCGGCGGGCGGACCGCCCGGAACCGCTGGTGTATTCAACGGCCAGCGGCTGATGGCGGTTGCCGATCCGCGATTCGGCGATCGCGTATGGTCGACCGTTCAACATGAGGGTTTTCATCAGTTCGTGATGGGGGCCGTGGGCGGCGACATCCCGATCTGGGCCAACGAGGGTCTCGCGGAGTATTTCGCCGAAGGGCAGTTCACCGGCGACGATTTCATCACCGGGTTGATTCCGAAAGAGCGACTGAAGCGCGTGAAATCGCGGTTTGAGAAGAGCGAGTTCAAATCGCTTCGCGACATGATGATGTTGCAGCACGAAACCTGGAATTCTGAGGGGAGCATCGTGAATTACGATCAGGCGTGGTCGATGATTCACTTTCTGGCTCACGCCAACGAAGGTAAATACCAAAAGCCATTCAACGGGTTTCTTCGCGCCGTGAGTGGCGGCGACAAATGGGAAACCGCCTGGGAGCGCAGCTTCGGCCGCGGCGTTCGCGAATTCCAACAGCGCTGGAGCGACTATTGGCGGAATCTCGCCGACGATCCGACCGCGAGCGAGTACGATCGCGTCGCGTTTTCGACGCTTGCGAGCTTTTTCGCGCGGGCTGCGAGCCAGCGGCAGTATTTCGATTCGCCGGATGACTTCTTCGAGGCGGCTGGGGCCGGCAAGTTGAAGCACCATGCCGAGGACTGGCTGCCGCCGGCGATTTTGAAAACCGCGTTGGAACGTGCGGATCAGATGGGCGAGTGGTCGATCGCCAAGGGCAGCGGGGGGCGCAAGCTGATTTTGCTGAGGCCGGACAAGCAGCGCTACACAGGCTCGTTTCAGATCACCGGAAGCCGCGTAAAAGATGTGAATGTAAAAGTCGATCGCGCCGCGGCCAAGTAGGCTACGAGCGAACGGCTTTCGGAGAATGCGCATGAGGCTTAGCACCGCGACGCCGGCATGGACAATCGCGATGATTGGCGTCGGGGTGTGCCTGTTGATCGGCCAGGCAGCGCCAACGTCGCAACCGGCCATGTCGCGCCAAACGACCACGGCACCGGCCGATCGCTGGGAAGCGGACATCGCCGCATTTGAATCGTACGATCGAAAAACGTCGCCTCCGCGTGATGCGATTCTCTTTACTGGCAGCTCGACGATCGTTCTTTGGCCGACGGCTCGCAGTTTTTCCGATCGCGTTGTGCTGAATCGCGGTTTTGGCGGCTCGCAATATTCCGATTTGGTGCGCTATTACGGTCGCATCATCAGACCCTACAAACCGCGGGCGATCGTGCTGTATTCCGGGGACAACGATGTGGCCGAAGGGCGCACGCCGGCGGAGATTCACGCGGCGTTTTGCGAATTAATGCGGCTGATCCGCGCGGATTGCGCCGAAGTGCCCGTTGTTGTGGTTTCGATCAAGCCGAGCCGGGCGCGCTGGGCGCTTTGGCCGACGATGCAGCAGGCGAACGCGCTGATTGCGAAGGAGTGCGGTCGAGATAGGAATGCGACGTTTGTGGACATCATCGCTGGATTGCTGGCCGGCGACGGCGAACCCCGTTCAGAGTTTTTTGAGGAGGACCAGTTGCATCTCAATGCGCAGGGATACGCATTGCTGACTCAAAAGCTCGTGCCGGTCCTGAGCGCCGCCGAAGGAAAGTCCCCCGCGCGCTGAGCCAAGCGCAAAGAACGCGGACCTACTGTGAATTGAGCCACGATCAGTTCTGATCCGGCCTAGCGAATCCCGGCCCCAACTCGACGTTGATCTTTCGCGGCGGCTGAGCAACCAGCCCCAGCCCCTTGCCGCGCTCCGTGCTTTTCTTAACGCCGTCCTGATCGACGATGCGCTGAATGGCCATCAGGCCTTCCAGCAGTGTTTCGGGGCGAGGAGGACAGCCGGGCACATAAACATCGACAGGCAGAAACTGGTCGATGCCCTGCACGACGGCATACGTATCGAACACGCCGCCCGTCGATGCGCACGCCCCCATCGAAATCACCCACTTCGGCTCGGTCATCTGAATATAAATGCGCTGAAGCACCGGCAGCATGCGCATCACGACGCGGCCGGCGACGATCAGCAGATCGCACTGGCGCGGGCTGAAACGCATCGCTTCCGAGCCGAACCGCGCGATGTCATAACGGCTGCACGCGACCGCCATCAACTCGATTCCACAGCAGGCCGTGCCGAACGGCATGGGCCAAAGGCTGTTCTTCCGCGCCCAGTTGATGCCGTATTTTTTGGCCATGTTGACGGCATGATCCAGCCGCGTCAGCGTGATTTCCTCGCTGCTCGTCGGTACGGCCAGCACTTCAGCCTGCCGGGTCAATCCCATCGGAACACGCCCTTTCGCCACGCGTACACATAGCCGATTGTGAGAATGGCCATGAAAATCAGCATTTCAATCACAAAAAACGAGACGCCGAAACCCATGTCGCGCATCTGCGATGCCCAGGAATGATATTCGGGCATATGCATGCGCGGGAATAGCACACCCCAGGGATAGAAGAAGACGATTTCAACGTCGAACAGCAAAAAGAGCATGGCGACGACGTAGAAGCGTACGTTGAACCGGCGGCGCGTATCGCCGATCGGATCGACGCCGGACTCATACGTCGCGTCCTTTACCGGGCCGCGGCGCTGCGGACCGATCAGGTGAGTGAGCAATTGCACGGCGATGGTGACGCCCAGCGCCACCGCTAGAAGTACAACCAGCATGGCATAGCCGGGTTCCTGCGCGGCGGGCGCCGCGGTCGATTGCGCGAGTGAAATCATATGCATCTGGTTCATCGAATCAATTTTATGAAAACGCCGCTGCGCCCGCAACGGCCCCACATGAGAAGAAGCCGCACTTCGCGCGGAAGGGCGGCTTCAGGAGCCTCAGTTCAATCGGTGATTGGGATCCGGCTGGCCGGTTATTTCTTCCCAGAGCCGAGCTTTTCGGCGAGCACGCGCCGCGTGTGGGCGCCGCGATTCGCCTTGATCGTCTCGTCGAGCTTCTTCATGTTCGCGGCCTGGTCTTTCTTGAACTTATCTACGCATTTTTCGCAGCAGAAATAGACCTTCTTTCCGTCGATATCAGCGACCGCGGCAGGATCGATCATTTCGCCACCGATTGGGCAAAGCGGTTGGTAGGAGTAGCACTGCTCTTCGAGCCGATTACGCATGGCCTGATCCGAGCCGTTCCACTTTTTCTTGGAATCCTCATCCGCGAAGTAGATGCGGTCGTTGTCGCCTTCAACGAACAATTTGCGATCGGCCGGCTTGCCCGATACGGGGCAAGTTACCTGGACGCGAAGCAGCTTGTCCGCATCCCACTGCTTGGTAACCCCTTCGGTGTACTGGGCCGGATTCTTTTCGAACTTGCCCATGCATTTCGAGCAGCAAAAATACACGCGACGGTTCTTGAAATATGTAAATGACTTCTTGTCGATTTGTTCGCCGCTGACAGGGCACAGCACCGGCGCGGCCTTCTCAGCCGGCTTGTCCTGCGCCGGCTTCGCGTCGGCGGGCTTGGCGTCCTGTGCCGCCGGTTTTGCCGGCGCGGGCTTGGCATCCTGCGCGAAGAGGGGCATCGCGCAAAGCGCGGCCGAAATCACTCCAGTAAACATCCAATTCGATTTCATCGTGAACATGCCTCCGAGTGCGGCATCTGCCGCGATTGAGTGCAAAAACCTTTCGAATCGCCCGGCTGGTTGCGACGCGCGCCGGGTATTTGTATGCCGCAGCGGAAGGGCGCACGCGGGTCGCCCGCAAACGGCGAATTTCCAAGTTGGACGGACAAGTCCGCTGAATCATTCAAAATCATGCTCGGCGATTTTCGGTACTTCGCCGTTTCATGCCGGCAAGAACTTATTGGCCGTCGCCACCAGATCCTTCACATGCCCGACGCTGCTGTTGAACATCTCGCGTTCTTTGCCTTCCAGCTCGACCTCGACGACCTTTTCCACGCCGCCTTTGCCCAGGATGCACGGCACACCGACGAAGAAGCCGCCGACTCCGTATTCTTTACCGCAATATGCGGCACACGGCATGATCCGCTTCTGATCGCGGATAATCGATTCGGCCATCGAAATCGTGGCGCTCGACGGCGCATAATAAGCACTGCCGGATTTGAGGAGGTTGACGATCTCCGCGCCGCCGTTTCGCGCGCGGACGACGATCTCTTCGAGGCGCGTTGGCGAGATAAACTGCGTGACCGGAATGCCGCTGATGGTCGTGTACCGCGGCAACGGGACCATATCGTCGCCATGGCCGCCCATCAGCAGCGCGGACACGTCCTTCACGGAGCATCCGATTTCGGCGGCGATGAACGAGCAATAGCGCGCGACATCCAGGACGCCGGCCTGACCCACGACGCGGTGCGGCGGGAACCCGCTGACTTTCCACGCTGTGTAGACCATCGCGTCGAGCGGATTCGACACAACGATCAGCACGCTGTCCGGGCTGGCGGCGGCCGCTTTCGCCGCGACCTCGGCGACGATCTTGGTGTTCGTTTCGAGCAGTTGGTCGCGGCTCATGCCCGGCTTGCGGGCGATGCCTGAGGTGATGATGACGATGTCGCTGTTGGCGGTGTCGTCATAGCTGTTGGTGCCGATGATCCGGGCGTCGTAGCCCTCGACCGGGGCGGCTTCGGCCAAGTCGAGAGCCTTGCCCTGCGGCATACCTTCGACGATGTCGAGCAGGACGATGTCGCCCAGTTCGCGGCCGGCGGCCCAGTGGGCACACGTGGCGCCTACGTTTCCGGCGCCGATGATTGTGATTTTGGCTCTTTTCATACGTTTTGCTCCCGATATTTCTCAGCGTCGCGGGTTTGATCGCGACGACCTGTGTCGTATGCGACCGATCATACCCGTGAACGCGGCGCGAGGCGAGAACGGTCGGACGCGCACGCGGCGCGTCAGGACAGGCTCGCCGTGATTGGGGGTCAGTTAGCCGAATCAAACGAAACGCGCTCAGCGAAACAGATCTTGGCGCAGATCGATAGTGGTCGAGTCGATGGACAAAGCGTGCGGCTTGAAGCAGACGGCGATCGGATTGTGCGGCGAAATTCGAGATTGCTTCGATGGCCGTACGCCGGTTTCACGATAGATCAGGACACAGGCAGCGCGATTAGCGCGGCCGGCCGGCCATCTACATCGGCAGCGGTTTGGGCGGGGAGGCAGTGGCGGGGCAATGGGGGCGAAGAGGAAGTTGTATTACATGTTTGTGGAGCACGGCGTATAGTTAGGGTTACTGAACTTGTGAGCGAAGCAATAGCGCGGCAAACAGAGGATAAAATCGTCTCGATGGTTGATCGTTGCCATAAGATCGCGCGACACACGAAGTCCGAGTTGCTGTTTCAGGGCTATCTGGAGCAACTCGGTATTGGCTACCTTTTCGAAGATGAATATGCGCGAGAATTACCGAATCGCAAAAAACGCCCGGATTATCTCGTTGATCCGCTCGCAACGAGAATTCTCTGCGAGGTGAAGGAACTTTGCGCCCGTCGCGTGCGACCGCACCGCATCGAGAGGAGCAACCCAAACCCATACGCCGGCATTCGTAAAGAGATCAACGAGGCCCAAAAGCAATTCCGCGAATATAAGGATCATTGCTGCGTTTTGGTGCTTCACAACATCGACGATTGGGAGTTCAAGTACCGCCCGTGGGCGTTTTTTGGCGCCATGCTGGGCGACGTCGGAATGACCATGCCGTTTTCCGTCGCAACGAGCCGGGTGGACATGACTCGATCCGTGAATACTTTTCTGCACAACGGCAAGATGGCGGATCAGTGGAAGGGTTACGTGCAAAACACGACATTCAGCGCAATCGTGGTGCTGGATACGGTTCGCGTGCCTAACGCTGAGTATGTGCGGCTCTATCACGAGCGGGCCCAGGCGCTGCGCTCGACCCTGGGGCGCGAGCCGACGTTGCCCGAGTGTGGCGACATTCAATTTGATCTGTGGGAAGCCGGTGTCCGCAGAAGTGCCGGCAACTCGCCACGAGTCGGAGTTTTCGAAAACCCGCATGCGCGAATCGCGCTTCCTGAATCGTTGTTTCACGGAGAATATGACGAACGATATCAGTTCAATCTCAGCACTGGAAAGATTGATCGTGTATTCGCGGGGCGCGGGTTGCGCGAGATTGAACGCCTGGATGGCGCGGCCGATTTGTCGTGCAAGATCGACAACTTCAAGCAGGCAGTGATCGACAAATTCCAACCCAGGAAGATCATCTTGTTCGGTTCGCATGCGTACGGTTCACCTACGCAGGAATCGGACGTTGACCTGCTCGTTGTTCTCGATGGCTCGGGTCGGTTTTCAGAGCGCTCGGTGGAGATTCGGAGGCGGATTCCGTGCGATTTTCCGCTTGATCTGGTGACGCGCTCCGCGGCAGAAATGGATCGAGCGCTCGCTCGCGGAGATTCGTTCATTCGCGAAATCCTTGCGCGCGGCAAGACACTCTATGAAGCGTGAGGCGCGTGAGTGGATCGCAAAGGCCGAAGAAGATTTCGAGGCCGCCGAAAAGCTCGCAAAGTCGCGTCGTGCGACGCTCGCGGCCGTGATCGGCTTTCATTCTCAGCAATGTGTAGAAAAGTATTTGAAAGCGCGTCTTTTGGAATTGGATGCGCCGGTTCCACGAACGCACGACCTCGTCGCCCTGATTGCCGAATTGGTGAAATGGGAGTCGCCGTTTGCGCTGATCGAACCACATGCACGATCGCTCGCCCCGTTCGCAGTCAAGTGTCGTACCCGGGTGAACACGTTTCAACACGCGCCGCCCGCGAGGCATTGGCGATCGCTCGGTTGATCCGCGAAGTCGTCCGCCCGCTATTCGGATTGGCCGGTAAGAAACCACGCAAGGCCCGCCGCGCGAAAGGAAATCCTGCTCGCGGGAAATCTGTCCGCCACAAGAAAACGTAATCCGCTCAGAATGCGAGTGCGCGCGATCGCTCGGTATTCGATGCGGGCAGGAAAGAGTTGCTTCAATCCCCCCAACGGGATTCGAACCCGTGTCGCCGGCTTGAAAAGCCGATGTCCTAGGCCTCTAGACGATGGGGGGCAAGGGTCGGGAATCTTAGCGCCGGTCGCGGAGTGCGTCAACGGGCGTCCAAGTGTGCTTCAACTGCGAGGCCGCAGGAGGCGCAAGCAATCGGGCGCGACGCGCGAGCGCCGCACCCGATATTCGCGCATTGCGATCTAAAAGTGCCTAACAAAACGCACCACCAGTGCTTCGAAGCAACCGCTCCCTTACGGTCGCGGCTCTGTTTTGTTTGGCGCTCTAAAACAGATCGATCAAAACGGTCGTGGCTTTCGCTGAAGCGTTAGCAACGACGCGCGTCGGAAAAATCGAACGCCGCCGGCTTACTTCGCGCCCTTGCGGGTGTACGTGATTTCCATCGTCTTGCGCTCTTTTTCGCCCGGACGCGTCTCGTACCATTCCATAACGTGATGGTCCTTGTCGGTGATCTTCACGACTTCGCGGACGGCCACCTTGCACTGCTGCATGGGGCAATCAAACGTACCGGTGTACGTAAACGACTTGCCGGCCGCATCGTACTTGCCTTCGAACGTCATGATGCCGGTGCCCATGTTGTCGATCCATGTGCCGACGAATTTGCCTGTTACGTTGTCATAGCCGTGCACGGATGAGCCGCGGAAGTCCATTTTCTGCGGCTTGCCGTCCGGACCGGGCATCTCGAACGTGCCGGCGTATTCGCCTTGGAAATAGCGGCCGCCGTACATCGACTTGATCGTCGCTGTGCCGGTCGACTCTTCCGGCTTGGCGCTCGGGTCCGGGTTGTGCCACATCTTGTTGACGTACGTCCAGTCGCCGGTCATGCCTTCCATCAGCTTGTGATTTTCGCCCGGCGTCGAAGCCTTCATCCAGGCTTCCATCATGGCCGCTTCATCCATACCGCCTGCGTGTTTGTCCTGACCGGCAGCGGCTGGTTTCTTGTCATCCGGCTTTGCAGCGGCCGGTTTCTTCTCGTCCTTGGGCTTGGCGGCTTCCTGCGCAAAAGCGACGCCGCACAGCAGCGAGCTACAGACGAGCAACGAGGTCAGGCGATTCCGAAACGACATTTCAAAGTCTCCTTGGAAGTAAACGATCCGCGCTGAACTCCGCCTATCGGAGCGCGCGGTCGAATGCCATGTACCGAACACAGGCGAAAAGCATATACGCAAATCCGAATCCAAACAAGTGCCTAACTAGCGCAAGAGAATGGCGCGAATTTCGTGTTAGACGCCGCCGCGCCCCGAAGGTTTCAAGCGAGGTCGGCGACAACCATCATGACTTATTCAACGATCGAGCGACGATCATTGCGCATCTCTCGCCAGATCAGGCATTTCCGCGTAAAATCCGTTCGAATTCGATCGTTTTTTGTCGCGGATGCGGCGCTGCGGTCTGCCAGACCGCCCGGCACCTGCTGTTGTTGTGCGTGAGTCACCCTGAAATTGGAGCCTGCGGGCTTATGGACGCTACTGTCTCGTCGATGAACCGTCCCGGCGATCTGATTACGCCGATCGCCCAGGAGATGCAGGATTCCTATCTCACGTACGCCATGAGCGTCATCATGGCCCGCGCGTTGCCGGATGTTCGCGACGGGCTGAAGCCTTCGCAGCGGCGCATTCTCGTGGCCATGAACGATCTGAATCTCGGCCCACGGGCCAAGCATCGCAAGTGCGCCAAGATATGCGGCGACACCAGCGGCAACTATCACCCGCATGGCGAGGGCGTCATTTATCCCACGCTTGTGCGCCTCGGCCAGGAATGGAACATGCGGTGTACGCTGATCCATCCCCAGGGAAATTTCGGCAGCATTGACGGCGATCCGCCAGCGGCCATGCGCTATACGGAAGCGCGCCTCAGCGGGCCGGCGTCTGAAATGCTCGACGACATTGAGCGCGATACGGTGGAATTTGAAGACAATTTCGATGGCACGCGCAAAGAGCCGGTCGTCTTGCCAAGCAAATTCCCCAATCTGCTCGTCAATGGGTGCGACGGGATCGCGGTCGGAATGGCCACGCGCCTGCTGCCGCACAACCTGCGGGAAATCTGCGACGCGATCTGCGCGTATATCGACAATCATGAAATCACGATCGATGAACTCATGCAAATTGTGCCGGGACCGGATTTTCCGACCGGCGCGGTGATCTGCGGCACGACGGGCGTTCGCGACGCGTATCACACCGGGCGCGGATCGCTCACGGTGCGCGCGGTGCTGCACACCGAGGATACGAAGAGCGGGCGCGTGCAGATCGTTGTGGATGAAATTCCATACGGGATTCTGCTTTCGACGATCAAAGAGCGCATCGCGGAGGGGATTGAAGCCGGCACGCTCAAAGGCATCGACGACATGCGTGACGAGTCCGGCCGCGACAAGCTGGTGCGGCTGGTGCTGGTGCTGAAGAAGGACGCCAACGCGGACGTGGTCACCAACCAGTTGTGGGAATTCACGCCGCTTCAGATGAACGTGCATGCGATCAACATTGTCCTGGTGAATCGTGTGCCGAGGACGCTGAACCTCAAACAGCTCATCGAATACTTCGTCCGGCATCGAGTGGACGTGATTCGCCGGCGCACGAACTTCCTGCTGCGAAAAGCGCGGCAGCGGGCGCATGTGCTGGAAGGCCTGATCCTGGCCGTGGCGGATATCGACGAGATCATCGCGATCATCCGCGGCTCGCCCGACGTGGAGACCGCCCGGCAGCGACTGATGGCCAAGGCGCTGCGGCTGAGCGAGCAGGCGACTGTGCGCAAGCTGCTGCCCGAAGCATTTGTGCAGCGTTGCACAAGCGGCGATCAGCATCTGACGCTGACGCAGGTTGACGCGATTCTGTCGATGCAGCTGCGCAAGCTGACCGGGCTGGAGATCGAGGAGCTTGCTCGCGAATATGGCAAACTGGTCGACGAAATCGCGGATTTCGAGTTGATCCTGTCCGACGAGCGGCGCGTGCTGAACATCATCGCCGAAGACATGCGCGAGATGCGCGACAAACACGGCGACGACCGGCGAACGCAAATCAGTGGCGCGGTCGGCGAAGTGCGCATGGACCAGCTGATCGAGAGCCAGGACGTTGTGGTCACGATTTCGCACGAGGGCTACGTCAAGCGCGTCCCGGTCGAAACGTATCGAGCGCAGGGTCGCGGCGGGAAGGGCGTTAAAGGCTCTGACGCCAAGGACGGCGATTTCATCGAGCACTTGCTCGTGGCCAACACGCACGACTATCTGCTCTTTTTCACGAATCGCGGCCGTGTCTACTGGCTGCGCGTGTATGACATGCCGAGCATGGCCCGCACCGCGCGCGGCCGGGCGATCGCGAATGTGCTCACCATGCAGCCGAATGAACGGCACATGGCTATCCTGCCGGTGAAGCGCTTCGAGGAAGCATTTGTGTTTTTCTGCACCGAGCAGGGCGTCGTGAAGAAAACGCCGCTATCGGCGTTCAGCAATCCGCGACCGAGCGGAATTCAGGCGATTTCGCTCGACGCGAATGATTCGCTGATCGGCGTGTCGCTGACGAACGGCGATGATCAAGTTGTGCTGGGAACGCGCAACGGGATGGCGTGTCGATTCAAAGAGGACGATGTCCGCGCGATGGGCCGGACCGCCCACGGCGTGCGCGGTATTACGCTCGAATCCGATGATCGCGTCGTCGATATGGCGGTCATCCGGCCGGGCATGAGCTTGTTGACGGTTTGCGAGCGCGGCTTCGGTAAGCGCACGGACATCGACGAATATCGTCTGACGCGGCGCGGCGGCAAAGGCGTCATCAACGTCAAAGTGACTGACAAGAATGGTCCGGTGCTGGCGCTGCGCGCCGTGACCGATCAGGACGCGCTCATGCTCATCGCGTCGTCCGGCAAGCTGCTCAAGATGACGCTCGACGCGCTGCGCGAAATCGGCCGGGCGACTCAGGGTGTGCGGTTGATTCGCGTGGATGACGACGATCGTCTTGTCGCCGTGGCGAAAATGGCGGTCGATAAGGACGAAAATGGCGATATGTCTGAAGTCGCCGAAAACGTCGGACCCAGCGCCGCCGGCGAAGCACTGGAAGCGTCGCCGCCGGACGCTCCAGCGTCGAATGGCGACGTCGAACCCTGACGGCCCGAACGCGAACCTCATCGATGAAGCACACGGCGGAGCGCTTGTTGCAAGTCGGCGAACATGTACGGCTTGGGAACAAAGCCGGCCGCCTCGCCTCTGTCAAACGCGGCTGCGGCCTCTTCGGCCGAATACCCGCTCGACAGCAACACCGGAACGCGAATGCCGCGCTCGCGAATCTGGCGAAGCGTCGCGCCGCCATCCAGCCGCGGCATGGTCAGATCCAGAATCACGCAGCAGAACTCAGGGAACGGCGGCTCACCCAGGCGCTCGATGGCTTCCTGTCCGCTGGCGACCGTCACTACTTCGAATCCCATTTGTTGAAGCATTCCGCCGCATGCGGTGCGCACGTCTGGCTCATCATCCACCACCAAAACCGTGCCGGCGCCTCGCCATTGCTCGTCCGATTCGGGCGCAGGCGGCGAGATCAGACGATCCGTGGCCGGCAGGTAAATCCGCACGCGCGTTCCCTCACCTAATTTGGACCGCACGTCCAAGGCGCCCCGATGGCCTTGAATGATGCCCAGCACCGCAGCAAGTCCTAGCCCGCGGCCCGTGAATTTGGTGGTGAAGAACGGCTCGAACATGCGGGCGCGAGTTGCGGCGTCCATGCCGCAGCCGTCATCGCGGATTTCGATGACGACGTAGTTACCCGGCTTCACTTCTTCGCAGCCGGGTTGGAGCCAGCCCAGTTCGGCGACGTCGCAGAAGCGCGCACATGTGTTGATGGAAACAGTACCGCCGGATTGTGGCAGAGACTCGGCGGCGTTGACCAGCAGATTCAACACGACCTGCTGAAGCTGGCTTGCGTCCGCTTGCACCGGCGAAAGCGTGTCGGCTAGTTCAAGCTGAATGGACGCCCGCGGCACGATTGACACATGCAGCATGCGACGCACATCGCGGATCAACGCGTTGACATCGAGCGGCACCGCGTGGAAATGGCCTTTGCCGGCATAAGCCAGCAACTGGCGGC
The DNA here is from genome assembly GCA_016795025.1 of Phycisphaerales bacterium. Classification (GTDB taxonomy): domain Bacteria; phylum Planctomycetota; class Phycisphaerae; order UBA1845; family Fen-1342; genus JAEUIR01. The sequence continues at coordinate 19,431 of JAEUIR010000031.1, forward strand.
AGAGGTCCGCCGCGCGGCGCGACGCGTGAATGATGGCGTCAACGCTCTCGGTGATCGGGGTTGGGCCCGGCGTTAGTTCGCGAACTAAATCCGCATGCCCAAGAATACACGTAAGCAAATTATTGAAATCATGTGCGACGCCGCCCGCCAGCACACCGAGGCTTTCGAGTTTTTGAGCTTGCAGAATCTTCTTCTCAAGCTCCGCACGCTCCAGTTCGGCGCGCTTTTGCTCGGTAATATCGATCGCCACACCGAGCACGGCCGGAATGCTCGAACCGGAGAACGTAAACGGAATTTTGGTGGTATGGAGCAGTCGCACCCGGCCAGTCGAATCGGTGATTTTCTCTTCTGGAATGACCTTTGGCCGGCCGCCTCGAATTACATCCAGGTCGTCGCGGCGAAACGCCTCAACTTCTTCTGCGGATTGTGCGAAATCCGCGTCCGTCTTGCTCAGCAGGTTCTCAACGCTGGTGCCATACGCGTTTGCAACAGCATGATTCGCCAAAATGAACGCCCCGTTGCTGTCCTTTGCGAAAATAAAGTGCGGCACGAGGTCGATGATCTGGCGCAGGCGAGCTTCGCTGATGGCGAGCGCCTCGCGGGCCTGAAGCGCTTCGAGGGCCTGCTGCTGAAGCTCCTCGCATCGGCGCAGGAGGGCGTCGTACTCTCGCTGCAATTGCACATGGTTTCTTGCGAGCGAGTCTGGCACGGCTCGACCCCTAGCGTCGCGCGCGCCGAACCTTGGCTGAGCGAGAGAATTGAAAACGCAATGCCGAGCCCGCCGCGTGCTACTATCAATTTATGTTAGCCCTTCCACCGGCCGTGTCCACGCGGTGTTTGCCTAATGAAACGAACCTCATCGCTTGCGAGAAATACGGCCGGGCGTATCATTGCCCCACGACACCTGCGCGGATGCGACTCGCTCGTGACGGCACGGTGAAAACTGGAGAGGTGGCCGAGAGGCTGAAGGCACCGGTTTGCTAAACCGGCGTACTGCGTATTCGCGGTACCGCGGGTTCGAATCCCGCCCTCTCCGTTGTGGCAATTCCCCTCGGTTCTTCGGCGGCTACGGGTTTCAAAAGAGATGTTCGAAGTCACAGTCAGCGGTTGGTTTGCCGCCGCGCACCAATTGCGGTTGTCGGATGGTTCGCTGGAGCCGCTGCACGGCCATAATTGGCGCGTCGAAGTTACCTGCGCCGGGGAATCTCTCGATGCGATGGGGGTGCTGGTTGACTTTACGAAACTCAAGCCGGCGCTGGATTCGTTACTCGCCCGCATGCACGATCGACACCTGAACGAATTACCTGCGTTCGCAGCAAGAAACCCTTCGGCCGAAAATGTCGCACTGCATATCGCTGAGTCGCTTGGCGCGGCGCTGCCGACCGGCGCGCGAGTGGCATGCGTGGAGGTCGAAGAAGCGCCGGGCTGCGTCGCGCGCTATCGGCCTGATCAAACCTGAGCGCGTCCCGCGCCCGCCTTAATCACGCACGTTTGCAAATTGCGAGCCGCTCATGATATTTCCCGAGTATCGCAGTTGATTTGAGCTGCAACCAATCGTCGAGCACGGTTGCATACACGCTGCGAAAATCAATCTGGTGCGCCACGTCGCCATCGACCAGCGCGTCGAGCTTGGGCGGACCGCCGATCACGCCCGCGCGGCACGCCGCCCCCATGACCATCATCGGTGCGGCCGCCCCGTGGTCGGTGCCCTGGCTTCCGTTTTCCGCGACGCGCCGCCCGAATTCGCTGAATGTCATGGTCAACACCTGTTCCGCGACGCCGCGCGCCGCGAGGTCGGCTTGGAACGCAGCCAGCGATTCGGACAATTCGCGCAGCAAGGGGCCATGCGCGAGCGCCTGCCTCGCGTGCGTGTCGAAGCCATCCAGCGACGTGTAATAAACTCGCGCGCCGAATTCCGCGCCGATCAGTTGTGCGATTTGACGAAGCCGCCCGGCCAGTCCGAAATCAGGATACGACGAATCGCTCCGGTCATTGCGCAGCACGCTTTCGATGCGGCGTGCGTTGGTGCAGCTCGCGACCGCCACGCGCTGCACATACAGCAAATCATCCGCGGCCGACGGTCGCGGCGCGGCGATCAGGCCGGCCAGGTCCGTCGCGCCGTCCGGCAGTCGAAACGCCTCCAGCGATTCGACCGAAGGCACGGGTTGGCGTTGTGTGCGGAGCGCTAACGGCAGAGCGGCGGAGGCCAAATGCAGCGCTCCTGGCGCATCGGTCTCACGCGATTCGCTATCAACCACGCGCCCGAGCCAGCCGTCGCGCGCATCCTCCGGGATTAGATTGGCCGTATGCCAGATGTCCATCGACCGAAAGTGCGATCGATCGGGATTTGGATAGCCGACATTGTTGATGATCGAAAGCTGTCCGTGGTCGAACAGTTTCTTGAGCCCGCGCATTTCAGGATGCAGACCGAGATCGTCAGTCAGTCGCAGAGCCTGCGCATCGGAAATGCGCAGCGTCGGGCGCAGCCGGGCATAGATATCATCGCGAAACGGCACGACCGTGTTCAGGCCGTCGTTTCCGCCGGTGAGTTGCACAACGACAAGTATGCGCTGCCCCGTTTCGCAAGTGGCCGCGCGAGCCGTGCGCGCCAGAAACCCCGGTACGCTGACGCCACCCGCAAGCAGCGCAGCGCCGCCGATCGAGCTTTTCAGAAAAACACGACGCGACGTTTTCATGCGATTCTCCGGCTACGCCATTTGATATTCCGGGCTGCTGATCAATAACCGAGTCCATTCGCGCAGCGCGGCGTCATCCCGCATCGGCGACTCGCGTAACCGATCGGCCAATGGCGGCGGCAATTCACCATCGAGCGTGAGATCGCCCAACGACTCTGCCGCGTTGGCCGCTGATATTCCGTAGCGATCCAACATCGCCTGCGGCGCATACAAATCGCCGCCGACGGCTCGCGCAGCCGCGTTTAATCGTATCAGCATCGTTGCGGAATTCAGCCAGGCGCGATGACCGTCCCAGCCTTTCACGCTCGGCGGCTCCAGCAGGCGCTGGCCCATCTGGCCGGCGGCGTCGGCCATCCCGCGGCTGGGAGCCTTGAGTTCGAGCGAGCGGGCGATTCCCACTACGAACTCGACCGGCGATTTGATGCGCACCCGGAAGTTCGCGGCGTCAAACATCGCGCGGCTCAGAAAAATCGCTTCAAGCGTGGCGGAGATGTCAAACTTGCTTTCGGTCAGTTTCAACGCGATCGCCGCGATCAGCGCTTCATCCGGCGCGGGCGCGATGAATTCTTGAGCCAGCTTGACGGCGATCCACCGCGCGCAAGCCGGCTGTGCCATGGTCAGATCGATCACGTCATCGCCGTCAAGATTCCCGCTCCGGCCGAACACGGTCTTCTCATGATGATCATGATACGTATCGACGTATTGAAAACGGCGGTTTTTCTGATGCCAGCCGGTGAATGCGCGGGCCGCCTCCTTGATGTCGCGTTCGGTGTAATTTCCGACGCCCAGTGCGAACAACTCGAACAACTCGCGGGCGAAATTTTCGTTTGGCCGGCCGTTGATGTTCTGCTGGCCGTCGAGCCAGACGATCATGGCCGGATCGCGAGCGACCGCCCGCATCATGTTACGAAAGCTGCCCAGAGCATGTTGTTCCAATACGCGAATCTGCTGAAACATCAGCCGCGCATCGCGTACCTTGACATTGCTGGTCGCAAAGTGGTTATGCCAGAAAAGCGTCATTCTTGCGAGCAGCGACCGCCGCGTATGCCGCATGCGTCCGAACCACCACGCCCGCAATCCGTCGATGTCGTCGCGCTCGGCGAGCGGCGCCGCGAGCGCGTCGAGTTCGTGGACGCGATCGGATTCCTCCCCGTCTGCGAGGAGACTCCGAACGGTTTCCTCCAGGCCCGCAGCGACGGCGGTGCGAATCTCGCTCTCCGATGGCGCGAACCCCGCGCGACGCAGCAGATGCGCCGCTAGCCGGCGATTCCAGGGCGTGGCCGCGCTGTGGATAAACGGCGCCAGCGGATTCACCGCGCGGCCTCCGAGCGCACCGGCCGGGACACACGCATGGTTAGATCGGCCGAATAGGTGCGGCCCTTGGTGCTGGTTGAGATTTCAACCCCGTCGCCGAACGCGGCAAGTTCGAGGAATGCGTCGATCTCCTGTTCGGCGTGTTTACGCGTGCGGTCCTGCTCCAGCATGCGCTGAGTCACCAACTCCTCGCGGTTATCGCGCAGCAGCGCGACAATTGATCGCGCTTCGAAAACGAGCGAGTCAACGCTGCCTGCCGCGTCTTTTTTCAAGCGTGGCTGATTGTCAAGGTGCACATCGATAATCCGCTCCAAAAGATCGCGCGACGTGGCGACGACATATTCATTTCCGACAACCGCGGCAGCCATCGCGAAGTTGTAGCGCATGCCGACGCGGCGCGGCTTGCCGGGGCGCGTGGTCGGCCCTTCGTTTGCCGATGTCATTGGGTTTTCGGCGCTGGATGGTCTTTCCTCGGGTGCGGCGACCCCCGTTTTGCCGCGGCTTGACTCGCCGGGCGGCGGCGGCACATCCTGCATCATTGTCCCCGTGCTGGTCTCGCGGGGAAAGTCAGCGAATACCAGCCGGACATCGCGATAGCGATCCATGTCGAGCAGATAAGTCGGCTCGCCTTTTTGCATCGCATCGGCATTCACGAGTGACAACGCGGTCTGCGATCCGGAATTGAGCCGGCGCGCCATTTGTCCGGCGGCATCTAACTTCAGCGGAATCGCAAGCGCGAAGCTCGGCAACCGCGGCGACGGAAGATAGTCCAGCTTTGAAAAGTCCGGCCGCACGGCAATCAGGCGAATCGAGCCGTTGACGGCCGGCAGCAACTCTTCAAGAAAGTCGATGCCGAGAATCGTCGTAAGCGTGTTGCTGAAATTGACCACGTCGCCCGCCGCTGAAAGCGTTAACAGCGATTCGCGCTCGGCGAACAGCGCTCGCCAATCGCGGTCGATTGTGATCGATCCGAGAAAACGCGGCAGTCCGCGCTCGTTCCATGCGGCAGGGCGATCGGAGGGGGCGGCGAATCCGCGGTGCGTCGCAGGCAGGTCCGCGTTCGAGATCACTTCGATGTGCGCATGGATCGCTTGCGGTTTGGACTCGATCCACGCGACGGCGGATTCAGCCGCGCGCAGCGCATGCCACCAGCCGCCGAACAGGAACCCCCCGAGCGGATTATTGATTTTGTCGGGCGGCTCCTCGCCGTCGTGCAGCGCGGTCTTCAGGCGCGGGCTGTCGATCATCGCCCATGCGAGCGCGGTGGTCGGCGTCTTGCCTTCGGCCTCTCGATAGATCTTGGTTTCGCTCAATCTGTTTCTGCCGGTCGTGCCGCATTGTAGCGCGGTCGTGAGAAACTCGCCGTTGTTGGCGATGACAAGTGCTTCCGGTGTGCGGCAAAAGCAAAGCTCGGGCGCAAGTTGATAGACGATATGGTCGCCCACCTTACGCGAGCGCGCAGCGTCCGGCTCGCCGCGGCGCGTCAGGCCGGCCATCGACTGCCCGATTTCGAGGAGACGATCCATGATGGCCGGTTCGCGTGGAACAATTACCAAAACCACGTTCGGCCGGCCGCTATGAAGTTCGCCGGGCGCAATTGCAGCGACGGCTTCGCGCCCTATCGTAGCGCCGATCGCGCCCCAGCCATCGAGCTTTGCCGCTGAGGCGATTCCGGCCAGACCGACCTGGGCCTGCATGAACTCGGGTGTCGTTGAAATCAGCTCGTATGCTGCCGTTTCGTACACGCCGAGTTGTTCAATTGTCTCGCGAAGCGCGGTTGCCTGGTGGTCCCCGTCGCGCAGCGTGAGCGCGACAAATACGTTATCCGGCACAAAGTCCGCAGCGCGCGGCGGCGCAGCATGCGCAGCGCCGACGACGCCGATCGTCCATGCGGCAATCGCCGAGGCATGGCGTGTGAATCGCGATCGAGTTGGTGGTTGCACGGTGGTCGGCATGACGTTCTCCGCATTCGGAAACGGAATCGATGCGTCCATTTTATCGACTCGTTTTCATATTCTCGTTCGGAACCGTGATATTTCGTAAGAAGTATGCCGGCGGTTTGGGCGGCTGTGCGACACCGCATCCCTTCGGCGCACGACGTCGCAACGGGACATCGCTGCGGTGCCTGGCCATTGTGCGTTGAAGCAACCGCTTCCTTACGGTCGCGGCGCGTTGCGCTTTGAAGCAACCGCTCCCTTACGGTCGCGGCTCTGTTTGTGACGGTCGCGGCTCTGTTCCTGACTGTCAGGGCGCTGTCTTGTAGAACGCGCTTAGAACTTCTGTCCCAATAGAAATGCCCGTGCAACACGACGCGACATCTGCGGGTTGCCAAACACCAGCGGCAGCAACAGGTTCAAATCGGTGTTGGGCATCCGCAGGTACTCCGCGAACGCGCTGCGCCATACAGCGCTGAACGTCGTCAATTCGTCCTGTAACACCGCCGCCTCAAGCGCGCGGAGCGCGACCTCCGCCGCCAGCCGCCCGGATTGCATCGCTGGATACAACTCCTCATTTGAAAACGCCGCCGCGAAGCCGCCCGCCGCGCCGGCGATCAGGCAGCCCTTGCCGACATGCGTGTCGCGATCGAGCGCGCCTCCCGCGATATGCGGCCGACACGCGATTTCGGCGGGCGGCGTGCCGTTCGCCAATCCCGCATCCGACGCCATTTTCCAAAAGGCCGGCAAATACTGCGTAGGATTGGCGTCGCGTTCACGTACCGGAAAGCTCACCTGCGTACACTTCTTGTCGGAGAGGACCGTCGCCGCTCGTTGCTCACTTCCGCCGCCAAGCACGATGGCTAATCCGGGCTTCGCGTTGTTCGCGACTTTCGCGGCGGAGACCGAGAGATATGCGGTCTTCGCACCAGCAGCCAGCCCAGCCAGCGTGCCGGCCGGAGATGTGGCTCCGTCCGCGATGATGAGCACACGCGCGGTCAGAAGCGTTCCGTCGGACAATTGAACGGCTCGCGTGCGCTCGCGTTGTTCGATTCTGATCGGCGCGGCGGCGAACTTCCGCGTGCGCTTGGTGGCGATTGCGGCGTGAACAATCAGCTCACAGAGCTGATTGGTTTCCACGATGCATCCCGTCAGCTCAGCGTCTTCAACCGCGCAACTTCGCTTGAAATCAGCCGAGAATAGTCGCACGCCGGTGAAGTGAGCGGGGTGCAGCTTTTCGAGCGGAAAATCAAGCTGTGATGCTAAGGAAACTCCGGCCGGACCGAGCCAATCGCGCGATTCGCCCGCCAGCCGATCGCCGTCGCAACGAATGAGCGCCACCGAGCGATCACCTCGCGCCGCCGTCAGCGCGGCGGTCGCAGCGGCGGGCCCCGTGCCAATGACGGCCAGATCAAACTCGTCGCTCGCCACCGGCACGTTGCCCCCTAATTCGAGTTGATTTTGTCGTACAAGTACTTTTCGGCGGATTGAAATCGATCGAACGCGCCGCGCAGCGATTCGCGAATGGCGCGTAAATCCTCATCATCCACTTTTGCGCCGTCGCCCGTGTCCGAAGCCTGTCGCGCCGCTTCGAGACGGGCGGAGGCGTCGTCCAGGTAGGCCGCCGCTTCCGCGAACATTCGCGCCGCTTCGAATACGCCCATCTGGCGGATCTCCTCGGGCGTTGGCTTGAAGAGGATTTTCCACGGTGAGAGTCGCAACTCGACCATCGCCGCTTTTAACTCGTCGCTGGTCGATTTGAAATTCGCCAGCGTGGCGTCAATCAACGGACGATTCAGAACGACCACCCGCCGGCCGGTGTCCGTCACCACCTCGACATTTTCAAGCGAATTCGTCAAATGCGACATGTTTGTGTGCAATTTGCCCAAAAGCGAATTGGGGTCGTCACGGTTCAATTCGGCGCGCAGCGCCTCGATCATCTGTTCATTGACCACGCGCGTCGCGTGCTCGACGTTGGTGAGCGTCGCATTCACGAGCGGCCGACTGTCCTTCACTGTGTCCGTAATCTCGCGGAGACCGACCAGTAATTGATCGAGAATTCCGTGAACCTTCGTCAGCACGGCGGCTTCATTGCCTGATTCCGTCTGCGTGCGCAGCGCGGCCGTCGCGGCCACCACGTCGTCCGCCACGCGATGTACTTTGGCCAGCAGCGATGCTTCCTCAGCGGGCGTTAATTGCAGCCGCAATTCGGCCGTCATCGCGTTCACATCGGCCAGCGAAACCAGAATCTTGGCGACGATGGAATCTTCAGCGGAGGGGCTGACGGCGTTTTCGAGATTCTCGACAATGCCGCCAGGCCCGAGCAGCCGCCTCGAAAGCTGGGCCACTGTCGCCTGTAAGCTCTGCGGGCGCAAGCCGATGATGGGCAACTTCGCGTCGCGTTTTTTTCCGGCCGTGCCGATGTCAAGAATGACCAGCGCTCCGCCGCCGCCCACTGGCGGCGCGTCCGTGGTGATCTGGCAATCTCCCCAAAGCGTGACCGATTCCCACACATCCGCGAACACGACGACGGTCAGCTCGCTGGCGCCGCCGATGACTGGATCAGCGGGCTGGTCGCGCAATTCGATATCCGTGACTTTGCCGACCGGCAGCGCGCCGTTTAGCGTAACCGGGCTGCCTTTTTTCAACGGTGCCATGCCGTCGGTATGCTTGAAATGCACTTCAATACGGCGCGTCGGTTCTCCGACCCGCGGCGCTAGAAACAGGATCGAGCCGACGAGAATCGCCAGCGTCATGATCGTGGTCAGCCCGAGTTGAAAATCCTGTTTGGTGTTCTTCTTCACTGCACGCTTCCGATCGCCCACTGTTGTTCCGCAGCGGACGGTCAATATATCGACGATTGGGCGCGGCCTGAAGCGCGCGGAGATGTGAAAACAAGAGCGGCCGCACAAAGGCGGCCGCGAAAGTCAACTTCGAATCAGGGATTATTTCGGCTCTTCGCCGCCTTCGGCCGGCGGGGCGTTCTCGCCCTTCGACTCTTCGTGTTGTTCGACCGGCGCATCGGCTGGCGGCTGATCCGGCTGCGGCGGCGGGTTGGCCGGCGTCGGTGTCGCATTGCCTTTCGCGGGCAGTTTGTCGCTCGGTTTGGGCGGCGCGGCCGTGGGCTTTCTTGGATCGGCTTTGGCATTCGTCGCGGGCTTCTTGCCGGCAGGGGGGGCGGAAGCAGCACCTTTCTTGGATGCTTCAGCTTCTTTGCGCTGCTTGCTGGTTGGCAATCGCTCAAGTTTGGGTTTTAGCTGCTTTTCGAAAATATCGCCGATCGGCGCCAGCAGCTTCTGGCGATCTTCGTTGATTTTCGTAGTCTCTTTGCCGACGTTCTTATCTTTGCTCGTCTTCAAAGCGGCTTCGCGTTTGTCGAGGTCGTTCAAGCGCGACTCGCGCGATTTCAAATGTCGCTCGGCCTGCTGCTCGCAGTCTTTCAGAATGTCCTGAGCCTTCTGAGCCTGCTCCGGCGTTAGCTTGTATTTATCGATAAACGAGCGAACATAGGTCTCCCACTCGCTCTCGAAGTTCTTGCTCACCTTGCCGGGTTGCGCGTCCTTCTTATCGACGGCCTTGCGAATTTGCTCGTGCGCCGCGGCGGCATCGCCCGTCGGCTGAGGCTGATTTTCGCCAACCGGCTGCTCGGCGGGTTGCTCCATCGGCTGCGCCGGCTGTGATTCCTCGCCGACTTTTTCCGATTGCCGCGCGGCTTCCGCGGCCATCGCGGCTTCCTTCTCTCGCTCGGCTCGCGCAATGTCCTCGTGTGTTTCGGAGCCATCGCCGATTTTCTGCGGCGGCTGATCCGGGATCGGCTCCATCGGGTGATCACCCGGAGGCGGTGCAGTCGGTGCGGGCGGATTCGCCACAGGGGTCGGCGGCGGAGGTGGCGGGGGAGGATTGTTGGCCGCTTCTCGGTTTCGCTGCTTCTGGAAGCGCGCCGGATTGCGAAATTCATCGACGGACATTTCGCCCTGCGTGATGCGGCGAATCTGGTCATCGGTCGAACGGAAGCTGTCTTCCATCAGCTTCAAG
>JAEUIR010000320.1 GCA_016795025.1 Phycisphaerales bacterium
TGGCCTGCTGCGGCGCCCTCATGGGGTGCCGCATCACGACCGGGAGTGCGGGTGAGCTCGTCCTGACCGTCACGGCCGCGCAATCCGATACGCTGCGGCGAATGCACGCGGGAAATGAGCAGCATCGCGAAGCCGTTTCGAAGCTGGTTCGAGATCAGAGCGGGCGCATTTCACTGGTGTTCACGGTTGCGGCGCTGCTGGGCCTCGCGGCCATCACCGCGCTGGCGGTCACGCTCGTGGCGATGTTGACGCGCTAGCCGCCGCCACTGCTACGCTTCGACGACAGGCTTTGCAATCGGCCGGCCAAGCACGAAGATCGCCGTAAGAATCAGCGCCACGCCGCAGAGCATGATGATCGGCCGCGTTTGCGGATCGAGGAGCAGCGGCGTCAGCGGACTGCGGTTCATCGCCTCTCGGGCGAGTTCTGTCGCCGCCGGCGGAATCGGCGGTTCTTCGCCCGCGTCGAAATCCACGGCAGCGGCCGCCGCCGTATCGTCGTTTTGCGCGGTTTCAAAAATCAGCGGTTGAACTCCGTCCGGCGTGATTCCATACTCAAGCTGCAATTGTCGCTGGACATAAGCAGGGTCGTTTCGCTGATGCTCGATCTGGATTTTCAACCGGTCATAGCGTCGTTGCAGTTCTTCATGGTAGAGACGGGCGTTGGCGTGCTCCAGCCGCGCGACTTGATATTCCGAGTAGGCCGGCATGAGAATTCCCGGCACGAGCATCGCCGCCCCCGCGGCGATCATCATCCAGAACATGGTCCATCCCAGCAATCGATTCATGTGCGCTTCCTTGCGAACATTGACGACTAGCCGTGTCTCCAGAATCGCGCTCCGAACACCGCCGAATCGCCCAGTTCTTCTTCGATCGCCAACAGCCGATTGTATTTCGCGATGCGATCACTGCGCGATGTGCTGCCCGTCTTGATCTGTCCCGCGCCGGTCGCAACCGCCAGATCGGCGATCGTCGTGTCTTCCGTTTCGCCGCTGCGATGGCTGATTACCGCCGAAAACCCGTTGCGCATCGCCAGGTTCACCGCGTCAAAAGTCTCCGTCAGCGAGCCGATCTGGTTGATCTTCACCAGAATCGCGTTGGCCGCACGCTCGCGGATGCCGCGCGACAGATACTCGACATTTGTCACGAACAAGTCATCGCCCACGAGTTGTGTCGTGCCGCCCAGCGCGGTGGTGAGTTTCTTCCAGCCCGCCCAGTCATTCTCAGCCAGGCCGTCTTCAAGACTGCGGATCGGATACTTCACGCACCACGACTTCCATAAGTCGATCATTTCGTCGCTGGTCGCGAGCCGCGTCGGAGCCGATTTGAAAAACCGATACTTCCCCGACGCGCTGTCGAACATCTCGCTGCTCGCCGGATCGAGCGCAATGAAAATGTCCTGTCCCAGCTTGTATCCCGCTTTTTCAACGGCGAGAGCGATCAGATCAAGCGCTTCTTCGTTTGTCTTCAGATTCGGCGCGAAACCGCCTTCATCGCCGACGGCCGTGCTCAACCCGCGATCGTGCAACACGCCCTTGAGCGTGTGAAACACCTCCGCGGCCATGCGCAGCGCTTCGCGAAATGTCGGCGCGCCCCACGGCTGAATCATGAATTCCTGGAAATCCACGTTGTTGTCCGCGTGCTTGCCGCCGTTCAGGATGTTGAACATCGGTACCGGAAGCACGTGAGCCGACGCGCCGCCCAGGTATCGATAGAGCGGCAGTTCGCTCGCGACCGCCGCCGCTTTCGCCGTTGCGGCCGATACGGCCAGAATCGCGTTCGCGCCCAATCGCGCCTTGTTCTTCGTGCCGTCGAGTTCGAGCATGCGGCGATCCAGGCGCTCCTGCTCGAACGGACTAATCCCGCGGAGCGCCGGCGCGATGACGCCGCGAACATTCTCCACGGCTTTCAATACACCCTTCCCCAGATAGCGTTTCTTGTCGCCGTCGCGCAGCTCGACCGCTTCGTGCTCGCCCGTCGACGCGCCGCTCGGCACGGCCGCCGATCCGACTACGCCATTGCACAATCGCACGACCGCTTCAACCGTCGGGTTCCCGCGCGAGTCCATGATCTCGCGGGCATGCACGCTTTCAATTGTCGGACGAATTGACATTGGCGGGTTCTCCTGCTCCGGCCGTGCCGGTCGGCGCGGCGCGTAGCGCCAGCGGCGGAACGGGCGCGGCTGGTTCTTCTCGTGCTACATACGCCGTCGCGATCGCGAGCCGCTCCAATCGCGGATCAGGCTCGCGCACGCCGATCACCTGAATCGCGTCGCCCGGCGCGATTCGCGCCAGCGACGTAGCCAGGTCGTTTAGGTAAAGCTCCGTGTCGCGCGTCACCACGCACGACAAGACGCGCGTCCGATTCGTTCCCGGCGTTACGAACTCCACCGAGATTTCCCCCGTATCCACGTGAACGGCCGAGACCGTGCCTTGCAAAAACTCATACACACGCACCGAGCGCGCGTCATCACAACCCGCCGCAATCAT
>JAEUIR010000321.1 GCA_016795025.1 Phycisphaerales bacterium
CGTCGTCGTCGGCTGCGTCGGCGGCGGACTCGCGGCTGCGTTCCAATCCATGATCGCGTCGATGGCATTGCGGCTGTAGACAATCACAGCGCATACGGTCGCGATTGATAGAAACGCGGCAGCGACAATCTCGCGCCATGAAAAAAGCATAGACCTACTCGCCGATCTTGAGTCCTGCCTTGCGCCACCAAGCAGTTTTATTTACGTAGTCGACTAGCCTACCAGCTTCGGCATCAATAATCTGGCCGGACGATGTGAGTGCCCGAGAGCCCTCCAGCGGGTACATCGGGTCCGCAGCAAAATCAAGCCGCTGCCGCTCCACCCCAGTTGCCGTGTCGATGACAATTACACATTTGGCATTATTAGCATTGACAAGAAAATATCTCCCGTCCCCAGTAAAGGCGCCATTGGACGCGACATCTTTGCCTGTAAGCAAATGCACCCACTCCGGCATTCCTCCTATCGTATAGGAACATTCAAGCGATCCTCTCTCGCGTGCTCGCGCGAGAGTTCGACAACGCAGCGTAATGATGCGTGAATCGACCGATGATCGTCGCAAGGTCCAAATAGTCTCATTGCTATTTAACTCCTTCGTCTCACAGAACATAGGGTCGAACCACAAGCGCCCAACGAAAGACCGCTTTCCAAATGGGAGCCAAATGGAACGCATATCGTCATCGGGCATGGCCCCGTATACGTCAGCTAAGTGTGCTATCGGGAAGTGAATACCTGTCGCCAAGTCCACAACCCCCCTTTGTTTTGGCCATATCAGCGCCTTAGTTCCGTTATCGATAAGTTCTAGTTGGGCAGCGCGGTATCTACCAATCTGCGCGAGGTGTTCTCCAGTTGGTATGCTCCACACATCTATACCTGGCGTCGTTTGATACGCGACAACGAGGCGTTGACAATCTGGCGAGAGTGCATACGCCATCCAGGATCCTTCCCGTGGGTGAATGACTGTGATTACTTCCTGTGCAGCCAGACGTGCTACTACAATTCTTGGCCCGGATAGACTTACTACAATAAGCGCTTCATTTGACCGAGTATTAAAAAGTTTAACAAACATAAACGAATGCCTCATTGTCGAGGGCGAAGCCCAAAATCAGCGGCGATTCGGTCGCGAATCTGCAAAAGCTCGTCAAGGGTTATGGTACTTAAGTCCTTGCCGCGAGCGTGCATTTCAGCACGCCATCGCGCGTTCCAGGCACCACCGCCATTACCCATCAAGCTCCCGCTGTTGCGAAAACCGTCACCAAGAGCACCGTGAAGCGCATCATGTTCTGCGCTATCAATCTTCCAGATGATCTTACGATCGTCGCGAAGCCCTTTCATTTGATTGCGGACATCCCTCGGCAGCAAGTCGAGAATCTGCCTTGGAATAGTATGATGATTCACATACCTGCCTGTTAGCCTAAGCGCCGTGGAGCAGCTGTTGTTGTGTGCGAGAATCCCGCCGGCAAAATACGTCGCCGTGCCGTCGATCTCCAGATTATAAACCGTCGTCGGCGTCCGGTCGAGCGCAATATCGACCACGAATATCGGCGTATCATCCGTCGTGAGCAGCGCATCGCCAACTTGCAGCGAATCCGCATACGTCCAGCCTTGCCCGGCCACACCGAATTCGTGTCCCGGCGTTGTGCCGAGTTGCACGCCGTTCGAGAGCGTGAGCCACACGACCGCCGGTACGATCGTCTTGAATACGCGCGTCACGCGCCCGTTTATGGCCGGCGCAGCAGCATCGTGTTCACCTTTTGTGACCACCCAATCGCCAACATGCACGCAATCAATTGGAATTGGTCCGTCCGGCGTTTCGACCGGCGTGCCCGCCACAAAACACTTGATTCGACACGCTTTTGCCGCATAACCGCGCGCTCGTCCGAGCCCGCGCAGCGCCGTCAACCCATCCCCGGCCAGCTTCATCGCCGGGAACGCGGCGCCGGCGATGTCCAGCGCTTCCCAGAACCCGCCCTGGCCGCTGGCGATCACCTGCACCGCCTGGAACGCGTCGTATAGCCCCGCGCCCGGCAGAAAGCTCGACGCGATCCCCACGGCCGTGCGCAGCCCGATCGACGCAACCCGCGCCATCTCATTCAGCGTGCCGATCGTGTACATCGCGTTGCCGACGCGATCGGCCATCGCGTCGTCGATGTCGTAATCGCCTTCCCAGTCCAATCCCAGCGGGTCACCGCCGCTCAGCGGATTCGATCGGCCGAATAAGTACAGACTAAATCCGTCACCATACAGAGCCATCGCGTCGAACGAACCCAGCATGGCGTCGAGCGCCGCGCCGTTGCTGGCCAGCGCCGCCAGCAGCGGCTGCGCGGATTCATTCGGATCGCGGCTCGTGAATCTTCCCAGTCGGGCGTCGTACCAGCGATTCCGCGCGTGATACAGCCCGCGCGGCGTGTCGCAGTTGTTGGGCGATTGGCCGGGCGGGGCGCCGATCGTGCCGCTGGTACACGTCGCCAGCGG
>JAEUIR010000322.1 GCA_016795025.1 Phycisphaerales bacterium
TCGCACCGCCGCCGATGCGACGAAGCAACCGGTCGCAGGCTCGCGCACGAACGAGCTGCGCGCGCCATACGTATAGCCCTTGTCCTCGCGCAGATTCTGATTCAATCGGCTGGTGAACGATCCGCCCACGATTGTGTTCAACATGTCCAGCCCCGCTCGACGCTCGTCGCGCGATGCGAAGCCCGGCATCACGAAACGCACCATCGTCTGCACCGCTTCCGGGCGATGCACGATCGCGACGCGCAACTTGTCCTGCTTCGGAATCGACCAATCCGCGACGGCCTTCGAACGCGCGCCCGCCCCCTGCCACTTGCCAAAGGCCGCATCGAGCTTCGTGCGGGCTTCGTCGGCGGTCAAATCGCCGACGACAATGAACGTCGCGCCGGCCGGCTGAAACAACTCCGCCCAGCGCTGCTTGATCTGATCGACCGAGAGTTTTGCGACGCTATCGGGAGTGCCATCCGCCGGTCGGCCGTAGGCGTTCTGATCGCCGAATAGCAGCGCTTCGCCCACGCGATTCGCGACATAACGCGGCTCGTCGGCATTCTGCTGCAACTGATCCAGATGAATCGCCCTGACGCGATCCCACTCCCTGGCCTCCATGCGCGGCCGCAGAATTGCGTCGGCAAACAGTCCGACGGCCGGATCGATGTTGCGCTTCAACACTGACAGCGAAACCTGCACCGTTTCGCGATCCGCGCCGGCGTTGAACGACGCGCCGATTTGCTGAAGCGCCTCGCTGAATGCCAGCGCATCGCGCTCGCCGGCGCCCTCCTCGATCATCTGCGTCGCCAGCACGGACAAACCGGCCGTTTCGGCGGCATCGAGCGCGCCGCCCGGCTGAATCAGCAATCCCAGCGAAACCAGGGGCAGATCGCTGCGAGACCAAAGCATGACCGGCGCACCGTTCGAGAGCTTGAACGTCTGCGGCTTGGGCGGATCAAACGCCTTTGTCATCGCTTCCGCCGGCCGCGTGTCGCGCGCGACAGGTTGCCGCTGCGGCTCTTCGGGCAATACATATACGATCGCTCGCGCATTGGGAGTTAGAACCTTCGCGGCCCACGTTTTCATCGAAGCCGGCGTGACCGCGCGATAGCGCTGAAGATCGCGGGAAAACGAATTTGGCTCGCCCCAGAAGTATTCATATTGGTTCAGCCGGTCGGCGCGGGATTCGATGCTCTGCATCGATGAGACCATTGCGGTCTCGCGCGCGTTTTTGCGCTGGTCCAGCTCCGCCGCCGTCGGACCCTCGGCCGCCAGGCGCGCGAGTTCCTCATCCATCGCCTTCTCGATCGCGCTGAGATCGGCGCCAGGCTTGGCGTACGCCTCGACAATGAACAGCGAGCTGAGCTGCGCGCCGTCCTGATAGGCATTCACATCGGTGCACGTTTGGTCGGTGTATACGAGCCGCTTGTACAAGCGGCTGGATTTCCCGCTGGCCAGCACATCCGCCGCAAGCTCCATTTCGGCGTCGCCATCCTGAAATGTCGCCGGGCTGAAAAATGCCATCGCGATTTTGGGCAATTGCACTTTATCGATCGTCGAATGACGCAACACGCGATCAAGCTTCACGGGCTCGACCTTGCGCCGCGGCACTTCGCCCCCGCGCGGCAGCGAGCCAAACAACCCATCGATGAGCGGCTTGATCGCGGCCGAATCAAAGTCGCCGGCGACGACCAACGCGGCATTGTTGGGAACGTAAAAGTTCGCGAAGAAATCGCGTACATTGTCAACTGTCGCGGCCTCCAGATCGGCGTGCGTGCCGATCACCTCGTCGTGATACGGATGACCCGCGGGATAAATCATTTGATACAACGCGAAACCGCCTTTGCCATACGGCGCGTTTTCGAGACTCTGGCGCCGCTCGTTTCGCACGACATCGCGCTGCTTATCGAGCTTTTCCTGCGTCATGGTCAGGCCCATGTCTTCGAGCCGATCGGCGTCCAGCCACAACAGCGTCGGCAGCAGCTTGGCGGGGCCGGAAGAAAAATAATTCGTGCGAAACAGGTTCGTCGTCGCGTTGTTTGATCCGCCGCCGGTCTCCATCAGCACGTCGAACTGGTTGCCCGGAACGCGGCGCGTGCCCATGAACATCAGATGCTCGAACAAGTGCGCGAAACCGCTGCGGCCCGGCGGCTCGTCGAGTGCGCCGACGCGATACCAGATGTTCACGCAAGCCACGGGCAGCGAATGGTCTTCGTGCAAAATCACGCTCATCCCGTTCGGAAGCGTGTATTTCTCAACCTTCCAGGTCTGCGCGATCGCAGCGGAGCAAAGGCCGGCGAGCAGAATCAGGGAGAGCCATCGCATGACGTGTTCCTTATGATCGGGCTTGGCGCCGCGCCTCCGTCGGGCTGCTTCGCCAACAAGCCCGGGCTGGGGGCGCGTAGAATTCCGGTTGAGATCGTACCGTGCAATAATTGTTGCGCAAACTCGTTGCAGCGAGCGAATCTGATGGACCTTCG
>JAEUIR010000323.1 GCA_016795025.1 Phycisphaerales bacterium
GGAGGAGAGCGAATTCACTCGGCCCATCAAAACGCAGCCGCGTGCCATGGCCGCGTCGCGCCCTTTGGGGCGCGTGTTCACTATGACGGGCGCTTTTTATTCATGTCGTGCAGCGCGCGAAGTTCAGCGTTGCCCGATGCTCCTTTATGGCAGAACTAGCGGCGCGACCAAATGCACCACGCTGTCCAGAATATTGAACGTATCATCCAGCAAGATCGGCGTGACCAGCCGCAGAATCGGTTGGCCGCAGCCGAACGGAATCAACTGCATCACAACCGCGCCGACCAGGCACAGCGCGGCCGCTTTCTTCTTCATCGACGCATAGCTGGGAATGCTCATCGACAGCCCTTTCATGTTCATTGGCCGCGCTTACCAATTCAGCGCCAGATCGACCGTTACGCGATTGCCCATGATGTCGCCGCTGGCGTTGCACAGCGGGAACTCGAATGTCGAGCCGACCGACATATGCGGCGAAATCTTCCAACGCAGACCCGCGCCGGCCCAGAACACGCTGCTTCCGGCGACGTCGGTCGAGCCGAGATTTGTGTAATCCAATCCGCCGACGCTGAGCGGCATCGACTCACCATTGGAGAGATAGTGCAGGCCGTGGAATTCCAGTACCGGAGCCAGACCTGGCAGGTTCTGCGGATCAAGTTCGTAGTCAAAGTGCACATCCCAGCTCACGATGCAGTTCCCGCGATCCAGATCGGTCGGAATGCGCCCGGTGACGTTGCCAAGGACGTGAAATTGGCCGAAGCCTTTGGCAGCGCTGATGAACGGGCTGAGCTCGTGCGTGCCGCCCTGCAAGACGCCTCGACTGCCGTTCACCCATTCCCATCGCAAGCCGGGGGTCAGAACAAAATCTGCCTCCTTGTCGGCGAGCAGCACGTATTTGAAACCGATCGCGAAGTCGTTCCATCCTTCGTCATTCGGCAAGATGCGGGCGTTGAGATCGCTGTAGCCGTCCTTCGTGGCGATGAACCCCAAGCGCTCAGTCAGCGCCAATCGGATCTGAAGCGCATACACGTTCAAGTCGCCGCCGCCGAGCTGCGATTGATCCGGAAAATCATGATGGAGATACAGGAACCGCATCCCCGTGTAGTTAAAGGGGCTTTCGAAGTAGATCGGATTACCGACCGGCTCATAGAAATGCTCAAAGCCGCGCAGTCCGCTCAGAAATCCTGGCCACAGAATCGTCGGATCATCGTGGATGCGCCCGGGACCAAGCAAAAACGTGGCCGTCGGGCTCATGGTTGAGAATGACTGCTCGGCCTTCGCCTCCGCGGCCGGGGCTTTTTCTTCTTTCTTGTCTGCCTGTTTCTCCGATTTCGCCGGTGCAGAGGTCGCTTGCGGCCCTCCGATCCAATAGTCGAAGGCCGTATCGGCGGCCGCGCCGCTGCAAGCGGCCAACGCGACTGCACCCGCGGCGACAGCAATACCACGCCGTTTCAGATTTGCTTCCTGCATGAATGGCTCCTTGGCTCGGGAGTTGTTCCTTCCACTCGGTGCGGTGATGCGCCAATGTCCGCGCCGGTGATCGCGTTATTAGCAAACCGCGTGCCAGAGAATCGTTTACGAACGATGTTCTCAACAAAATCGCAGCGATCAAAATTGAAATTCACGCGACATTGATAAGAAAAACGCTGCAAAATAATCGTTCGTGAAGTGGGGATGCGGCGTCAAATACGGTCAATCCGTGATTGCGGGGGTTCGTAAAGGTGCGAAATTCCGCGCGCAGTGGCGTGAAAAATTACACGCATTACGCAGCGCAAGACGACGGATTACGCGAGGCGCGGTAGCCGGCCGGGCAAAGTGTACGCCCATGCTATTTGCGATCCAGTCGCTCATTGCGGGGCGCGGTCAGGCGGTAGCATCAGCCAGAATATTTTCAGTCTTGGTTTGCTGAATCTGGTCAAAACCGCCGCCTGCAAAGAAACAGTCGCTGGGGGACTGGTGAACAGCCTGGATTTTTCTTGAGTTTGCGTCGCCCTAGTACGGATAATGCCGGAAAGTACTTTCGGAAATTCGCCACCGAGCGTTCGACCTCGGTCGACCGACACGGGCGGCGGTTTATGCATTTCCAAGGATTCGACATGACCACATCCCCTCAGCAGCTTGCGCCAAAATGCGCGTTTGCGCGCATTTTCGCGCACAAAGTCTCTCTCTCTCTCTAGCGCAACGGTGATTGTCTTGCTCCGTCGGCGGCGGTTTCGTGGGGGCAGCTTGATGCGGATGATCCGTGGCCGAAGTACATGCATGATGAGCGGAATTCCGGGCGGACGACGACGATTCGCGGGCCGCACTCGACACCGATCTTGCGCTGGGCCGCCCCCTTCGCGAGGCGACGAATGGCGTACCGTATCATACAGGTGGTGCCGCCATCGGCGGGTCGGCGTCAGGTTTGTGGGTAAGTTCATGCTGCCGCCAGGGGTTTGTTGTTCCAGACGGCGTCCCATTCTCCGT
>JAEUIR010000324.1 GCA_016795025.1 Phycisphaerales bacterium
CTCATCAGCGGCGGCCGCTTGTTAATGCGATTCGCTTCTTCAAGCGTCTGCTCAAATTCGGACTTGAACAATTCGCCCCGCCGCTGCTCGGCCGCGATCGTGTCCTTGTTCTGCGGCGAGCTTTGGAGCTGCTTGATTTCGCCGGCCGCATCGGCCCGCTTTTTCATGTCCTCGACGACCTGCTTTTGCGTCATGCCGTACACGCCGACACCGACAAACGCCAGCGCCAGCGCGCCGCAGATCAGCGAGATCAAATGCGTCTTCACAAATTGCATGCTTCACCTCTGCCTTTCATGCTCGCGCACTGTTACTTGGGTTGTCCGCCGGCAGCCGGATCCGCGGGTTTGTCGCCCAGCTTGATCTTGAACCCGATTTCGAACTTCCAGTCCGTTCGCGTGTCCTCGCCCGTTCCCGGCTCGGACCACAGCGCCAGCTCCGCTTCCTTTTCCGCGGCGCTCGACACAGAAACCACGCCGCTCCCGGCGCGGCCCACCGGCTGCGGCGCGGCCGGCGTTGAGTTACGCACAATGGTCCAGAGATTCGGATTGGTTTTACGCGGCTCGTTCTTCGGATCGACATCAAGCACATAGAAGCCCAGGCCCGGCTTCGAACTCGCGGTTCGCAGATTGCCGAAATACTCTTCGAGCAGCTTCACCGCTTCGTGGTCCGCCTCGCCGTACAGCAGCCGACCCTTGATGCGCACATAGAATCCGGGCGGTCCATCGCCATCCTGCTGCGGTCCGCCGCCGCCACCACCGCCGCCCGCCGTGGCAACCGGCCCACCGCGTCCAGGACCGCGTGGACCGTCGCCGATCACGGCGCCGGTGCTGCCGCCAACCCCACCGCTTCCGGGCGTGGCCACGCTCATGCCCAAATCACCCGTCATCGGCGTACCGACAAAACCCTCGATGTTCTTCCGATACTCCGCCTGAAACGCTTCGATGAGAATCTGCCGCCGCTTCGTGCGGGCATATTTGTTCGGATCGCTCTTGACCAATTCCTTGATTTTCTCGGCGGACGGCGCGTTGGCGATTTCCGGCGCTACCTCCGGCATCGCCTCATGCACCAGCGTGAAAATCCGCGGAATCATGGTCTTTGTCTTCACATCGCCGATCGCCAGCAGCTTTTGCATGGTGTCCTGTTGCTGCGACGTATTTGTCGAAGTCTTTTGAAACTCCGATTTCAAATCGCGGGCCTCGCGCACGATCGACTCAGTCTTGCGCACCGATTCGCCGCCCGCCCCCAGCGCGGTCGAATCCATCGAGTTTCTCGCCCAAGGCAGCACCGCCGCGACCGCCAGCCCTGCCGCCGCCGCCACAAACCAATACTGCTTGCGCTTCCACATCGCGATGCGCGCCAACTCCGTCGGCAACAGGCTCGACGAAATCGACGCCATTCCGACGCCCTGCACGGCCAGGCCATACGCCGCGCCCAGGCTCAACAGGTTTTCAGTGAATTGCGGCGCGTTCAGCGTCGCTGACGGAAGCGCGTTGTTGAATTTCTCCAGCTTGCCGACGCCGCCGGAGACCGTCAGATTGTTCTCCAGATATTTCTGCAAGCCCGGCAGCCGGAATGCATTGCCGAGCGCCAGCACATTGTTCAATTCCACGTCGCGGTGCGTCGAGCTGTAAAAGCCCAACGAGCGCTGGATTTCCGCGACCAGGTCCGCGAACACCGGGCGCATCGCCTGGAAAATCTGCCGTGCGTACTTGCTCGCGGCGGCCGTGCGCTTCAGATTCTCCGCCTTGGCGAATGACAACTTGAACGACTTGATCAGCGCCTCGGTGAAGTTATTTCCGCCCAGCGGGATGTTTCGCATCCACGCGCCGCCCTTTTCAACGATGATCAGGTCCGTGTTCTGCGCGCCGACATCCACCAGCACCGTCGCGCCGGCGTCCATCACGGCTTGACCGTCATATCGCGCGAAGTTGTAGAGCGCCGCCGGAATCGTCTGAATGATCGTGGGTTGAATGCCGACCGCCGTGAAGTAATCAATGTACTTGCGGATCAGCTCTTTGCGCATCGCGAAGATGCCCACTTCGATATCCGGCGACTCCGGCGTGTTGAACGCCTGATAGTCCCAGACCACGTCATCCATATCGAATGGAATCTGCTGTCCGGCCTCGTATCGAACCAAATCGGGGATTTTCTTCGGGTCGGCCGGCGGCAGCTTCGTAAACCGCGCAAACGTCTGCTGGCCTGGAACGCCGATCACGAAATCATCGCCCTGCCATTCGTTGCGCTGTACGAATTTCTCTAGCGCCGCCTTGATCATCTCGTCCGGATCGGCGTCGGGCTGCGAGAGAATTTTGGCGTGCTCGATGATGTCGAACGCCGCTACCTCGACTTTGCCGTCACCCGCTGCTCTGAGCTTGATCGCCTTCAGCCCGCACTGGCCGATGTCGATGCCCCATACTGCTTTTCCGGATGCCATCGCAGGGTCTCCTGATA
>JAEUIR010000325.1 GCA_016795025.1 Phycisphaerales bacterium
CTGAGCAACCGCTGAACGGCCTCGCGACCGCGCGGCCCGTAATCGAGCGTCCATTTGTTCACGTACATGCCCACAAAGCGATCCGCGAGCGCCTCATCCAAACCACGGCCGAAGCGTAGTGCGTAGCGAACCGCCTCTTCGCGATGCGACAGACTGTATTCAATACTCGCCTTCATGATCCGTGTCACTTCGCGGCACACAGTTTCGCCCAAATCGCGACGCACGACGTTGCCGCCAAGCGGCAGAGGCAGATCGGTCTGCTTCATCCACCAGCGGCCGAGATCAACGACCAGATGCAGTCCGTCTTTTTCGTACGTGAGTTGTCCTTCATGAATAATCAGGCCGGCGTCGAATTTCCCATCCCGCACCGCTGCCGGGATCTCGTCAAAATAAAGCACCTCCGGCGTGAATACCGCTTCGGTTCGTGTCGCGCCCGGCGAGCCTTTGCCCGGTCCGAGCAGCAATTGAAGTCCCAGATACGCCGTCGTCATCAATCCCGGCACCGCAATCGTCCGACCGCGAAGCTGGTCGATGGTCATCGGCGCTTTTGAGACGACCATCGGGCCGTAGTTGTCGCCCATGCTGCACCCGCACGCCGTGAGCGCGTATTTGTCGGCTACATGCGGATATGCGTGCAGGCTGATCGCGGTCATCTCATACTCGCCGCGCATCGCGCGTTCGTTCAATGTTTGAATGTCTTCAAGAATATGTTCGAACTTGTAGCGCCCGGCGTCCACCGCACCGCATGAAAGCCCGTAAAACATGAACGCATCATCTGGGTCGGGGCTGTGCGCGAGTCGGATTTTCATGCCGATTTCCTTGTTTCAGTGCAATTCATGCCGGAGCGAGCTTGCGGCTTTCCGCAGTGTACGGGAGCGATCGCCTCAGGATTTTTGAAAGTGCTAAAACCTACAGCCCGACTCCGCCGGAGCGCCATCCGCAGGATACGGAGAGGACGACCGGCGAAGTCGGGCCGCGAAAGATGCAAAACTCTCGATCGGTTTACGTACCCTCATCCGACGACGCCAGGTACTTCGTCTGGTCGCGTGTCAACGAGTCAATCTTGATCTTCATCGACTGCAGTTTCAACAACGAGACTTCATCCTCGATCGCACGCGGTGGATCGTAGACGATGTGTTCGAGCTTGCGCTTGCCCGTGCCAAAATACTCCGTGCACAGCGCCTGCGTCGCGAAGCTCATATCCATCACGCTCGCCGGGTGGCCGGTCGCCGCCGCCAGATTCACCAGGCGTCCGTCCGCGAGCAGATAGACGCGCTGGTTGGCCTTGATCTCATATTCGTCCACGAAGTTGCGCACTTCCTTCGTGACCTTGCGCGACATTTTTTTCAGGCCTGGAATATCGATTTCCACGTCGAAATGGCCGCTGTTGCACACTACCGCGCCGTCGCGCATTTTCTTGAAGTGCTCCGGCCGCAGGACGTGCTTGTTGCCCGTGACGGTGATGAACACCTCGCCATATTCGGCCGCCTCGCTCATTGGGCAGACATCAAATCCGTCCATGACGGCTTCGAGCGCCTTGAGCGGATCGATTTCGGTGACCGTAACGAGCGCGCCGGCCCCACGTGCCCGAGCCGCGATGCCCCGTCCGCACCAGCCATAGCCGGCGACCACGACATGTTTGCCCGCGAGCAGCAGATCGGTGGCACGAACAACGCCGTCAAGCGTGCTTTGCCCCGTGCCATAGCGATTATCGAACATGTGCTTGGTGGTCGCGTCGTTCACCGCCACTACAGGAAAGCGAAGCCGCCCGGCCTGCTCCATCGCGCGAAGACGAATTACGCCGGTCGTGGTTTCTTCCATACTCGCGCGGATGCGATCGGCGTCCTTGTGCCGTTCGGCCAGCAGCAGGTTCACCAGGTCGGCGCCGTCGTCCATCGTCACTTGTGGCTTGGTATCGATCACGGCGTGCAGGTGGGCGTAATACGTGTCGCGGTCCTCGCCCTTGCGCGCGTAGGTCGGAATGCCGAAGTCCTTCACGAGGCTGGAAGCGACGTCGTCCTGTGTGCTGAGCGGATTGCTCGCGCACAGCGACACGTTCGCGCCGCCGGCCTTCAGCGTGCGCATGAGATTCGCCGTCTCCGAGGTAACGTGGAGACAGCAACCCATCGTAATGCCCTTCAGGGGCTTTTTCTTTTCAAACCGCTCGCGGATGGCCGCAAGCACCGGCATATCACGGTCGGCCCAGAGAATACGTTTCTTACCGTGTGTCGCCAAAGAAAGGTCGGTTACGTCGCCGGCCGTCTTTGCCATTCAGAAAGCTCCTTGCGTGTGTACAGCGGGCCGATTCGACCACCGCGTCACAGGCGGCGCATCACCAGATAACCCGCGAAAAGAGCGAAGTAGGATAGCAAGCAGCGCGAAAATCGGCAATTCCTGCGTCGCGCGCACAGCAATTCCGCAGACGATTCGGTAGGGCCTTGTAG
>JAEUIR010000326.1 GCA_016795025.1 Phycisphaerales bacterium
CACCGCTGGGCGGTATAGTGGACCTCGTGGTTCGTCCCGCGGGGCAACGATCCCTGGCCGGCTTCACCGTCGGTGACCTGGTCGCGCGTCAGGTCTACGGCGACCTGTACCGGGCGACCGGCGAGGGCCGCCGCGAGGTCCGGAATGCGAATTGGATGGGCGGTTTGCGCCAAGTGGGCGAGAGCGTCGTGCTGAATTTGCGGCAGTTCCATCTGGTCGAGTCCTTCCTGCGAGACGGAAGTTAATCGCGGGACGGCGGAAATCACAAGTGGCGGGAGCCGCGCGCCGGCGTAATTCCGGGCGCGGAGATCGCCAGCGGGTTGGATGTTCGGCGAATTGCGTTGCACACCGCTTCGCAGGGCTGCGCGGCGGGAAACGTATCAGGGACGGCGGATTGGGTTCGATTCCTGCGGAGGAGAGTGGCGAATGGACGAGACGTTCTTCCAGAAGAAGCTCGAAGAGCTATGCACGGAGATCGAAACGCTTCCGGAAGCGGAGCGTGCGCGGTTGAAGGAGCTGGCGGCCGAGACGCGCCAGCGGCATGAGGACATCAAGCGCAGCGTGCGAACGCTTCAGGACAGTCTTGACTTTCTGCGGCTGTCGATCAAGTACATGATCTTCGATCTCGAAGCCACGAAGCGCGAAAATTCATACCTGCGCAAGATGCTCGAACAGGAATCAGGCGGGAACAACAACAAGGAGGGCGAATCGGGAGGGGAGTAAATCGGCCGAATGATGGCGTAGCGACTGCGATCGCGTGCAGCGTTCGAGTCGCAACGATGGACCGTGGGGGTGGTGAGTGGGCCTGACGGCAAGGCGGCCGTCGGGCCCATGTGTTGTGCATCAGGCATGTCGCCACTTTGGAGGGTGCGACGGCAGTCAGATCCATCAATGGCTCAGGAATTTTTCATCACCGACAGCGGCACGCTGCCATCTTTCCGAGGCAGCGGGTCAGGCGGCTTTACGTCCACGTGCGCATTGGTCAGCGTCGCCTGTCCGCGCTGCACGCGATCCTGCAACTCGCGGCACTCCGCCAGCAGCGCATCGAGCATGCGCGCTTCGGGCACCGTCTGTTTCTGCTCGCCCTGCACATAAATAATTCCCTTATGACCGCCCGCGAAGATCGCAACATCCGCGCCTTCGCATTCGCCCGGCCCGTTCACCACGCAGCCCATCACCGCCACCTTGATCGGCAGCGATATCTCCTCGGCCAGCTTGCGCCGCACGTCTGTGACAAGCTTGAACAGATCGACTTCGATCCGCCCGCACGTCGGGCAGGCGATCAACTCCGGTTCCGTCCGCGCCCGCAACCCGAGGCAGCACAGCAACTCCTTGCCATCCTCCACTTCGTGTACCGGATCAGCCGCGTAAGAAATACGAATCGTGTCCCCGATGCCGTTGGCCAGCAACGTGCCGAGCGCGCAGATGCTGCGAATCCGGCCGGTCTCCGGCGGGCCGGCGTGCGTCACGCCGAGATGCAGCGGATAGTCATATCGCTTGCTGATGGCCGTATACGCATCGATGACGATCGTCGGATCGATTGATTTCGCGCTGATGACGATGTCGTGGAAATCAGCGTCGTCGAAGATGCGCAGGTATTCATCGAGTTTGTCGAGCATGATCTTGATCAGGTTTCCGCGATAGTCCTGCTCGAGCGTGGCCATCTCCTCGGCCCGCCTGCCCTTATCGCGCCGCTCGACAATCCCGCCCTCGTTGACGCCGATGCGGATCGGAATGCCGCGTTCCTTGCACGCGGCGATGACGCGCAGCACCTTGGCACGATCCTGAATATTGCCGGGGTTGAGGCGAATCTTGTGAACACCCGCCTCGATCGCTTCCAGCGCTCGCTCGAAATGAAAATGCACGTCGGCGACGATCGGCACAGGCGACGCGGCCAGAATGGGCGGCAGCGCCTCGGTATCGCGCTTGTCCGGCACGGCCACGCGGATGATGTCCGCCCCGGCCCGCGCACATTTCTGAATCTCGGCGATGGTTTTGTCGATTTCGTGGGTGTACGTGCTGGTCATCGTTTGAAGCGCGATGGGCGCATCGCCGCCGATTTTGACGGGGCCGACAGAGACCTGGCGAGTTTTGCGTCGTGGAAGCATGAGTCGCTGACTTTCTTTGGCAGTCGAACGCGGATCAACCAGTTTCGTTAATCAAACTTGTCGCGGCACGACGGTACGAATTCAACTTCGCGGAACACCCTCTTGGTGTTCCTGAAATTCGCACGTTGCCGGAAGCCCACGCGCCGCCAATTGCCTGGCCGCGGGATGCGCCGGCTGGTTCGGTGCGACGCGTCCGATTTCTGGGGGATTTAGCCTAACAGAACAGGGCCGCGACCGTAAGGGAGCGGTCGCTTCGAAGCACAGCGATGCGTTTTGTTAGGCGCT
>JAEUIR010000327.1 GCA_016795025.1 Phycisphaerales bacterium
CGAGGCGCGGGCCAACAACATCGCGCAGCCAGTTGTCGAGTTCCGGAGCGAGGTTGTTTTCAAGCGCCTCGAGCGCATCCGCGACCGCCGCCTCGGCGTTGGGATAGGCCGCGTTCCGGAGCAAGCGCTCAAGACGTGACGCGGCATCGCCTTTCAGGGTCAAGGTGAGTTCCGGCATGATCGTTCCGCTCGTGCGTGTATGGCGACCTTAGCACATAGGGCGCGGATGAGCCCCTTCCCTGGAGCGCCGGCACATCAAATAGGCTGGAC
This sequence comes from Phycisphaerales bacterium, assembly GCA_016795025.1. Taxonomy (GTDB): domain Bacteria; phylum Planctomycetota; class Phycisphaerae; order UBA1845; family Fen-1342; genus JAEUIR01. The sequence continues at coordinate 271 of JAEUIR010000327.1, forward strand.
TTCTCGGCCAAAATGTTCCACATTTGTTCCATCCGACCAAGCGCCCCGTTTTGCGGGCCCCGGTCACGGCTGCGACTTGACATTGTTGACCGAGAAATTGCCCCGGCGATACGCGCGCCGGTGAGGCTAGCGGGAAACCTGCGCCATCTTCAGACCGGCAATGGCACTTGGGGCCAGCACCCACCGTCCTAACGGATGCGACGCCCGCGGAAACGGATTCCAAACGCATTCCAAACGGCAAAAACCGCGGACTTCTGCGCCATAAACGCATCTAACGGATATCGGCATTTAAGCGATGCGGGCGGGAGCGCTACGCCACGCCCTCGCGCAGGATCACCGCAATCGCATCCTCGCCGTCAGGCGAGTGGATCCAGCTTTCGGCGGCGGCTTGGCTTTCGAACTGCATCGCCACCCGGTGCGGGCGCACGCGGTCGGGCACGGGGACGAGCACCTCGAACGTGCCTTCAAAGCGCGCGTCCTTGGTGAGCTGGGCGAAGGGCGGGTTCAGCCCCTTTTTCTTCTTCATGGGGGTCGGTTCTTTCGCTTGTTGACCGGGTGCGTAGCCGTTTGCGGCCTCAAGCGCAAACTTCCTGGGACCGCGGGCATCCTGCCCGCTCTTTTCTGCGTCGACGCTGAAGAAGGGCGGGCAGGATGCCCGCGGTCCCAGGAAGAAAGAAAAGGCACTTACGCCTTGGCCCGCGCCTCGCGAAACGTCACCATCCGCCGCCGCGTCTCGCACCAGAGCGCCAGCCGCACGCAGGCGAAACTCTGCCACAGCGTCAACCGCCCCACCTGCTTCAGCTCCGGATGATCGGCCAGCACGTGCTGCAGCCGGTAGTACGGAATGCGGCTCGACAGATGGTGCACGTGATGCACGCCGATATTGGCGGTGAGCCAGCGCAACGGCTGCGGCAAGTCGTAATGCGACGAACCTTTCAGCGCCGCGTGCTGCAGGTTCCACGCCTCGCCCTCCGCCCACACCGTGCCGTCGAACTGGTGCTGCACATAGAACAGCCACACGCCGATCGACGAGGCGAGCAGAATGACCGGCAGATGCACCATCAAGAACGGCCCGACCCCGATCAGCCACATCATGAAGACGATGCCGGCCGCGATCGCCGCGTTGTTCGCCATCGCCGACATCCAGGGCTGCCAATGACGCATCATCCCGACGGGCAGACGGTTCGCGATCAAGAACACGTAAGCCGGCCCGATCACGAACAGCGTCACCGGGTGGCGATAGAGCCGGTAGCGCAACCGCTCCCACCACGGGTCCGTGCGGTACTCGCCGACCGTCTTCGTCTCGATGTCGCCGATGCCGCGCCGCTCCAGATTGCCCGACGTCGCGTGGTGCATATTGTGCGACCGCCGCCACACGCCGAACGGCGTCAGCGTCAGCACCCCGCACACGCGCCCGACCCACTCGTTCGCCAGCCGGTTCTTGAAGAACGACCCGTGCCCGCAATCGTGCTGGATCATGAACAGCCGGACGAGGAACAACGCCGCCGGAACCGCGATCGCGAGCGAGAGCCAGTAACTGATCCCGAGCGCGAGCCACTCGAGCACCCAAAGCACGATCAGCGGCCCCGCCGTGATCAAAATCTCCACCACGCCCCGCAGCGCGGAAGGCTCACGATACTTCGCCAGCATCTGCGCCCAGGTTTGCGGATCGCGCTCCGCCGCTGTCGTCTCGTCCTTCAAACTCTGTTCCTCACCGAACCAAACCGTCCAACGCACCGCCAGGAGGAAGATTCACGCAAAGCAGCAAAGAACCAAAGAAACGAAGGGCGACAGCCCGCGCGCCGCAAGCGCGCAATCGAACCCAACCGCGCGCGTTCCGCGCCGAAGACTAAGGACCCGCTTTGCGTCTTTGTTTCTTTGCTGCTTTGTGTGGAACCTTCTTGCTGGCGCAACGCCGGAGGGACGCACCGATGACAGGATTCGCCCCGCGCGCCTAGTTCGCGAAGATGTCAGTGGCCGGACAATCGACACCCGCGAACGCAAAACCGCAAAAATCGGCCACTTGAACCGGCTATAACGCGTTCTTGGACTTGTCCTAGTGCCCCTCCCCACGATGCC
>JAEUIR010000328.1 GCA_016795025.1 Phycisphaerales bacterium
CACGCTGGATCTGGTGGATTGCTGCCAGCATCCGTCCATTTCTTATTTACTCTCGGCGGCAGCCGGCTTCATCCGGGCTTGATTCAGCTTCAGCAGCCATTTCGAGGCGTCCAATCGCCTGCCTTGCCGACGGCCCTTGCGTCGGCAGGCAGGCGGCGTGGTTGCAACATCCGGCCTTTGTTTTGAATGCCTTGCAATCCGCTGCGTCGCGCGTGTTTCCTTTTCCCGCCCGCCAGGGCGCACGACCGTTGCCGGGCGGCTTCAGCCCCCGGCCACTGCACTACCGTGCACACTATCCTCGCGGCCGTGCCGCCCCGTCGTTTTCTTCCTCGTCCCTCTCCGTCAATTTCTCGCGATGATTCCGCCGGGCTGTTGCGACAATCCTTTCTCGCGCCCTGTCTGCGGGAATCCCTTCCCGCACGGGCTCGCGGGATTGGAATCCCGCCTGACTGCGTGCGAGACCGGAATCACGCACGAGCGAGCATCTACCAGACCGTCAAGCTCCGCGGCCACCGTTCCCTTCAAACGCTCGCCGCCGCCTTACAAGCCCCCGACCAACCCCGACAACTGCCCAAATTACATGATACAATTGTCGCAGACGGCACGTATTTCGCATGATGAAACAGTTCACGGGGCCGATCCATGAGAAGATTCCAATCACGGTTGTTCGCTTGCATTTGCGCAGCCGTTGCGTCGATGCCCTGTCATTCGCCAGCTCACTGCATCAAAGCGGAATTTGATACCGTTGATGCGGGATGGAGCGCCGACGGCAGCAGCCACATTGTCGACGTGAATCAACAAGTCACCTGCGCGGTGAACAACCAAAGTCCGCCTCAATCTCACGTGGTTGCGACGAGATCACTGCCGGATTTGACCCGGTGCTTCGCCCCCGCCACAACGCCTGCCGTCATCGCGGAGTTCATTCGACGGACGTCGATGAACGAAGCCCAAGCCGCGGAGCAGGGCGGCGCCGCCTACGACCTGACCGGCCGCTGGCCCGGCGTGCAGGGCTCCCCGCTTGAGCTTCGGTGGAGCTTCGTGCCGGATGGGCTGATCATCCCCGGCGGAGTGACCGAGCCCGCGTCGCCGAGCAACCTGTTCGCGGTTCTCGACGAGTAATTTCGAAACCAGGGTGGCCGCGAAACGTGGATCGCGCGGTTCGAAGACTGTTTTGATCGCTGGGCGGCGCTTTCCGGGATCACATTCACGCGAGTCGCCATCGGCACGAACGAATGGGACGACGGGGCGCCGTGGGGGGCCGACGGAAGCCCTGCCGAGCGCGGCGACATTCGAATCGGGATGCACTTCATTAGCCAGTCAGGAATAGCGATCTGGACGTTGCCGCCCGCGCAGGGAGGCGACATGTGCCTTGATTCAGCAGACCATTGGGCGTTCGCGGCAAACCGACACAGGGCGCTGCGCAACACTCTGATGCACGAAGTTGGCCACGCAATCGGCCTTGAGCACGCTTGCCCGACGAACAGCACAAAGCTCATGGAACCGGCGATCTCCACCGGTTTCGACGGTCCACAACATGACGACATTCGCGGCGCGCAGTGGCATTACGGCGATGCCTATGAGCCGAATGATACGCCCTCGATGGCGGTGATGATCGGTGCGATTGCGCCCGGCCAGCAGATCGTCGATTTCGGGAGCATTGGCGATCCCGCCGTCATGAACAGCTCGTTGCTTTCGATCAACGCGGATGGCGATCTGGATTGGTATCGTTTCGAGATTACGGTGCCAATGCGGGTAGACATCACGATCGCGCCGCGCGGTCTCTACTACGACCAAAGCGCGGAGAATTCGGATGGCGAGTGCAGCCGGGGAAACGTCAACGACAGCAGCGACGAAGCTGATTTGAGGATTGATCTTGTTGCCGCGGACGGCACCACGACCCTCGCCGCGGCCGACAACCAGGCCGCGGGCGCGCCAGAGACGATTGTGAGTTTTCCGCTCGCGGAGGTCGGCAGTTACTTCATAAAGGTTTCCGAAAACGGCGCGGTGACGCAGACCCAGATGTATGTCATCTCGCTGGCGGGAACCCCGCAGGTTGCGGGAGACCTCAATTGCGATGGGCTGGTGAACAATTTCGACGTCGATCCGTTCGTCCTGGCATTGGCAGATGAATCTGCTTACGCCGCGGCGTTTCCGAATTGCGATATTTCCAACGCGGATGTCAATGGCGACAACCGTGTGAATAACTTCGATATCGCTCCCTTTGTCGAGTGTCTGCTGTCCGGCGCGTGCCCTTAGCGCTCCCATGCAGAGCGTAGTGCCTCGAAAATATCCGTACGTATCAATCGAAGGTAGAATCGGCGTCTCGCCGG
>JAEUIR010000329.1 GCA_016795025.1 Phycisphaerales bacterium
TTTCTCGAACGTCAGCAGGCGCAGGCTGCAGTCCTGATGGCACCGGTCCCGCCGACGGGCATTCTCGGCGCGACGATGAAGATTGCCTTGACCGAGCCTGCATTCTTCGACCAGCAAGCGCGCGCGACTCGCGGCGAGTACACGCCGGAGACGCTGCAGACGATTCGCGACGTCTACTATTCGCCGGAGACCTGCACCGAGAATCTGCTCCGCTTTGCGCCATTGTTCCAGTCCGAATCCCGTCGTGCCATCCTCGACCTGACGCTGTTGGCGATGCACATCGGCCGGCGCCGGCCGAAGCTGCCGGTGCTGGTCGTCGGCGGCGAAGCGGACGCCCTGTTTCCGCCGGCAGGGCTGGGCTTCATTGCCGCGCACTGGCAGGCCGAAGTGGCGGTGATTCCGCGTGCCGGACACACGCTGATGCTCGACGCCCACTGGGAAGCCGCGGCCGAGCGAATCGCAGCCTGGATCGAGCGGCAGCCATAGGCTGGCACATCAGCCTGGCCGACCAGGACTCCTGCCCAACTCGCCCCCCGGCTCCTCCCGCGTGTGAGAGAGGGGAGATTCGTGAGTCGCTGACGCGACTTTCAGATTAAGATTTGGAAGAACTCGCGCTCGCCGCGTAACCACAAGTATCAGGGAGTGCCATGCCGTTTCTCGATTGGGTCAACAAGGCCCAGGTACAGCGCGTTGCCGCCGAAGTGCCTTACCACCTGTTGCAATTCCAATCGGTGCATGGCGACCCGACGGCCCAAAACCTCCTGATTCAGGGCGACAATCTGCTGGCGCTCAAAGCCCTGCTGCCCTTTTACCGCGGACAAGTCAAGTGCATCTACATCGACCCGCCCTACAACACGCAAAGCGCGTTCGAGCACTACGACGACAAGCTGGAGCATTCGCAGTGGCTGTCGATGATGCAGCCGCGACTGGTGTTGCTGCGGGAGCTGCTGGCGACGAATGGGAGCATTTGGGTGTCCATCGACGACAACGAGGTGCATTACCTCAAGGTCTTGATGGACGAGTGTTTTGGCCGGCAGAGCTTCGTAACGAACGTAATATGGGAGAAGGCCGATTCCCCGCGCAACTCTGCACGTCAATTTTCCTCTGATCACGACCACGTTCTGGTCTATTCGAAAGTTCCAAGCTGGACGCCGATCAAACTTGCGCGAACCGAGGAAACGGACTCGATCTACACCAATCCCGACGACGATGAGCGCGGCCCGTGGTTGCCGGGTGATCCATACGCGAACAAACCCTATTCCAGAGGACTTTACTCAGTAACAGGGCCAACAGGTCGGTCTTTCTCACCCCCACCTGGCCGCTATTGGCGAATCTCGGAGGAAAAGTTAAGGGAGCTTGATGCTGAAGGCCGCATTTGGTGGGGACCCACGGGCGGAGCGCGGCCGAGCATTAAGCGTTACCTCTCAGAGGTGTCCGACCTTGTTCCTCGCACGCTTTGGAAGAAGGACACGGTTGGCAGTAATCGCACTTCGAAGAACGAAATGCGTGCGCTTTTTCCAGATGAGTCGTCGTTCGGAACGCCAAAACCGGAGCGCCTGATTCAGCGTGTCTTTAATATCGCCACCAACCCAGACGACCTCGTCCTCGACAGCTTTCTCGGCTCCGGCACCACCGCGGCCGTCGCTCACAAGATGGGTCGCCGCTACATCGGCATCGAGATGGGCGAACATGCCCGAACCCATTGCATTCCACGCTTGCAAAAAGTCATCGCTGGCGAACAGGGCGGCATTTCCGTCGCCGCGGGTTGGCAAGGCGGTGGCGGCTTCCGTTTCCACACGCTCGGCGATCCAATATTCGATTCCGACGGCGGCATCCATCCCGCCGTGCGTTTCGCACCGCTGGCGGCTTACCTCTGGCACTTCGAGACCGGCGAACCGGCGCGGCAGGCCTTCGATTCGCCAAAGCTGGGCGTGCATTCGGGAACGGCCTATTATCTGCTCTACAACGGCATTCTCGGGGACCGCCGACCGCACAGCGGCAACGTGCTGACCCCGCAGGTGCTGGCCTACCTCGATTCCGTGTTTCCGCACGATGGCCAGCGCGTCGTCTATGGCGAAACGACGCGCCTCGGGGAAGCGCGTCTGCGTGAGGCCGGCATCACGTTCCGGCAGATTCCCTACGACATCAAGGCCCGTTAACCATGTTCGAGTTGAAGGACTACCAGAAGAAGGCCTTGGCCGCGCTCGATACGTTTTTTGGCAAGTTGCGGGCAATGGGGCTCGAAGCCGCCTGGCAGCACTGCGCACCAGTCCGGGAGAAAAACGGCCAAGTCTGGCAAGCGCAATACGATACCAGTGTGCTTGGT
>JAEUIR010000032.1 GCA_016795025.1 Phycisphaerales bacterium
CTTGAGCGCCTTCGGTCGGCGCAGCGCTATTCGCGACCCCGGCCTGACGATCGCCACGCTGAACGAAATGGCGCGGGTTGCGTCGATCGGACTGCGCACGGCCGTGGGGATCGCGTCGAGCTTTCTGCCGGGCGCGGGCTTGTACGACGCGTTTCAGGCGGTGCAGGTCATCGCCAGCGGCCAAGGCGGTTTCTGGGAAGCACTGGACATCGCGGGCGCCGCGTTCCCGGCGATGAAGCTGGCCGGGGATGGATTGACGGCGCTGCGCGTTCCTCGTCACTCAGGGCGGTCGAAATCGCTCGTCGCATGGTCGTGATCCTCCCGCAAAAAAAATCAGGCAGCGCAAGCAATGATGTGTTTGCATAAATGTGAATCAGCGCACCAGGCGATCGCCGCTGACGTAACCCGGCCCGTGATGCTCAGGTGAGATTGCATACGTGCCAAAGCCCTTCGGGGCAGCGGCCGGTATGAGGCCCTTTTCATTCGCGGGCAATTCGCGTACGCTTTTTTGACGAGGCTCGGCTGAGCTGAGTAGCGAGTGGATTCCAATCTGCCTATGAGAGCACTGGAGCACGATGGCGTGCAACGCTGAAAATCTGCATTTTCCGGGATCGACCACCACCATGCGCTGCTTTCGCGGCGCGCAGGCAGGGCGGCCGGCGATTGTTTTCCTGCATGGCCTGCTTGGCGACGGCCATCAATGGGATCGCCTCGACATCCCTTGTCGCCCCCGCGATTACGCTGACGCCTATTACATCGACTACCACTTTGAGCAGCGCCGCGCGTGCCCGCTCTCGTTCCGTGAACTTGTCGGCGACACTGTGCGCATGCTCTCCGCCGGCCCGGGGCTCGATCACCCACACCTCGCGTTGGTCGGAAGCTCGTTCGGCGGCCACATGGCGCTCTACCTCGATGCTTTTCGCCTCGCGCATCCACAACAGCTCATCCTTTTCGCCCCCGGCGGCACGCGCGAAGCGGCGTCGCAACGCGGATTGCTGAAGTCGCACCGCAACATCGACAAAATCATCGACGTCAGCTTCGAGCGTATCTTCAGCGACCCCAGCGTCGCGCGCGATCCGGGAATTCAGGAAATGATTCGCGAATATCGCCGCAAGATAGACCCATTACGCCGCGATTTCGCGCGAAACGTCATTTCGCTCTCGCGCGCGATGAAGGAAAGCGTGCTGTCGCTTGACGACCTCGCGCGGGTCCGGGCTGAAACGCTGCTCGTCTGGGGCCGAAATGATATTGTCACCCCACCCGAAATCTGCAACCTCATGGCCCAGCGATTACGCGACGTCCGCGTCGCCTGGACCGACTCCGGCCACGCGGCCCACGTCGAATGCGCTGAGGAGAGCAGCCGGCTCGTTCGCGAATTCTGCCTCTCCACCGGCCGATACGCCCGAGAAACCGCGCTCACGGCAGTTTAGTTTCTCGTCGTCACCATAGCGCGCGTATTCCGCAGCCGTGGGGGTATGTTGAGCATTTTGCTCGCACATCGTTGGCGCTAGTGTTCCGTCAACTCCGAATTGACGGGGAGCATCGGCATCTCGCCGGTGCGCACCGGTGAGACGCCGAGGCTCCCTTCCGTCAATACACGAATGACGGAACACTAGTCGGGCGGATGGAGTGCCCGCCGCCAGCCAATATTTGGCGACACGCCACATTTTCACGACTCCTTACCGCTCCGCGCGTTGCGCGTCCGCCGCCCGCCCGGTAGAATATTCCGGCTCGATCCCAAGGAGTCGTCTGTGGCCGAATCTGTTGAGTCGTACAAGGGCCGACCGCTCGGACGTATTCTCATCAAGATGAACAAGGTGACCCGCGCCCAGGTTTCCGAGGCGCTGGAGATCCAGAAAAAGAAGCGCGGCCCGCTCGGGCAGTTGCTGGTCGAGATGGGGCATTTGAAAGAGGACGACTTGCAGCGGGCGCTGGCCGCGCAGGTCGGAATGGAGCCCATCACGATCCTGAACATCGACATCGATAAGACGGTGATCGACCTGGTTCCCGCGCAGATGGCGCATACGTATCGCATCGTTCCGACGGAATATGACCGCGAATCGAACACGATCGGCGTGGCGCTCGACACGCCGGACAACTTCCACGCCACGGACGACCTCAAGACGCTGATGGGCTACAACGTCGTCGCTCGCATCACGAGCCGTGACGACATGACCTCGGCGCTCGAACGCTATTACCCCGAGGATCAGGCCGAGACTATCGGCGAATTGATCGCGGAAATCGGAACCGACACTGAACTCGCGCAATTCCAGGGGCGAGGCGAAAGCATCGACCTAGACGAGTTAAAAGTGATGGCGGAGAGCAACGCCGTCAAGAAACTTGTGAACCTCGTGCTGTTTCAAGCGATCCGCGACAAGGCGTCGGACATCCATTTTGAGCCGTTCGAGGACGAGTTTCAGATGCGCTATCGCATCGACGGCATTCTTTACGCGATGTTGCCGCCGCCCAAGCACGTAGCCGTCGCCATCGCGTCGCGCGTCAAAGTCATGGCGAATCTCGACATCGCCGAGCGGCGCATGCCGCAGGATGGGCGTGTCGAGCTGCTTGTCGAAGGTCGTCAGGTTGACCTGCGCGTGGCGATTTTGCCGACGATGTTCGGCGAGAGCGTTGTGTTGCGCGTTCTCGACCGGGCCCGCGTGAATCTCGATCTGGAGAATCTCGGTTTTCGAGAGGAAGAACTGAGCGTTTTCCGCCAGCTCATCGCCAAGCCGCACGGCGTGCTGATTGTCACCGGGCCAACCGGCTCCGGAAAGACCACCACGCTTTACTCGGCATTGCGCGAACTCAACGACCCGGAAACAAAAATCCTCACCGCCGAGGATCCGGTTGAATATGACATTGACGGCATGGTGCAGTGCCAGGTGCGGCCCGACATCGGCCTGACGTTTGCGCGCTGCCTGCGGTCGTTTTTGCGGCAAGACCCTGATGTTATTCTGGTCGGCGAGGTGCGCGACCTGGAGACGGCGCAAATCTCGGTTCAGGCGGCGCTCACGGGCCACCTCGTATTCACCACGCTGCACACCAACGACGCCCCCAGCTCCATCGCCCGTCTTCTTGATCTCGGCATGGAGCCGTTTCTTGTCACGGCCACGCTCGAAGGCGTCGTCGCGCAGCGACTCGTGCGACGCATTTGCGAAAATTGCAAAGAGGAATATCAACCGACTGAGCAGCAATTGATGGAGCTCAGCCTGTTGCCAGACGATGTGCGCGGCCGGACGTTCTTTTTCGGCAAGGGCTGCGACTATTGCAACAACACGGGCTATAAAGGCCGCACCGCGATCTATGAAATCATGGTGATGGACGACGAGCTGCGTGAGCTGGTCATGAAGCACGCCAGCACGAACATTCTTCGCACCGAATCTCGCAAGCGCGGCATGCGCACGCTTCGCGAGTCCGGCCTGCTGTGCATCTATGACGGCACGACAACAATCGAAGAAGTCGTCCGCGAAACGCTCAGCGACGAGCCCGTCGAAGCTGCATGATCATTCACGGGCGAATCGGGTGACTCGCCCCCAATCCGGGGCCATAAATCAACACATTCGATAGCAACCGAGTCGTGCCACGCGCACCAGCGCGAAACGTCGGAGAAGACGCAAACAGCACGATCTGCCCGTTGCCGATCGGTTCGCGCGTCGCATAAGCGGTGTGCGCCACGCGGTCGGCCGCCTCCGGCCAGAGCAGGCCGCTCATTCGCAGCACCAGGCTGTAACCCGGTGGCGCGAGCGTCCAGCCCGGGCCTTTCGCCGTCTCGTTGGTCGTGGTGGTCGTTGTCGCCGGTTGCGAGGCAGACGGTACGGACGGCACAAACACGCCGAGACGCACAGCGGCCTGCGCCCCGCCGAGCGGAATCAGGACCGCCGCGCCGTCATATAGCACAGGCAACATCTCGTCTGAGCCGAACGTCACATAGCTGCGATCATCGCAGCGGCCGGCGAGAATCGCGCCCTGCGGCATGAACAGCGCCCGCCACGCGTCTCGCCGCTTCATTTCATCGTCCGACACCGCCTCACCGGGTTCGCCGATCGACCAGGGATACACCACCTCGCTCGGCGGCGAATGCGACCAGACGGCCGCGGCGTCGACTCGCGTCATGCGCGCCTCCCATTCGCGCACGATCATCTGGCGATGCTCATCGAGCTTCGTAATTACGTCGCCCAGTTGCCGCGTGGCACCAACTCCGCCGTCAGCGGCAAACGCCTGCGCGGTGCGGCCGATGGCAATGAGCGTGCCGCCGGCCTCGACCCACGATTTGAGCTGTGCGACGCGCGGCTTGGCCAGATCGCTCGCGCCTTCTGGCAATACGATGACGTTGTAGCGCCGCAGGTCGGCGGCGTCGATCTGATGCGAATCGAGATAAGCCGCGCGAATACCGATGACGTGATCGATTTGATACCAGGTCTCTCCGTATGAATATGGACTGATCGGATCTCGCCCGATGACAGCAATGCGCGGCTGCTCCAGCAACGGAAAATTCTCACCGCCAAGATCGGGCAGGTCGCCGCGTCCAAGGCCGGAGCCGATGCCCACGGCGCTGACCTGTGCGGTGCCGGCGACTTCAGCGATGATCTTTTTCAGTTCGACGCCGCCGGCCGCCGGGTTGTCCTTCAATACCGCAACAACCGAGCCGCGCGCGAAGTCGCGATCATCAAAACGAAACGGCTTTAGCGCGGCGCGGACGCGAACGCCACGCTCCATCAGCCGCGCGCCCGCATGAACGCTGTGATCGTCCGCGCCGTCGATCACAAAACCGACCGTGGAATCCGGCTGCACAAGCGGCGGGGGTAGAGCCGCGGCCGCGTATGCGTCAGACGCCCGCTCGATTGCGTCAAGCTGCACCTCGATCGCAGGCGCATCGAACAGCAGCGGAATGCTCCAGCCGGTGATGTCATACAAGCGCGAACGGCCGAAGCGCAGCAATTCGCGGCGCTCGTCCTTAAGAAATTCATCGCTCATGCGCGGATCGAATTCGAGCATGGCCGAGAGCAGATGCGCTTCGGGCTGCCGATTGGCGACCAGCAGCGTTCCAGCGGGGAGATTGCGGCCGGTGAAGGATTGCCCGAGTGCGTCCGTGCCGACGACGCGCGTGTCGCTCTTCAGCACGCGCAGCTCAATGCCCTGCAACGTCAGTAAATCGATGAGCGCCCGGCGGCGGGAGGCGTTCGCGCTCGGAGGAAACGCGAAAACGCGCTTAGCGAATGGAGCGTCGGCCGCGACGGCTCGCCGCCGTGCGGCGACGAAATCCCGCAAAATGGCTGCGCGATTCTCCAGCAGCGTCGAGAGATTCGACCATGAGCTGACAAGCTGCTTATGAACGGCCTCGCGATAGCTTTCGAGCGTACCCTCGGGCCGTCGCACCGCGTCGGATTGAATGTTCGCCTGCTCATAAAGGTTATCAATCGCACAGCGCAGTGCGGCCCACGAGCCCGAATAGCCGGGATACCATTCCTCGTTCCATTCGCCCGTGTAATAGCGCCAGCCGCGCGCGTTGAATGCCGCGGCCTGCCCGGTTGCGAACTTCTCGGCCCATGCTTTCGTTGTTTGTGGGATATTTGGATTGATCGGCTCGCGCGGCGGCATGAACAAGAACGTGTCGAGCGAGCCCATCTCATGGCTTTCGACAAAATAATGCGGATTCCAGCCGCCGGCCGCGAGAATTCGGCCCCGCGATTCCGGTTGCGTGCCAAACAACCAGTCGCGATTCAGGTCGAACAGGTAGTGATTCATACGGCCGCTGGGCCAGATCCCCGTGTGAATGAGCGATTGATTATCCACGTCGGGTTGCGCCGTTCGAGCCTGCGATATCGCGCCGATGCAACGGTCGCGGCCATCAGGATTCATGAGCGGATCGACCAATACCACCAGCCCATCGAGCATCCGCGTGACTTCATCGTCCGTGCCCGCCGACAAGTGATAAATCAGCGCGAGCGCGGCGTCCGAGCCGGACATTTCATCGCCGTGAATGCAGTACGCCATCCACGCCACGGCGGGCATGGAATCGATGAGCTTGTCAACTTGCGCTGCCGGGTTCTGGCGCGGGTCGGCCAGTTTCTGCGCATCGGCGCGAATGGCGTCGAGCCGTGCAATGTTGGCCTCGCTGCTGATCGCGACGTAATAGAGCGCGCGGCCCTCGTGCGTTTTCGCGTATTCGATGAGCTTGCAGCGTCGGCTGGCGGAACTAATCGCGCGGATCGCTGCTTCGATTTGGGCATGAGTCGCAGGTTTGTCGCCGAGCCGAAAGCCGAGCACAGCGTCGGGCGTCGGGATCGCCGCGTCATGACGCGCGCCCGGAAAGAACGGCTCGTCATACGCGAGACCCGCGAGCGGCGATGGTTGGTTGGTCTGGGAGAAAGCCGATCTCGTGAGCGCAAATACGCCTGCGAATGCAATGATGAATGTCGAGCGCGCGAACATCTTGCCAACTCCGGTTCAATTTCGATTCGATTCGCGAAACGAGCGAACAGTCTCGCCTCGCAGCGGCCGGCAATCAAGCGGAACATGCGATCACAATGTTGCTAATTGAGTATTCGGCCGGAAATCAGCCTCATCTCCGCTTCGCGCATGTCCATCAGCGACCAGACAATCGCCGCGGCAACCAAATGAACCAATACGAGTAACGCAAGTCGTTTGGCGACATCTCGCGATGAATCGCGAAAAGCGTGAATGCGGAGCGCAGCGCCGAGCGTCAAAAGCGGCGCAAACGGCATCCACAGGCGCGGAGTCTCGACGTTCGTAAAGCCGATTGTCACGAACATGACACCTAACGACACAACAATCAACCACCCGCCCATCGCCGCGTCCGCCTTGGCGACTGCGCCGCTTTCAGCGACCGCGCCGCGCGGCGATCGCACGGCCATCCAAAGCATCGCCGGTAATCCCACTCCCGCGAACAGCGGAAACAACATCGCGCCGAGCGTTTGCGCAGACCAGGACATCGCATCCGGGCCGCGCGTTACGCTCGATTGCGCCGCCGCCACCGCGCGCGAGATTGCAATCAGGTCGATCGAGCCGGCGATTCGCACAGCGATTGCGAACGCGATCAGCCCGCCCACGGCTCCGATCGACACGCGCAGCAACCGGGCGCGCTCAGCCGGACCGACGGCGAAAATAGTCGCCGCCGCAACGACCATCGCGACCCACACGTGTACCAGCCCGGCCAAAAGGCCCAGCCCCAGTCCCGCGCCGGCCGCAGTCGCCCACGAAAGGCTGTTTCGACGCACCGCGGACAGCCAGCACAACAACGGCAACCCGACCGTCAACAACTGCCCGGGGTCTTTTCCTGGCGAAAACAGCAGCATCGCAGGCGATGTCATCGTCAGAATCGCCACCGTCCACGCGCTGGCCGGTGGGAGGACCGTCGCGGCCGACGCGTAAAGTATGAATGCGCCGATGCACGTCAGGGCGAGCAACGTCCATGCCAGGACAATTCCAACCGCCATCTGCGCGCGGATCAACGGCTTGTCCACACCTGCATCAATCAGGTAGCGGTCAAGTGGCTCGCTTAGCCACGGCTGGTTTCTCAGAACAGACCTCACGGCATATGCAAGCAATGTCGTACCCGGCGGATTACTGATCACGCGCGTGCCCTTCATCGCGGCGGGCGGCGTGGCTGCCCGTTCCGGAAAGTTCGCCAGATATTCGCGCGCATCGTCAAACGTAAATGCCTCAACCACGAACGCCCCATCGTGCGACGGCGAAAAGAAATTCAGTACATGCTGAAACAGATGATTCGGCGGCGCAAACCAAATCCAGATGCACGCCGCAATCAGGCCGCCGGCGCACAGCGCGTGACCGGCGGCGCGGCGCGCGTCCGCGACAAGCAGCACGCCACCGGCGAGCATGCCCACTGGGACGATGATTGTCGCGGCATTCATCAGCCGCAGCGCATACCACGGTGAATAGCGATATGTAAACTTGCCGCTCCAGCCCAGCGAAACGTCGAATGCGCACAACAACACGAGCGCCAGCACGGGCAACAGGCCCATCACGACCGGCCACGTCATGGACGGCGGGCAGGCAACGAGCTTGCTAGCGCTGGTTGAGTGATTCATATGGAAAGCGATCGCGTCGCGGATCGCTCATCGCCAGCGATCGCCAGACGATCGATGTGCTGCTGAATTCGGTCGGCTACCTGCTGTGCGACGCCGCGCTCCCGCGCGCGGCCTGCGAAGTCCGACAGGTCCACCGGCGGGCCGTAGCGGATTCGCGCATGATGCCTGGCAAACAACGAACCAAATGGGCTTAGTTTTGGCGTTGCGCCGCTGATCCGGCACGGAATGACGCGCGCGCCGCTGTGCAGCGAGATCATTCCGATGCCGGGCTTCGGTGCGCCATCGCCATCGATTCCGCCGCTGGGAAAGATCCCCAGGCAGCCGCCTTCTCGCAGCATGGTGATGCTCTCGCGCAGCGCCGCCCGCGACGGCCGCTGACGATCCACAGGAACGCAGCGCACGAGGCGCATGAACCAAGTCGCCACGGGCACGTCGTAATAGGCCCTCTCCACTAGAAAGCTGATGACGCGCGGAGCGGTTGCCTGAATGACCAGCGGATCAATGCCGCTGGCGTGATTCGAGGCGATGAGGATTGGGCCGCTCGTTGGAACCGTGCAATGGCCGACGCATTCCACGCGCCACCAGAACCGTGCCACAAAGCGCGCCGCTTGAAACCAGAACCACGTCACCGGGCGCATACCCACCGCGCGCGTAAAAACGCGCCACGCCAACCACACCGCGACGCAAAACGCAATTACGCAACCCGCCAGCAAATAGGGAATGTAATCGTCCAGATTCGGCACGTGCGGCAGCCCAAGCGCGCCGCTGGCCGCCACCATCGCGCCCATTGTGGCCATATCCGAAACGCCGAACACGCGGCCGCGACGCGAATCCGGCACGATGAGCTGGATGGAGGCCATGATCGTGACAAGCAGCGCCGCTCCCGCGCCGCCGATGAAGAACAGACAAATTCCGGCGGGAATCATGCCGAGTTGCATGACGTAGGAAAAATCAAGCAGAGCGATCCACAGCGCGGCGCTGCTGAGAGCCGCCAACACCGCGAGCTGCGTCGGAAGTGTTGGTCCGAGGATGGTCATCACCGCCGCGCCGGTGGCCAGGCCGATGCCCAGCACGCCGCGATAAAGCCCCGCCGCTGAATAATCAGCGGAATGCGCGAGACGGCGCACGATCGCAGGCACGACGGATATCACCACGCCCGCCGCGGCCCAGAACAATGTGCCGAGCAGGATGAGCTGAAAAACACGGCGATGCGAGAACACATATCGAAAACCGTCGGCGACGGGTTTCCACACTCCGTCAAGCGGCGGCAGCGGCGTGGCGCGGCTGCGCGACATCGCGATCATGCTGACAAAGGCGGCGCTCAGCACAAATGTGATCGCGTTGATGCGGTAGTTCCAATTCGGACCGGCGTGCGTAACGAGATAACCGCCGACAACCGCGCTGATGATCGTCCCAATCGTGCCCAGCGCGCTGATCATCGCGTTTGCGCGCACGAGTTGGTCATCGCGCACCAGTGTCGGCAGCAACGCCTGCCGCGCAGGTGAAAAGAATGAAGCCAGCGCGCCGACAATCGCCAGCGGAATGACGATCGAGTAATCCCCTAAATTCCGGGGCTCTAAATACGCCTGCAATGTGCTCACCAGCCAAGCCAGGTTGATGACGATCGCGGCCCGCAACAGATCAGCGGCGATCATGATCGAGCGCCGGCTGATGCGATCCGACAACCAGCCCGCGACGGGCGCCAGCAATACGAACGGCAGGAAGAACCCGAAGGATATCAGGGCTTGCACGCGCGTGCCGTCCGGACGATTTAGCGCGTCCCGTTCACGCAAAAGCGCCATTTCGCTGAGGTGATCCCCGATCGCCGCGACGCCATATGCCGCCCACAGCATGACAAAATTCGAGTTTCGAATCAGCAGGTTCGGCAGTGATGGCGATTGCTGCGCACTCATCCTCAATCCATCCGTGGACGTCCGGCCGTCGTCAACAGGGCATGAGCGACAATCTACAAGCGGCCAACGGCGAGTGCAAAGCAGCGCGCGGAGCCCCCGCCTCGCGCCCGGGCTCGAACGCTCTACGGCGCGGCCGCCTCGTTCGCGGCGGCGCGCCAACCCGCTCCGTCAGTCGCGGCGCGCAACACACCCTTTGCGTCGATGACAAACACAAACGGAGCGGTGCGGACGCCCCAGTGTCGCACAAATTCACCCGCCCAACCGCGCTCGTCGAAATGCTGCGGCCAGTCTATTCCGGCCGCTGTTGTCGCCTCCCGAACGGCCGAAACCGAGTCCGCGATCGGCACGCCGACGATGCTAACGAGCGGGTGCTCGCGCGCGAACGCCACCAAGTCACGTAGCGCTAGTTCCCGTTCGCGATACCCCGAGGGCCGTGTCGTGGCGATTGCGCTTCTCACGTTGCGGTCTTCCTGTGCCAACCACACGACAATGACGATCGGCCGACCGCGCAGGGTTTTGCCATCCTGCCGCCCGTGCGCGATTGTGGACATGCTGTACTCGAACTGCCGGCCGACCTGCTCGAAGCGGCGTACCGATCCGCGGCAATACGCGGTGTTCGCGTGCGATGGAAAGTGCATTTCCAGAAGATTCGCCATCTCGCGCATCGCGGCCGGATCATCGCGCGCCAGCGCCGCGTCCAACACCAATGTCGCAAGTCGCGGCGTGCGGCGCGCTGCGGGATACGCCATTACGTACGAGTGGTACTCATCCGCAAGATTCACATCGAGCAGTTCGAGGGGTAGCGCCGCGGGTGGCGTCGTCGCGGCGCGATCGCGGCGGCGGCAAATCATCAGCCAATAGGCCGCTTCCTGCTCGCAGACCGGACTAAGCGGCGACCGCAAGTGCTCCTCGGCGCGCACGCGCAGTTCGGAGAGCTTTCCGTCCGACAGGCACCCAATATCAAATAGCGACTGGAGTTCGAGCGTTGCGGCCTCGTCGCGATGCGGGCCCCCGGGGTAGAGCGTGAGGTAAGTGCGAAGCCTCTGGGCCAGGCTCTCGCATGCCGCGCGTTGCGCGACAAACCAATCGTCATACGGCTGCGTCGATACAGGCGCTTTCCGGGCTGCCTCAATCTGATGCCACAGCGCCTCATCGGGCGACTGTGACTGCGCGACCGCCTCCGCGTCGAATGCAATGTTGCAAGCAATCAGCACGAAAGCCAACGCGGCGCGATCTCGACGCATCACCCCTGAGCCCCGCCGCCGCGGCGCGCCGCCACCTCGGCGACCTCACGCGGAACCCTCGGCCGGGAGCGGCCGGCCAGCACGGCCTTGCGGGCGGCTTCCGCGATGCCCGCCGAATCGATGCCCGCTTCCGCAAGTTGGCTCGCTCGCGAGCCTTGCGGATAAAAATGATCTTCGTTCATGCCGAGCCGAATAATCGCATCGGTCGATAGACCAAGACGGTTTGCCATTTCCAACACCGCGCTGCCAAAGCCGCCGGCGATGGAATGGTCCTCCACCGTCAGCACCGGTCCGCCGCGCGTGATCGCGGTCGTCACCATATCAGCATCGACCGGCTTCGCAAAACGCGCGTTCACTACCGCTACATAAATATCTTCGCTCGCCAGCGAATCCGCGGCCGCCAGCGCGTCCGCCACGGTTGTGCCATATGCAAGAATTGTCGCGTCGGGCCCGTCGCGCATCAGTCGCGACTTGCCGAGTTCGAACGCTGGTGCGCTTCCGTATGGCTCAGGAACCTCATCACGCGGATAGCGCACGCCGGATGGAACATCGAGCGTCAATGCGAAACACAGCGCGGAGAGCAACTCAGGCTCATCCGCCGGCGCCATGAGCACCATACTCTGAAATGATCGCAGATAGGCGATATCGAGATAGCCGTGATGAACCGCGCCGTCGCCCCCGACGAAGCCGGCCCGGTCGATCGCGAAAATCACCGGCAGCTTTTGCAGCACGACTTCCTGAAATACCTGGTCGAACGCGCGCTGGAGGAATGTCGAGTAAATCGCCGCGATCGGACGCAGTCCCGCCCGGCACATGCCGGCGGCAATATCGACCGTCGAGCTTTCGGCAATGCCGCAATCGAGCGCACGCTGCGGCATCAGCTTTTGCACCTTCGCAACCCCCGTGCCATCCGGCATGGCCGCCGTAAGCACGTGCGCCCGCGAATCGTTGTTTGCGATTTCCAGGAACGCATCCGCGAAAGCCGCAGTCCAGCTTTTGCGCTTGCTCTTGGCGATCACGATCTTGTCCGGCTCGATCGTGAATTGGTTGGGGCTGTGGAACGTGCAAGGATCCTTCGTCGCCCAATCACAACCTCGCCCCTTGTCGGTATGAACGTGCAGCAGCACCGGGTGCGGCACATCCTTCAGCATTTCGAGCATTTCGATGAGATGCGGCAGATCATGCCCATCCACCGGGCCGACGTATACAAAGCCAAGCTGCTCGAAAATCTGGTGCGGCGAAACAGTCGCCTTCAAGCCCTCTTTGAAATGGTCAAGCATGTCAAAAATGCCGCGCCCGATCAGCGGGACTTTCGGCAGTACTTCCTTGGCCTTGTTTTTCACTTCGTCATACAAATGGCTGATGCGAAACTTGGCGAAGAAATACGCCAGCGCGCCTTGCGTCGGCGCGATACCCATCGAATTATCGTTCAACACCACCAGGAATTGCCGCTTGAGCGTGCCCGCGGCATTCAATCCCTCGAACGCAACGCCGTTCACGATGCTGGCGTCGCCGATGAGCGCCACGACACGATTGTCGCGGTTCAGCGCGCTGTCGCCCCGCGCCATTCCGACCGCCGTCGCAATCGAAGTGCCCGCGTGGCCGACGTCAAAAAGGTCGTACTCGCTCTCGCGAACGCTGGGAAAGCCGGAAATGCCCCCGGCCTGACGCAGCGTGTCAAACCGGGCATTGCGGCCCGTGAGCAACTTATGGACATAGCACTGGTGGCCAACATCCCACAGCAGGCGATCGTTGCGAAATTCGAATACGCGATGAAGGGCGATCGTCAGCTCGGTCACGCCCAGATTGCTCGACAGATGCCCCCCGTTGCGGCTGACCACATCGATGATGCGCTGCCGAATCTCGCCTGATAGCTGGCTTAGTTGCGCCATCGACATCCGGCGCAGATCCGCCGGACCGGAGAGCGATTCGAGAATTCGAGACATTCGAGCAGTCAGTCCTTTCTAATCGCAGCCGTGCGAATCGGAGCGATCACCGTCCGCGTAATCGGCCCCCAAATGATACCCGTTCCGCCGTAGCGGCGCGAAACGCCGCAGTTTGCATCAGCATCGTCGCGTTGCCATGTGGAGTAGGCAGTTCATCCGCCACCAACTCCGAAACGGGATACTAGCGATCGCGGAACGCCATGAGGCCGGCCAACTCGCTCAGGTTCGCGGAACGACCGCCAAGCGGCCCAAGCGGCCCAAGCGCCTGTTTCGCCGCATCAATGCAGTGCATCAATTGTGCGCGGCTGGCGTCGATACCGAAAACCGCCGGATACGTTTGCTTATTTCGCGCGGCGTCTTTTCCAACGCTCTTTCCGGTCGCCGCAGCCGAACCGAGGACGTCAAGCAAATCATCCGCGATTTGAAATGCGCGCCCGAGGGATAGTCCGTATTCGGACAGCGCTGCTTCAATCAGCGGCGACGCGCCGGCCGCAATAGCGCCCATTCGACAGGCGGCGCGAATCAGCCGCGCAGTCTTGTGTTCATGCACAAAGCGCACCAGTTCCGCATTCGGCGGCGTCGATTCGCCTGCGATGTCCGCGGCCTGACCTTCGATCATTGCAAGCGTGTCGTTCGCCAGGCACTCGCTCAGCACCGCGGCGCAGCGCGGCGGCGCGTCACCCAATCGTTCGAACGCCCGAGCGAGTAGCCAGTCGCCGGCCAGTATCGCAACGGCCTCGCCATATACCTTGTGATTCGTCGGTCGACCACGACGCAAATCGTCATCATCCATCGCCGGCAGATCGTCGTGAATCAGCGAAAACGTATGCACATACTCGATCGCCAGCGCCGCGGGCAGTCCCGCCGCGTCGTCGCCTCCGGCGGCGACACAACATTCCAGCACAAGCACAGGCCGCAGCCGCTTTCCGCCGCTGCTCACTGAATACTCTACGGCTTCGAGCAGCCGGCTGTGCGACGTCGTGCCTGATTCTCGAATTTTCAAATCGGCGGCCAGCGCGGCGTCGACCTGCGCGCGGCGGCGCTCGAACCACGCCGGCGCGACCGGCGCGGCATGCGCGGGCGATGCTGCGTCTCGCGAAGAGGTCACCTGCCGCGTGTCCCTTGTCGTCAGCGGCGATCGGACCACCGCAGTCCGATACGTCGCCCGGTCCTACGCACAGTCGGCCACGCGGCAGGATAGAGGCAGTACGCGGTGGCAACCAGCATGTTCGCCCAATAACCCCGAATGATGAAAGTCGAGCGCAGACGGCAGAATAATGAATGCATGACGCTGATCTCTGAACGCGTGCCGATCAGTGCAGAACGTGGACCGATTCGCCCCGAGACAGAAGCGATTATGGGATTTCAAGCCCACCCGGCAGCGCGCCAAGCACAGAACAACGGAGCCGCGCTGCCGGATCGTCATCAAGTACCGGGCCGTCCGTTGATCGTTCCGCGTTCATCGTTCCGCTAACATGCGGCCATGAGCCGCCGGTTAAGCGCGAGCGTCGTGATTCAGGCTTATTGCGTCGGTTATTTTCCGATGGCCGACCATCGCGGGCGCATTCACTGGCTCAGCCCCGACCCGCGCTGCGTGTTCGATCTGGAGAAATTTCGCCCGTCGCGCAGTTTGCGGCAGACGATCCGCCGTGGGGCTTTCGAAGTGCGCGTCAACACCGCATTCGAAAAAGTGATGCAAGCCTGCGCGACGCGCGTCGAAGGCACGTGGATATCGCACGACATTCACCGCGTATATACGCGGTTATTTCACGAAGGCTGGGGGCACAGCGTCGAAACGTGGGCCGACGGTGAACTGGTCGGCGGACTGTATGGGCTGGCGATCGGCGGCGCGTTTTTCGGCGAATCGATGTTTCATCGCCGCACTGATGCGTCGAAAGTGGCGCTCGCGTATCTCGTTGAGCGCTTGAATCAACGAGGCTTCGCCATGCTCGACTCGCAGATGACCACCGATCACCTGCTCCGGCTTGGCGCGATCGAGATTTCAAAAACAGAATATCTCGAGCGGCTTGCCGACGTGCTGACGCTGAAATGCCGATTCGACGAAACCCGCCCGCAGGTCGAATTGCCGTGGGATGAGTTGTGAGAAAACGGCAGGCCGGCGTGTTGGGTCCGCCGGCCTTGTCTTCGATTCTCGCGATTCGCGATTCCTCACGAATGCAATCGAGTCAAACTACACACTGAGCAGTCAAATTACTGGCAGCCGAGGTTCACGACGCAATTCACAAACGAGTCGATGTCGAAGTTGTTGACCACCGCGTCGCCGTTCGTGTCGTTCACGCACACGTAATCGCAACCACCGGCTCCACAGCCCAGACTGACCCAGTTGGCCTCTTCCACAACCGCCGCAACGAAGCAGTCGATATCGAAGTTGTTCACGTTACCGTCACAGTTCGAATCACCCACAATGTCGCCGCCACACGGCGCAATCAGGTCGAGATCGTCTTGCGTCACCTGACCGTCGCAGTTCAGATCGCCCTGCGCCCAGCCGCCCGGATTGCCCAGGTTGGCTTCGATGATGGCGATGTCGGCCGCATCAACCGCGCCGTCGAGGTTCACGTCGCCGATCTGCGTATCGAGAATGTTGACGACCAGCTCGACCACATCGTCGTAGTCAACGTCGAGGTCGCCGTCGAGGTCGGCGCTCAGGTCGCGACAAGCCGCTAGGTCCGTGTTCGCCCAATTGGTGACGTAGTTCGCACACACGTAGTCGATGTCATCCGCATCGACCACGCCGTCGAAGCCTCGCGGATCCGCGCCGGGGGCAGCGCCATTTGCACTACCCGCCACATCGCCGCGGCTGTCACCGCTGGCATACGTGCCGGTCGCCAGAATCGTGCCAAACAGGTTGTTGCCGCCTGACCACGCCAACCAGGCGTTGTCTGCGCGGATGAAGCCCGCCTTGCGATTGAGCTTGTGCGTGGTCGTGTCGATGGCCGTGCCGTCCGCGGCGTAGCGAATGTCTTCTTTGTTGTATTCGCCGTCGCCATTGAGATCTCCGACGACATGCACGATCAGGCGGTCGACGGCCATGCTGCCGATGTGGCCGCCTTGGATCGGCTCAAACGTCTGGAGGAATGTCGCCGTCGTCTGCGTGCCCAACTTATACTCCGCCTCAACCATCTTTTCGATGTCATTGATGTTGCGACGGCCGTCGTTGTTCAGGTCGCCCTGCACGCGGTTGCGGCGAGAGAGGGCCTGGCCTGCGGCCGTGCCCGTGCGCTGAAGCGTGTTGGCGGCGTCATAGTAGACGTAGCCCGCGTTCGCGGTATCACCACCGTCGCGGTACATGCCGCTGACAGGCGCGCGGCGACGCGGAGAAAGACCTGCTGTACGCGTCGTTCCGCCGGAATCGATGTCTCCGTAGGGAAGCACTTCGCTGGCGCCGCCGGGACGAATGGTATTGGTCGTGCGAATGTAGTCCTGAATGGCTTGATTCAACGCCACGTTTGGCGAATACCCGGCCGGCTGGCTCGGCCCGGGAAGGCAATCGACGCCCGCCACGAGCGCGGCGCGCGTCGCGAGTACGTCGCCGGGCATGAAGAACTGTTCGGCATCCAGCGGAAGGTCGAAGTCCAGAATGCTCTGCTCGATGTTGCGTATGAACGCGGCCGCCGCAAGATTGGACATTTGTGGACCGGTTTCAGAGGCCGGAACGCGACCAATCGCCGATGCGCGCGGATTGCCGACAGTGGTCAGCGTTTGAATCGCGCCAACTTGCCAACCGGCGTTCGGGTCGCAGTTGTCCAGGATTGCGTCGAGCGACAGCCCGACAGGCAGGGTCGCATCGATATCACCATCTTTGTCGCCGTCGATGTCTTTGATGAGCAGCATGATCTCATACCGGCCTGCGCGCGCATCGTCCACGGCACGGCTGGAACCGAACACGCCCGTATATCCGATCGCGAGCCGGCGATTTTCAACCGCCGATTCCATGATGCTCGATCCGCCGCAGTTGTTCACCTGGTGATCCGGTCCGGGCCGAGTCAGCGTGTCCTGGTTGATGCGCCGCCCGACATGGTCGCCCAGCCCCCACGACGGATCAACGCCAATCGAGTTCATGGCCGTGTTGCGCGTGCCCGAGCCGACATCGCGGCAGCCATATGCGAGGTTTTCGCCATTCTTGCTGCGCCCGGTGACGTAACCGTGCTGAAGATCGCTCCAATGGAAAGTGCCGTCCTCGGCGCCGTCGAAATTTGCGTCCGGCGCAACGCCGCGGTTGCAGAGGTATGCGACCGGGCTCCATGCGATTTGCGTGTCGTACACAGTGAACTGATCGGGATTGCTGACGTTTGTATTGAGGGAAACCGTGCTTCCATCGCCGCACAGGCGCGTATAGGATTCAAGCAGGTTGGATTCGCCTTGCTGCGCGGGGGCGCCGTTGGACGTCAGATTATTCATGCCATAGCCGCCCTCGCCCGGCTTGCGGTCCCACGCACACTCCGCCAGCGGTTGAACGCGAATACCCCACAAAGACGGAACGTCAATATTGCCGAAGTCAACGGTGTTCGGGCAAACCGGCGTGTTGCTCGAATTCGGAATTCCGTCAACATCGGTATCGGCGGTGCAGGCCGGCCCCCAACCGGCGTTCGACGCTCCGCTATTCGGAACGCCTGTGACCGCCCAATCAAGCGAATTCAACACACCGCGCTCGGACGGAATGACCTCCGGCAGATCGCCGCAAGTCTGAAAGCTGATCCACTCTCCAAAGCCTTCGATCGAGCCGACTGAACGATATTGATAGATCCAATGCAGACCTGGATTATTGGGATTGGTCGGCGCAAGCTGATCAACCGAATCGCGAACGCCATCACCGTCGCTATCGTAAAAGCCCCAATTGCCATCGCCATCAGCGTCGATCCAGTCATTGGTGAGACCGGGATTACGCGAGGCATCGACGAACAGCGTCGCACCGGCGCCGTTCACCTGCTGCGGCACACCGCCCGTTGCCGTCGGCGCGACAGATGTCGCAACGACCATAACCGACGCAACAAACTGCGTCGCGGATGTCAGAAACTTACGCATTCAAAGCCCTCCGAACTTTTCTCAATGAAACACAAACACACGCGATCCAGCGAAAAATGCGAGCGCGATCCGAGATTGACCGACGCGATTTTCGCGTCGTTCTGCTGGTCGAATCGGCTCACACGGAAACGCTCGTTCACCTCGGCCGTGCAGGCCTGGTCCCAACAGTCGTGCGTCCAACCGCGATGAACGATTTTCAGCGACTAGCTTGATCGATCACGGCGACACGGGCTGGGAAACAAAGACAGTCGATTCTCGGCCCGTGTCGCGGATCTCTTCTCTCCACCCTCGGCGCGGCGCGCTCGATTACTCGATCACGCCATAGCGATTAATAATCTGCGTATCGCCGGTCAGCGCGTAATAGTTGTCGCCCCACTCGCGATCCTGCATCGTCTTGATGATGAATTTGCGCTGAACACTGCCGTCGGTGTAAAGGAAATCCGTCGTACCGCCGAAT
Organism: Phycisphaerales bacterium; assembly: GCA_016795025.1. Lineage (GTDB taxonomy): Bacteria > Planctomycetota > Phycisphaerae > UBA1845 > Fen-1342 > JAEUIR01. The sequence continues at coordinate 18,673 of JAEUIR010000032.1, forward strand.
TTGTCAGACCCGGGGTGATGGCGACCCACGGCGTTCAACTCCGTGCCGGCCGAGCCCTCGATCAACCCCTCGGCATCATCCCCAATCGTGCGTGCCAGACCGTAAGTGTTGTCGGACTGCGGGCCGTAGCGGAAACCTGAGGGGCGCTCTGCAGCTTCATATTCCTGATAGCCAGATGAAATGTGATAAAACGGATTCACCGGGCGATGCGATTTGCTTTTCAAGCCGCCTCCTTCGCGAACCGCGCTGGCTTGCCAGTTCTTGTTGATGTCAGCCGCCAGGATCACGCGCGAGGGCTGTTTGATTTCGGATTCCTGAATCAGGCGATTGAATCGCGGCCCGGTGCTGCCTTGAATGTTGCCGTTAAACTTGTTGCGAGGCATGACGGCGGCATTTGCCAGGAAGCCCATCCGCTTCGCTTGACGGTCCGCCAACTGGCCCGGTGGCGAAGTGTCACCGCGGTCGTCAATCTGACCTGACTCCCAATCACCCGAATCTCGACCGGGATTTGTGCGTGGCGCGCCGCCCTTCGGAATTGACGGGCACTGGAACGCGCCGTCGCCGACTTTTCCGCCGGAGTACAGGAAGTACGACCAGTGCAGATAGCCGAACTGCGGCGTATTAGCCTGCCGATTCGACATCGCGTCGGGCGTCAACTCAAATCCGCCGGTGTCGGAATCCGGGTAGCAATACGACGGCGGGAACCAGCGCATCTCCGCGAGATGCGTATGCGTCGCCTGACCCACGCTGTGCAGATTCGCGCCGCACTTCGTCGCGCGAGCCTGCTCGCGAGCCGCGTTCAGGCTCGGAAGCAAAATTGATATCAGTAAAGCAATAATGGCCACAACGACTAGAAGTTCGATCAGCGTGAAAGCACACGCTTTGCGGCCGCCCCGAGCGGGATGCCAAAGTTGAATTGTTGTCGGAAACATCAGCACAGGTCTCCTTTGGTGGTGAGAATTTGACTCACTCGGGTTAGCGCTTCATTTCGTCGGCGCGAATTCCTGGCGAAAATCACGGTGAAAAACAGCCGAACCGCGCTGGAGCGAAATACGTCGAATTGACAGCACGGCAGCGCCGCGCGACACCACGAATCACTGCAACACAACGGGCGCCAAACCCAAGATTCACAATTGTCTGATTGTGAGTCGCTCGCGTTAGACGACCGCGCGATTCATGCAATGAATTGGTTCGTTTTGCGCTAATTCCGCGAATGATTGTTTGAAAACGGTTAGCTTTGCGCAAAACGATTGATCTCGTGCGCGGTTTGTGAACCGGAATCTCGCTCGGTCACGATCCCGCGGTTGGATCGCGCTATCCTCGCCGTCCTCGGCGCTCGCCAGTAGATTTACACGCGCCATGGCCGACAACGTCGCTAACCCGCAATCTCTTGATCCCATCACCGCTCATAACCTGCGCGTGATGATGATCGATTGTGTGTTCTGGAGCGCGATGTTCGGGCTGGGAGAGTCCTATTTCCAACCCTTCGGCGTCGCGTTGCAGTTCTCTCCACTCGCGATCGGACTGCTCGCGACACTACCGCCGCTGCTCGGCGCGGCGATCCAACTGCTCGCGCCGACCGGTGTCCGCGCCGTTGGCTCGCTGCGGCGCTGGGTTGTCATTTGCGTTGCAATGCAGGCATTGTCGTTTTTGCCGCTGGTCATCGGGGCCATGCGCGGACATCTGTCCGCAATGTTGCTGTTTGCCGCACTGACGCTCTACTTCGCCGCCGCCCTGTCATCCGCGCCGGCATGGACGACCTGGGTCGGCACGCTCGTGCCCGCGCGCATGCGCGTTCGCTATTTTGCGCGGCGGAGCCGGCTGATCCAGATTGCGATGTTTCTGTCGTTTCTCGCCGCGGGCTACGCGCTCGAATTCGGCAAGCGCGGCGGTCACGAAATGCTCGTCTTCGTCGCGCTCTTCGGCGCGGCGGGACTGGCCCGGGGAATCTCCGCCTGCCTGATCGCCTCGCAAAGCGAAGCCCAAATGCGCGATCAGGTCGAGCGGTCGATCAGTTGGCCTGGATTTCTGGCCGAATTGCGCAGGCTTCCCGCGATTCGCTTTTTGTTGTTCGCGGTGATCACGCAATTCGTCGTGCAAGTGGCTCATCCGTTCATCACGCCCTATTTCCTGCAAAGCCGCCAACTAAGCTATGACCACTACGTCATCGCAATGTCGGCGATATTTGTCGCAAAAATCGTAGCGCTCGCTCCGCTCGGCTCATTGGCGAATCGATTGGGCGCGGGGCGCATCATGGTTGGCGGTGTGGCGGTGATGATGCCGATTCCGCTGCTGCTGCTTCACGACGGCGGCGTAATTTATTTTTTCGCGGTTCAGCTCGCCCACGGCGCGGGCTGGGCAGCCTTCGAACTGGGTAATCTGCTCCTGATGTTCGAGCGCATCCCCGAAACAGTGCGCACGACGATGCTCACCAAATACAATTTGCTTGTTTACCTCGCGATGCTGCTCGGCTCATCGATCGGCGGGGCAATCCTGCGCTTTGCGAGCGAATCCGAAACGGATTTTTCGCTGGCTTTTGCCGCCTCCACAGCGATGCGCTTGGCCGCGCTGGTGCTGGCGGCTAAGCTCGTGCGCGTCGCTGCCAATACGCGATAGTCGTTGGCGCGCCTCAGGTGGATTTTCCTTGAGCAATACCGAACATCTCGCCGCCGCAAATCAGTATCTCAAAAGCGAACTCGGCCAACACGCGCCGGCCGAATTGCGCTTTGAAAGAGTTTTTGACGAACAACCGCTGGAAGGCGAAGGACCAGTGTCGCTGTTTTCGTTTGAGCTGGCCCTTGGCGGCGGCAATGCTCAGTGCCCCGTCGAGGTACGACGGCACTACGTTGTCGCCGGACAAACACGATCGAATTACTTCCCAGCATATTCGTTCGACGCAGACGATGCGTACAGCTTTCATATCGGCACGTTGTTCATGGTCGCCATGCCCGTCTCGCGCATCGACGACGCCGACGAGCCGCCTGGCGCGCGCGAATCGCTGAAGAATCTCACGCGCGCATACAGTGCCGCCGCGACGATCGGTGCCCCGGAATTGGCCGCGCTGTTTCGCTGCGATGACGCCGTTTTCGCGGTGTATCGCGTCCCGGTCGACGGCCGCATGGTGTACGGAATGGGCGCGGATTGCCCGCCCGGCTTTTACGAATTGACGGACCACCCGCCACAAACAGCATTGCGCCTGCACCTCGGCAAGGTGATCCGCGAGGAAGCGCGCAGCGGTCTGTAGCACCTGACGACGCCCCACTCCCTGCTTTCTTGCCGCTTCCGCGATAAAATAATGATGGTATGAACCACGATCCGCCCGCGTCGTCGACCGCGGCTCGACGCTACTTCGAAAACGCCGCAACCAGCTTTCCAAAGCCACCCGGCGTGGCCGAGGCAGTCGGGCATTATCTAACCGACATCGGCGTTAGCGCCGGTCGCGGCGCGTATCACGAAGCCGTCGAGTCGGGCCGCATGCTGGACGAATGTCGTCAACTGTTGCGCCGTGTATTCCACGCCGACGCCCGCGATCATGTGATCTTCGCGCTCAACGGAACCGATGCGCTAAATCTGGCCGTTAAGTCGCTCTGCAAGCCAAGCGCGCATGTTGTCACGACCGCGATGGACCATAATTCCGTCTTGCGGCCGCTGCATGCATTGCACGATCGGCTCGGTGTTGAGATCACGATCATCGCGGCCGATTCGCGAACCACACGAATCGACCCCGCCGACGTCGCCGCCGCCATCCGGCCGAACACCACGCTGGTCGCGATCAATCACGCGAGTAACGTTACCGGTGCGCTGCAACCCGCCGCCGACATCGCCGATATCTGCAAAAAACGTGGCGTGCCGATGCTGCTCGACGCCGCCCAATCCGCCGGCCACGTTCCGATCGACTTTTCATCGTTGCCGATCGACCTGCTGGCGACGCCCGGCCACAAGGGCCTGCTCGGCCCGCTGGGCACCGGCGTGTTGCTCATTCGCGCCGGCTTTGAGGCGCGAATGCAAACCGTGCGCGAAGGCGGCACGGGATCGGCCAGCGAGTTTCCGGTGCAACCGGACTTTCTGCCGGATCGGTTCGAAGCCGGCAGTCACAACGCCGTCGGGCTGGCGGGCCTCGCCGCGTCGCTGCGCTGGATTGTTCAGCATGGCGTTGATGCGCTCCGCAGGCACGAAGTCCAGCTTTGCGAGCGCATGATGTCGCGTTTGATCGCGATTCCCGGCCTGACCTGGTACGGCCCGCGCGACGTCGAGCGCCGCGTCGGTGTATTCAGCGTGCGAATCGATGGTCTGGAACCGTCCGAGCTTAGCGCGATATTGGAGAGCCGCTTTAACATCCTCTCGCGCAGCGGGCTGCATTGCGCCCCGCTCGCGCATCGCACCATCGGCACGCACGCGCGCGGCGGAACAACCCGGCTTTCCTTCGGGCCGCTGCTCAAAGAGGACGATATTGACTATGCGGCCGACGCACTTTTTGAGATCGCCGGCGCCCTGGCTGCGGTAAGCTGACGCCGCCGGCGTGATCGACCGGATACGATTCAGGTTGAACGGATGCAGGAGACCGCCGATGTTCGCCGCTGACTCGATCGACCGAAAGCCGCGTCGAAATCAAAAGAGCCGCGTGCTCGCAACATTCGCCATGGCGGCGCTCTTCGCATGGTCAAACGCGGCTGCCCAAAACTCCGTGAACCAGGGCGGCAATCTCTTTGACGCCAACCCAAGAGTCGGCGGAAATCGATCGAACTTCGATATTCGCGCCACGTCGCCCCTGACCGTTGGGAATCTCGGCGCCACCGGCAATCTGCGCTTCGGTCAATCCGTTCGAAGCTTCTCGCCGATCACCGACCCGACGGCCTTTTCAGGACCGCTCGGGAGCGCGGCGCTGAGCAGCTTTCGCCGCGATTCTTTCGGCGCGGGAGATCTGACCCGCTTCTCGGGGGGCGCGCAATCCTATTACGACCCCGCACGCACCGCGCCGACCGCGTCATTCCTGAACCGAACCGGTTCGATGCCGCTCGGGGCGCGCTCAACAGTAAGTCAATCGCCTTCAACCGTCGGCGTCCCCGGCGTGCCCGGCTGGGCGAACCCGCTCGACAAGCGCCTCGACACCAGCGTCGATTTCACGCCGCGCAATACGTATCGCACGACCACCAGCAATCTGTTCGGAACTCGCGCTCCGCTGTTGCCGTCGCCATCCGACCAGATTCGCGATGGCCTGGCGCGCTCGGGCGTCATCGACACCACCAGCACAAATCCGCGAAACGCGTATCGCCCCGCCACGGCCGGAGCGCCAGCTGACTCGTCCATCATCGGCGCCAAACCCGCCGTGGGCTCGCCGATGGATGTCATTCTTCGCGGACAGAATGTGAACATGACGCCGGCCGGCAATCCCCAGGCCGACGCGCTCACGACGCCAGTCGATGTCACCGCCGGCGGCCTGCCCGGCGTCAAACCGCCGACGCGATCGCACACGGCGCCGCAGCCGCCCGCCGACGCCGGCGGGCCGGCCCGACCGCGAATCACAGACGCGAGCATCCTTCCCAAATTCGATACGTTCAACGACATGCGCTTGGCGCTGGCCCTTCGCCGCGACCCGACGGCCGATTGGTTCGAAGACATGAAACGTGCAGCCGCCGAAGACCCAGCCTTGCAATTGCAATTTCAGGAATTCGCCGATGTCCGCGCGGCTGACTTCCTGAACCAGATGCTGTCCACGCCGCTTGCGACTTTCGTGGGCAAGGGCGCGTCCGAAGTGAATAACGAATTGCTCCGCGCCGAAGCGTTCATGTCAATGGGTGAGTATTACCAGGCGGCGTCGCGCTACGATGCGGCCGCAGCGCTGGACGGCGCAAACCCGTTGCCGCTCATCGGCAAAGCCCACGCGCTCATCGCCGCCGGCGACTATCTGCCGGCAGCCGTCGTGCTGCTGCGCGGGCTTGAGTTATTCCCCGACGCGGCGCTGTTCAGCATCAACCTCGAAACGCTCATGGGTGGTGTGGAAACCGTGGACATTCGCCGTGCTGACATCCTGAATCGCCTGAAAGACGGTGAGGACGCGCGGCTGCGGTTTTTGCTCGGCTATCTCGAATATCACTCCGGCAATCGCGAAAGCGGCCTGGCAAATCTCGACCGCGCCGCCGCTCGCTCCATTGGCAACTCGATCCTCGTCCGTTATGCGGATATGCTGCGCCGCGCGCATTCGGTCGATCCGGCCGCCGGCCGCCCCGGACAAGGCGCCGAATCCGACCCAACCGCGCCGAAAGATGGAAAGATTCCGGGCTTTGTCGCGCCCCCGCCGATCGAACCCGAATCAGCCGAAGACCAATCGGAGAAATCCCCGCGATGAGAATCGCCGTATATGTGTGCCTGCTGTCAACCGGATTTTTCTCGGCAGGCTGCGCCTCAACCGAGAATCGCGCCGCTTCGCCGCGCCCCGGCGACAGCCTGTCCAGAACGATCGACTCGCCGGATGTGAACGCCGTGCTGAGCGAGGCGTATGATATTCTCAAGCGCGACTTCGCCGGCGCGACGATCGATCGAGATCAGCGCGTCGTCACGTCCGACGCCGTGGAATTCTCATCCACGCGCGACACGGGAACACCGAGCGATTTCGTGGGAGTGCCCAATACGTTGCGCCGCATTGCGCTGGTCTCTTGCGAGCCGGCCGGCAGCGGCGTCATGACGCGCGTGCGCGTCGATGTGGAGCGCCGCGACACGCAGCGGCGACAGATCATGCAGCGCTCCGAAACGCAATTTGGCGACACGCCGCGCCAAACCGCAATCGAACGCGACGCTGCGACGTCGTCGCGGCAGAACGACGTATGGACGCGCATCCGCCGCGATCGCGCGCTGGAGCAGCAGATTCTCACGGACATTCAAAACCGATTCGCGCCTGATGAGCCCGCGACGAAACCGAGCGATGAGTGACACCGGCATTTTGCCTGTCGGGGCGTTGCCATGTCGCCGGCAACCGCTCCCTCCCGGTTGCGGCTCTGATCAGGGTTGCACCGGCATCTTGGCGGCGCCCGGCAATGAAACGTATTCGTGTGAAGAGACAATGACTCAGTCGCAGCCGACTGGAACATAGCCCATGCAAAACTACATGATCCGTCCCATCGCCGAGGTTGACCCCCAAATCTGGCAGGCGATTCAGAACGAAGAAGCCCGCCAGCAAAACACGCTGGAGCTGATCGCATCGGAAAATCACGTCTCCGTCGCGGTTCGCCAGGCGATGGGCACGGTGTTCACCAACAAATACGCCGAAGGTTATCCCGGCAAACGCTATTACGGCGGCTGCACCAACATGGACTCGATCGAGGACATCGCCCGCAACCGTGCAAAACAGCTTTTCTCCGCGGACCACGCCAACGTACAACCACACTCCGGCGCGCAGGCCAATGCGGCCGTGCTGCTCGCCGCGCTGCGACCAGGCGACACGATCCTTTCGATGGACCTCGCCCACGGCGGACACCTCTCGCACGGCCTGAAGGCCAACATGAGCGGCTCGCTGTACAACATCGTTCATTACGGCGTCGATCGGCAAACCGAGCGCGTCAACATGGACGAGGTGCGGCGCCTGGCGAACGAACACAAGCCGAAGCTCGTCATCGCCGGATTCTCCGCGTACGCCCGCACGCTCGATTTCGCCGCCTTCGCCGACATCGCGAGAAACGCCGGCGCAAAGCTGATGGCAGACATCGCCCACGTTGCGGGGCTGGTCGCCGCTGGCCTCTATCCGACGTCAATTCCGTACGCGGATTTCACAACCACGACCACGCACAAGACGCTGCGCGGCCCGCGCGGCGGCATGATCATGTGCAACGCCGAAACCGCCCCACTCGTGGACAAGTGGGTGTTTCCGGGTACCCAGGGCGGCCCGCTCATGCATGTGATCCTCGCCAAGGCAGTCGCATTCGGCGAAGCTCTGCGACCCGAATTCAAACAGTATCAGCAACAAATCGTCGCCAACGCGAAGACGCTGGCCGAGTCGCTCCAATCGCGCGGCTATCGACTGGTCTCCGGGGGCACGGATAATCACCTCATGCTCGTCGATCTTCGCGCTGTGCATCCTGATCTCACCGGCAAGCAGGCCGAAGCCTGGCTCGAAGAAGCCGGCATCATCGTCAACAAGAACATGATTCCGTTTGACGAACGCAAACCGACGCTGACCAGCGGACTGCGCATCGGCACGCCGGCGATTACCACGCGCGGACTGGCAGCACAGCACATGACGACAGTAGCGGAGCTCATTCACGAGGCGCTCTCGTGCAACGGCGATGCCGGAGTGCTACAGCGCGTGCGCGGGCGCGTGCTGGATATTTGCAGCCAATTCCCGATTCCGCACTGATGCCCGCTAGGTTGCCTGTCGCGACGATCCTCGCCCTCAGCGCGCTCGCCGCTTGCTGCGGATGCGATGGCCAGGCCCGCGTCGAATACACATCACTGGATTTTGCAAACATCGATCCGCCCGCGGTGCGCGTCTCGCGATACGACATGCCGCATTGCTATTGGTGGACGGACGCGCGCGGCCAGCTTTGGATCGCGATGGAGCGACATGACGCTTCCCTGCTCGGATCCGCATTCAGCACCGAAGCACGCCTCGTATTTGTGCTCGAACGCGCGCCGGCCGGCCGCGGCAGAAACTACCTCGTGGGCAAACGCGAGATGCGCGGCGCGGCCACATTTGGTTTGGTGGACATCCGCTATATCGCGCAGCAGGGAATCATGGGCGTCAATCGCGATTCGTCACAGTCCGACGAACTGCGCGGGTCGTTTCGCATTCAAACCTCGCTGAGCGTGTCGCAAATGTTCGGCGGGTGGGGCAAGCCCAGCAGCGTCCTGATGTTCGGAGAATTCACGGCCGTCCGCGATGAGCGGCGCGGACGCGAGGTTGTCGAACGCGCCGCGCTGGAGCCCTGGGAAGAACAGTCGCGCCCCACCGCGACTCAACCGGTCGCCAGCCGGCCGTCTTCGCGGCCTGCCATTTCGCCTGCTCCGGATTCGCGATAACGCACGCGGTGCGCGGCGCGATTACTTCCCAGCGCGCCGGCTTGCTGAGCCGCTGCTCTCAGATTTCTTGAGAATCTGGAGAATGGCGTAGCTCGCCGCGACCTGCACGCGCTCGTCGCCGCTGCTCTCCGCCGCATCGCGCAGCGCGGGCAATGCCCGCTCGTCGCCGATCGCACCGAGCGCCGTCGCCGCGAGCACGCGAACGCGCGCTTGCTCGTTCGCATCCTTGTTCGTATGCGCTAAATGCCGCTCGGCCAGTTCAAAACCCGCGTTTGAATTCAACCCGCCCAAGCCCCGCGCCGCCGCGAGCCGCGCCTCGACATATTCTTCCTCGTTCCTCAGAATGTATGTCAGCGTTTCTCGCGCCCGCTCATCGGGTTTGTGAGCCAACCCCTGTAACGCCAGCATTCGCGCATTTAGCTCGCCATAGGCGTACTCGATCAGGCGATCGATCCCGTCCGATTCTCCCAGTTCCGCCAGTGCGGCGCTGGCCTGCACAGCCACCAGCCCGGATTTATCCCGCAACGCG
>JAEUIR010000330.1 GCA_016795025.1 Phycisphaerales bacterium
GTTCCCGTCCGAACCGCTTGCCACGACGACACCGGAGAATCCAGACCGCTGAGCGGCTGGAACGCCTGGCGAATTTCGGTGTCGCTCAGTTGCCCGCCAAGTTCGTTCGTCTGACGCCAGCGGAACGTAAGCGGATCGCCGTCCGGATCGGTCGATCCCGTGCCGTCGAGCTGAATGATTCCGCCCAGCACCACAGCGCTGGTCGGCGAAACGATTGACGCGATCGGGCCGCGATTCGCCGGGATCGCGGAAACGACGTTGATCGTGACGCTGTCCTGCGTCGGCAATGCGTTCACGTTGTCATCTACCGTCAGACGATAGATGTACGTCCCGACAGTATTGAGATTCACCTCGGCGATGGCCGGCGCGTTCGTTGGGTCGCGAACGATCGGATCGACCCGCTCCGGCCCGCTGATCCATTCCCAGGAAAAGTCCAACTGATCGCGATCGAAAACGGTGTTCGCCGCTTCGCCGAACCCGACGTTAAAACCGTCGAACGTCCGCGAACCGTCAAGTATCGCGCTTCCGCCGACCTGCACGGTCTGATCCGGGCCGGCATCCGCAAACGGCGGCGGATTCGGCGGTGTCAGGCTCGGATGCTCAATCACGAACAGAAGGAATCCAAATCCAGATACCGGCTCTTCGCAACCCCCGACAAATAACCCAGCCTCAAGATCGAAATTACAACCAGGATCTTCGGAGGACGACAGCAGCACCTGACAAATATAGCGCACATCCCAATTGATCAGAGGCGGCGTGCGCAATCGTGCCTGATTGCGACCCTGGAACGGCGGAATTCGAATGTCCAAATCGAACTCCGCGATGCCGTTCACGCCTTCGGTGTAATTCGTGCCACCCTGGCGAACTGATTCGAATGCGTCATTCGAGTCTGGCAAAGGCGGTCCCGAGGGCGACGGATAGTTCACTAGCGGAAACGACAAACCTTGCAGATTAAAGTACGGCCCGAGGTCGTTCTGATTGCCGCCACCGCCGCCGCCACCACCCTGATCGGCCGGTAGCTGCATCGTGATGTGAATACGCACGATGTCGATTTCTCGCGCTAATTCCGTCGCGGGATCGAACGCCACGGGGTCAAGGAATATGCCGAACGGATCGCCGGTCAGGCTACGCAGAATGAAAAAATCGACATCGACGAGTTGCGGCGGGAGATCCTGGGCCTTCGCATTGGTCCCCCAGAGCGAAAGTCCCAAAATTGCGGCAACGATTGCAGTTTTTCGCATTTGCATGGCTCAATGTCCTGAGGCCAACATAGTTTTCGATCGAAGTTTATGCCGCTCCCAAGAGTCGGCAATGAGCGTAAGCCGCGCCAGGGCAATTCTTTACATCACTCCGAGATTGTCAGCACCGTGAAGTCGCCGTCAGCCTGTTCCGCGGCAAAAAAGTCGACCCGCATATCTTCGCCTTCGAAATACTCATTCGGATTTCGAGCCCCGCCGCCCAACTTCAAAAAATAGCCCGGCAGCAGCGGCGTGTTATCGTTCTGGCGAAACGGCGCACAGTGATAGCCGTCCATCTGCGCATACGTCTTCTGATTGCCGGTGCTGGTCGCGCCCCCGAATATCTGGAACGCGATCGGATCGTTCAAAAACGACTCGCCTTCCGCTGTTGAATAGAAAAACGCCACATCGTCGCACGTTGTCGGAGGCGTCGTCATAATCAGAACGACATCCGGCGTCAGCAAATTGATCGTCTGCGTCGTGATCGCGCCGCCCGTGGCGGGCGGAAGACTCACGACCGTCGCGCCTGCGACGCCTGAACCGTTGCGCACAAACGTCCCGGTGGGCAGAACAAATGCAGTGCCCAGCCGCACCTCACGCGTAAGCTGAACATAGTTATCTCGAAGCAGCGCATCCTGCTGCTCGGCCGAGCGAATGCTGCTGGCGTTCACCCACGCGACAAACAGCGTATTCAATCGCTCATTCTGATTGTTGTTCGCGAGAACTACGGTCATCGTCTGCCGAAACTGATCGTCCGCGGTCGAACCGCCGCCAGAGCCGCTGTTGGAGTTCGAATTGTCCGGACGCGCGGTTGCAAATGACTCGGTCAACGTCAGAAACGGATTCGACTCGCTGCTCGTGATGCATCCGACAGCGATCGCCGGCAAGCACAACACCAAATACACTTTCAACTGCCGCATGTATGTCACCTTCTCGCTGATGCAACTCGCGCCGACGATTAGTCGCCCACGCCATAAATCAAATAAGCTTCGCCGGCACGCACTCGTCCGCGCGGCGATGCCGTGATCGAGCCGAGCAT
>JAEUIR010000331.1 GCA_016795025.1 Phycisphaerales bacterium
CCCTACGCCGTGGTGGCGACCAATCCGGGCGGCCTTGCCGAGGGGAGCTACAACGGCACAATGCGCATGAGTGGGTCGGCGCTTCCGGCCGATAACAAGACGGTCAACGTCACGATGCGCGTGACCACGCAACCGATCATGGCGCTAACTCAGAGTTCGTTCACGATGAAGGCGGCGACGGGTTTGCCGTCGATCATCGCCAACATCGTCGCGACCAACCGTGGACGAGGCACTCTGGCGCTGACCGCTCCCACGGTTGAGTTACAGACACCGCCGTTATCGGCCGGCAATCCGTGGCTGCGCGCGGACCTCTACGCATCGCTCAACATTGTCCAACTCGTTGCCGATGCGACAAATCTAGGCGCCGGAACATACACCGCCGTCGTGACGATCAACAGCAACGCGGCCAACGGACCGATTCGCGTGCCGGTTACGCTGGAAGTCGCGGCGCGCAGCGCGCCCGTGGCAACCGCGGGCGGCGTAGTAAACAACGCCACGTTCGCGGCGAACGATCAGATCGGCAAGGGCGCCATCGCCGCTGTTTTCGGCAGCCAATTCCTGATTGGGAATCCGGTGGCCGCGACGGCGCTGCCACTGCAGACAACACTTGGCGGCGTGCGCGTGTTGGTCAACGACATTCCGGCGCCGGTTTATTTCGTTTCCTACGGGCAAATCAATTTCCAGATTCCGTACGAAGCTCGCGACGGTGCGTCCACGGTAGTGGTGGAATCCAACGGCCAGCGCTCCAACCGAGTCGCCCTCAACATAGCCAACCGCGCGCCGCGGCTGCTGCGCCTCGGCATCGGCGACTACGGCATCGCGGTGAACGGTGACGGATCGTATCCGCTTCCGCGGAACGCGGTCCCCGGCGTAAACACACGGCCGGCACGGGCAGGTGAAGTGATCGTGATCTACGCCATCGGACTTGGCCCGACAACGCCAGGTGTCACCAGCGGCGTTGGGTCGCCGGCGTCGCCGCTCGCGGAAATCACGCCAAGGCCGACGATGCACATCGGTGCGCTGTCGATCGCGGAAGCCATTACCTACCCGACGCAGTTTGTCGGCCTTACACCCGGTTTCGTGGGCCTGTATCAGATCAACGTACAGATTCCACAAGCGACCGAAAGAGGTCCGCGCGTTCCGATGTTCCTCAACATGGGCAGTAACATTTTCAGCAATACGGTGGAGTTGGCGATCGAGTGACCGAGCGCCTCTACTACACCGACTGTTACCTGCGATGTTTTGAAGCGGAGGCCGCCGTGTCTGACGGCGGCCTTCGCGTTTATTTGGATCGCTCGGCGTTCTATCCGACCTCAGGCGGGCAGCTTGCCGACCGCGGCATTCTTGGCGGGGCGCGCGTGGTCGATGTCATCGACGAAGGCGAGCGTGTCGCGCATCTTGTCGATTCGCCGCTGGAAGCAGGATTGGTCGCGTGCGAAATCGACTGGCCGCGCCGCTTCCTGTTTATGCAACAGCACACCGGTCAGCATCTACTTTCGGCGGTTTTTCACGAGTTGCTGGAATTGCAGACCGTCGCCGTGCATCTTGGCGAAGACTACGCAACGGTGGAACTGGCGGCGGCGGCAATCCGCGATGCGGACCTGCAGCGCGTGGAAGCACGAGCGAACGCCGCGATCACCGAGAACCGCTCGGTTGCGATCGGCTTCGAGTCCGCCGCGTCGGCCGAGGGTTTGCGCAAAGCTTCCGAGCGCGAGGGCACGCTACGCATCGTGACAATCGACGGGCTGGACAAAAGCGCCTGCGGCGGAACGCACGTGAGAAGCACGGGCGAGATCGGCGTGCTGCTGATTCGGAAGACGGAAAAAATTCGGGGCAACACGCGTGTGGAGTTCGTTTGCGGCGGCAACGCTGTGAAGCGGGCCCGAACCGATTACGATTTGCTGTCGGCCTCGGCCCGGGCGTTTTCATCGCCGCTGGAAGACGTTCCGGGAGCGATACTTGCACTCCAGGAATCGGCCAAGGAGTCCGCCAAAGCGTTGAAGAAAGTGCAGCTCGAACTGGCGGCGTACAAAGGGCGGGAGTTGTATGCAACGTCGCCGGGCCGGTACTGGCTGCAGGGGGACGGCGCGCTGGATGATTCCGTGCGCGCTCTCGCGCAGGCTTATACAGCGGCCGGCGTTGGCGTGTTCCTGGCGACTGCTGGATCGGCGGTACTGGTCGCGTCATCGGACCCGGCCGTACACTGCGGCAACCTGTTGAAGGAACTGCTGGC
>JAEUIR010000332.1 GCA_016795025.1 Phycisphaerales bacterium
TGCCGGTCGCGAAAGTGCCGTCGGGGTTCATCAGCCGCCCGGAAATGTAATTGTTGGCGTTGGACAGGGTATTGCTGCGCCAGACGAACAGGAATCGATTTCCGGAGAACGCGACATCGGGATGGCCCGCGCCGCCGGACGTTGTGGTGGGATTTCGCGCCGCCGTGTACGTTCCGTCAGCGTTGACGAAATTGTAAACAGCGTCGGATTGTGACGAGTCGTGCGTCCAATGGCTGTGATATGTGACGATCCATCGGCCATCAGCGGCATGAACACGCGGGCCGGAAGACACATATCCAGCTAGCAGGATAAAAGGCGAATCCAGTGGCATGCCGGTTGGTCCGTCGATGCGAACCGCCTGAGCGTAAATCGTTTGCGGATACGTCGCGACGCGGCTGCTGGCGACAAGAAAGTCGTCTCCGAGCGCGGCCACATCCGGTGAGAATCCGGGCATGATGTCGAAAGGCGTCTGGTCGATCATGAACCCCTCCGCATCCATGCGCCGCCCGCGAATCTGAGTGGGCGACGAGCCGCCGGGGCTTTCATCCCAGACGATCAGGAACAGCGAGCCATTCCAGGCGATGCTGGCCTTGCCGATTGCGCCGGAGCGGGATACTTCAAGCGGCTCCGTTGTGGTGGCGTCGCCAGCCGGGCTCAACAAATGAACCACAACGCGGTCTTCGAAAGCAGTGTCGCTCACGAACGCGACAGCATGCAGGCCGCCCGGCCCGTTCGACAAATCCGGCAGCCGCTGCGTCGGCGTTCCGGTCGAAACACAGGTCTCCTGTCCGACGGTCGTGTCGGCCGCGAGCGTTACACCCCACACGTCCGAGCCGCCGATGGTCGAGTCCCACCAGGCGAAGTAGACCCCCAAGCCGCTCCCGCGCCCGATGAACGTCCTGAAGGATGAGAGTTGCAGTTCGAGCGGAGTGCCGCCCGGATCGATCACATTGCCGGCCTCATCAATACGAAGCGTGTGATTTCCCGCCGGGTCGGTCCATTCCATCCACCAGCGCGTGCCGTCATGCGTCAGGCTGGGAACGGAGTACGGATTGATGTTCGAGACCAGCAGCACGCCGCTTGGCGTGAGCAGCGCACCTGTATTGGTGACGCGCGAACCGACCAGATCGACGTAGTTTCGCACCCAAACGACATAATGCTCCGTGCCATTTGTCGCCACAGTCATGCTGGGCAGGTTGAATTGCGAACCGACCGGCTGAGCGTTCAGGTTGATACGCCTGGCCTTAATCGTGGAAGAGTTGTTCCAATCCGGCCCGATGACGAGGTACTCGTTTTCGGTGGGCAACAGCAGGTGCTGCCCATATGACCAATCGAGCAGCATGACGGGGTTGGCGTCGATGAACTGACCCGCGCTGTTGATTCGCCGGCCGGCGATGTAGGTTCCATAGCCGTCATTGTGATAAAGATTGAACGTCACCATCCACTGGCCGCCCACGCCGGCGATCCGATAAGGGAGATCGCTCGTCCCGATCGTGAGCGGGGTGGCGTCGAGCACCTGTCCCTGTGGCGAAACGCGTGTCGCGCGAATGCGGTTTTCGTAATAGCCGGATGTCGGATCCTGGCTGCGAAATGCGACGAGCCAGTTTTCACCATTCCAGGCGACCACGGGGTAGCGCTGCTCGCCGGGCGCGATATTGATCGCGAACGGCATTGGGTCAATCGGTTGGCCGTTCGCATCGAGGCGAATTCCGAAAATGTCTCCGGCGCTTTGGTTGGTTGTCCCAACTCCCTGTGAGCGATAATCCGACCAGACCATCAGAAACTGATCGCCGCCACGCGCAATCGACTGATCCTGCTGCGCGTTGTAGGCGGGTTGCACGAGCGTATCCCCCGGTAAGAGGCCGCGCTCGCTCATTGGGGGTGCATCAGCCATCGCGACGGTTGATCCGGCGAGCAGTGCGCCGGTCCCCGCGCACATTGCTCGCATCCATGCCTGTAACTTGCACGATGTGTTTTGCATGATAAATGTCCTTTCAAGACAACATGAGCTCGCCAGCGCGTCGGTTGATAGGCCCGACTCGGTTCGCGCGAAATCTCAGAGTCGGTGGGGAAGGACACGCAGCGACTTGCAAAACGCATGCCAGCGACTTGAACCGGTCATTTGAAATTCGGTGACGGCGCAGCGGGGGGCAGGAATCTGCCAGCAAATCACGTTCGGCCTGCTCAAGCGGGGCATTTTGCGTACAATGCACGCTTC
>JAEUIR010000333.1 GCA_016795025.1 Phycisphaerales bacterium
CTGACTATCGCTGGCCCATAGCGTGGGCGCTACTTGATCATCATGAGCCCCAGCAAAAGCGTGCAACAATTGGCCGATGGACTTCATGTTGCTGGAGCACGCCACTGCGCGGGCATTTTTTGTGTGCGGAAGTCAAGCCGGCCAGCGCGATCGCTAAAATAATGGCGATAATGAAAACTGCGACCAGAACTTCTGCCATCGAAAACGCGCGACTTTTTGGTTTTGTTCGGGAGCCCGTCATTTGGACCTACAACGAGAGGAACTGAATACGCTTCGTAACATTGTACCCCCCCCCCCCCGTCAATAAGTCAAGAACAAATTCTCTTTTTCGACCGGCGAGGCGGGAAGTTCGCCCACACGACGGCGAAACCGGTTACGCGAACAATAAAGTGCATCTAACAATACGCGAACCAGGCCTCCGAGCAGCCGCTCCTTACCGTAGCAGCTCCTGTTCGGCGAGGCCAAAATAGGCCAAGTATCACGCCTTCTCGCACCAACATCGATAGAGCTCTGCGACGCGGGCGAGATGATAATCGTCGTGGCAGGCCGAGAAATATACGCCATCAACCAGGCGCATCGGCTGCTTGAGCCGCGGGTGCAGCGCGGTGCGGGCGAAGTCGGCGGGTTGAAGTGATTCGAGGCGCGACACAAATGCCTCGCGCGCCGCACGCACTTCGCGCAGCACGTCGTCAATCGGTCGTGCGTTGTAGTTGGCCTCATTCGTTCGCCGGTTCGACAAATCCGCGGGCGTCAGTTCCGGCAGGCCTTTCAGATAGTCATCGACGCGGCGCTGCCAGACGATCTCCAGATCGCCGAGGTGCCCGACGTTTTCGATGATCGACCAGCCGGTGTCGCTCGGACGGCGCGTCAGCGAGTCGGCCGGAGCGCGCCCGGCGCTGATGGCGGCGAATACGCGGCGCACGTGCTCCTCGGCCCGCGCGGGCATTCCGCGCAGTCTTTCGACAAAATCCGCATACCAATCGACTGGAAAATCAAACGAGAATTTGCGCTCAAACCACGGTTGCCTGTTCATGATGCGCTCCGCGCAGCGCGGCGGGCCGGTCGCCGCTCCGATCAGGCCCGTATTCTCTCTCCCATCCGCCCGGCTGCATAGAGCACCAGCGCGCAACCGATCGGAAACACAAGTTCATTCACCGTCTGTGCAGCGATGCGCGGCAACGCCATCGCGGGCGTCGTGTTCGCATACGTAACGCCGATGATCGCCGAGCCAAACAACACACCGGTCGCAAGGCCCACACCAATATGCGCGCCCAATCCACCCCAGCGCTGCCGGGCGATCCACACAACCGCGAGACCGAGCGCGCCGTATTGTGCGGCTTTGAGAACAATCACGGTCGCCTGCAACAACACGGACGGATCGGGCTGCGGTGGAACGCCGCCCGCCGCACCGATGCCTTTTTGCACGGCTTTCGCAGCAACAAACGCGGCCGGCGCGGCGAATACGCCGGCGATGCCCGCCCAGGCACGATTGGCCTTGGCCGCCGCGGCGCCCAGCGCCACGCCCGAACACACAATCGACGACCAAGTCACTTTTCCCGAAAGCTCAGCCAGAAACTGCGAGATCGCCGCGAGCTTGCCACCAAACAGCCCACCGACCGTCATGGTGAGGAGTTGCATGACCAGGCCGAGGCAAATCGACATCCACGCGACACGAAAGAGCAGCGTTGGAATGGAAATCGCGGCAGCAGCCGGCGCGGCGGACGGCAATCCGGTCTTGGTGGAGTGATTTTGCATATTCAGTATTGATCGGCAATGCGGCGATTTCTCACGAACGCGGCGAGTTGCTATTTCAAGATGCGTGTGGCTCGGCCTGTTTCGACGCAAGCAGGCCGATGAGCAGCAGGATTGAGCAGATTACAAACACGCCCAAACCACCGATGAGAATCCAGTAAACGATGAAAAACGAAAACGGCGCGGTCGCGCTGCCCAATAGCCACTCGAATCGCCTGAATATTTGCAGGGCCTCAGGATCGCGCGCTGTTCCACTCATGCGATGCTTCGCGAATCCCGCCGGCCCCTTTACGTATAGACCGACCGTAAACCCGCCGTTGGTCACTGCCCCGCAGGCCATGCCTCCAACCGCAAATCCGCCGACTGCGCAGCCCCCGGCGGCCGCGCCGCCGACCGCCGT
>JAEUIR010000334.1 GCA_016795025.1 Phycisphaerales bacterium
ATCCCCATTCAAAGTTTCTCATCAGCCACCAAAGGATGTCGTGGAGGCAAAGCGCCTTGGCATTAGTAGCATTCGGTGCTTTGTTGAGGGGCCTGCGTATTTGGGCGACTTCGGACTGCGATTCAGGGACGACGAAGTTAATGCCGCGATCAAGCAGCGACTCATGGAACTGGAGCGCGTTGACAACAAGATTGTCGATTTCTTCTACCGAGTATTCCGCAAAGGAGAGCGTAGAAGCTTGCTCTACGCACTTCCGAAGCAAGATGCCCGGCATCCCGCAAACATTTTTTTTGTCGCGCCGGGCATCCGACGCTTCCTTAGGGAGGAAGTCGCTAGGCGACGAGGCGCGGCACTTGCTCGCCCGCCACGCGCGGCTCCCAAGCAACCCTTGGCTATTGCTGGAACGACATCAGCGCCGCGGCGCGGCCCGGTGAAGCAACCAGACCCGCCTGCCTTAGAACTTTACCTAAGGCAATTCGGGTTGACGACTGAATAGAACATTCGACGTGTTACCGTTTTCCACTCAGTTTTCCACGCTCAGAACCAGCGGTTTGCCGCCCGGACTGCAGCTGGCTGTAGGCGGTGCTACTCAACGCGGTGCAAACCACATATCAATGCAAGACGCCAGCGGGCTACTGGTGTCACAACGGTGCGTCATAGGAGTTGTCTGCGATGGATGTAGTAGCGGCCACCGGGACTCCGAGCGTCCCGGGGTAGCTTCGAGCAATGAGGTGGGGGCGCGACTTCTGGCCACAATGATTCCTCCTATGATGGTGCAACTGCTTTCTCGGCGCCCCACGTTGGAGCAATTGTTACTCGACCGTCTTGCTTCCACATTGAGGACACGCCTAAAGAAGATCGTGGCTGCGAGCAGTGACGGCCATCGACCCGCAAGGGAGCGCTTCATCTTCGACTATTTGATGACAACCATCTTGGTGACTGTTTTCACAGATCGCGAGTATGTCGTGTTCGGTAAGGGAGACGGAATATTCGGTGTTAACGCAAATATCACCGAACTAGAAGACGAGACTGGGCATTACTTCGCGAGTGCCCTTTTTTCACCGTCAACAAATGGGCGTATCCCAGCTCGAAGGGATCGCGGCAACTTCCGAATTCATGCACGTGGATCAGTTAGCGGTGTGAAGAACATCATTATCGGTACCGATGGCATGCTCGATATCCACCGCGCCGATGGCAGCCTTCTTTCCAGATTTATGGATAGTAGCCCCTCCATTGAGCAGGTAGTCGACGGCATTGATGCACTCTTGCAAGAATTTAGACGAGCTTTGATGTCTGCGAAGATTGGCGAGGATCGAATCAAGGACGATGCCACGTTCGTGGTGTTTCGCAGACCTCTTGGCACTGAAGCTCAATCATCTTTCGGGTAAGTGATAACAAGCCATGCTCCAGCTGAATAGTCAATACCTTCGAGATTCCGGAGGAATACTTGCCGCACTTACGCGAAGGTCAGCGGAATACATCAATTCGACTATTGGTCGAGGCAACATTAAGCCCCTTCCTGTCCTCCAGCAGGGATTCGATCGAGTGATCATACATGAGGCTTCCCATCTGGATGAGTTTGCAGCGGACTTGTTGCTGATGGCATCGGTCCCGGAACGTGTGCTGGAGATCGAGTTTGTCGAGCAAGCGCTAGAGTCGCGTGAGTATGATCTTGTGAGTCAGCACATTTGGCCATCCTCAGCGGTAATCGGAATGGGTGCGACCATTGCCGGTGCTCAGGCACGCATAATGTTTGACGAACACCTGCCTGACGGTGGCAGGACTCACCCGTCGGCGCTGTCGATGACTTGCCAAACTCTCTACGGCGATCTTCCACACTCGGTGAAGTGGTTGATTCGTGAAGTCAACGCGATTGATCAGTACGGCGGGGCCCATCAGCAACACCTCGGAAACATCATCAAGAATCTGCATTTGGTTCGTTACGCGATCGGGGTACCTGGTTCCAGCAAGGTTGTTGCTGAGTACCTGAGTTCTGCTTGGAAGCGGGGCATCATTCACGCTGCGCTTACGGCCGTCATATATTGCCTGGAAAGCAGAATTGATCTGATCGGCGATCCCGAAGAAAAGTCGGCTGCTGCTCAACGGTCGTTCGAGCGGTACTGTGCGAGTACGCCCAACC
>JAEUIR010000335.1 GCA_016795025.1 Phycisphaerales bacterium
CGTCAACTAGAGGGGAACGCACTCTCCTCAAAAAAACGTCTCGCGCGACAGGAGAGACTTTTTCGATTCCGTTTCGCTCGTCCGAACCGAACCCCTAGGGTTCGGCCCGCCTGAGCGAAGCGAACCATGAAGGTTCGGATCGGGGGAGGAAACCCGACATCGAAATCGGTCGGGCGGGGTTATGCGGCGCGCGACAGATGGTCGAGAGCGCGGCGTCGCGGCCGAGCGTCGGTTGGCGGGTCGCCAGAGCGGGTCCAAAATGTCGGAGGCTTTTCATCGCTCACTTACGGCGATCATTCCTTTGAGGTTCCAACGCCGCGTCCGCTCGACACGACACCCGTATCCGGTTCCTGAAAGCCCAGGTCGAAATCCTCCGCCGCAAGCCAAATGCTGGGCCCGCCGAACTGTGCAGCGGCGTCGCCGGACTATTCGCGCGCTCCGATGACCGCGTGCAGTTTGACGCAAACACTGGTTCCTTCTCCCACCGTACTCGTGAGCTTGATCGTGCCACAATGGGCTTCGGCGATCGTGCGCGATATCGCCAGCCCTAGACCGGCGCCGCCCTCGCGGGTGCGGGCGCGATCGGCTCGATAGAAGCGATCGAATACGTGTGGCAGATGTTCCGGCGGGATGCCGGCGCCGGTGTCGCGGACGGTCAGCTCCACCGTTCCGTTTGGCGCGGCAAGATGCACGTCAACGCGGCCACCTGTCGGCGTGTGCTTGATGGCGTTGTCGAGAAGATTCCCGACCATCTGCCGCAGCCTCCCGTCATCGCCTTCGACCCAGACCTCCTCGTCAGTGGCACACCGCAGGCTGATCCCGCGCTCGTCTGCGAGCGGCGCGAACAGGTCCACGACATCGCCAAGTGCCACATCAAGGCGCATTTTCGATCGGCGGACGAATTCCTGGCCGGCGTCAGCGCGGGCGAGCAAGAGCAGGTCGTCGGCGATGCGCGAGAGACGATCGTATTCCTCGATGCTCTCGGCGATGACGGTATGCAGCTCGTCGAGGGAGCGCTTGCCTGACAGCACTACTTCGGCGTTTCCTCGGAGCGCGGCAAGTGGCGTGCGGAGCTCGTGCGCGGCATCCGCCGTGAACTGGCGTAACTGCGACACCTGACGTTCGAGCCGTTCGAACATCTCGTTGAACGTCGCTGCGAGTACGTCCAGCTCGTCGCCGGCTTCGGTACGGTCCAACCGCTGACGGAGGTTCTCCACGCTGATCTTTCGAGCTGCCGACACCATCTTGGCGACCGGTTGTAGGCTTCGCGCCGCGAGGATTCGGCCACCCACGACAGCGAGCGCGGCGGCCGCAGCCAGAGCCGCGCCGCAAATCTGAAGAAACCGGTTGAGCGAGGCGTTCACCTGATCCAGGAGATATGTGGCCTGCACGATGCGCATCACGCCATCCGCTTCGATCCACTGGCTGCCGGTCCGCGTGTGGGCCGCAAGCGTTGATCCGGATTCGGTGCGAATCAGCATGTCAGCGGCTTGACGCGCGGGAACCGGCCACGGATCGGGCAGGCCATTCGACGGATCACTCGTCAGCAGTACTCGGCCACCGGCATCGAGCAGTCGGAAAGTCAGATCGCCACGCTGGCGGCTGCCAAGTTCAGCCCGAACGCGTTGTTGCACGTCGCTTAGATTGCCACTCGCAGCGGACAAAATCGCCCGAAACTCCATCACCTCGCCGGCAAGGAATGCGTCGACTTCGCGGTAAAGCGAGTACCGGATGCCGAGATAGAGCGTAGCGCAAACCAACAGCGAGACGGCGAGCGTGATTCCCGTCGCGAGCGCTGTCAGTCGTCCGCCGAGGGTGCGAAACACGCCGTCACTCGCTTTCCTCACGCAGCACGTAGCCCACGCCGCGAATGGTGTGAATCAACGGTCGACCGAAGCCGTGGTCCACTTTGCGGCGCAGGCGGTTGATGTGAACGTCGATCACGTTGGTCATGGGATCCTGATTCATGTCCCAGACGCGCTCGAGCAACATGGTGCGTGAGAGCACCTGTCCGGCGCTACGGCCTAGGCATTCGATCAGTGCGAACTCCCGAGCGGAGAGATCACCCCGCCGTCCGCCGCGCTCGACGCGGCGGCTGACA
>JAEUIR010000336.1 GCA_016795025.1 Phycisphaerales bacterium
TGTCGCGCCAACCGCTTCCTGACGGGCGCGGCTCTGATCAGACGTTCGTGCCGGCGAGGACGCCGATGCTGATTGTGGCGGAGTCGGCCGGGTGAGCGAACGGACCTGTCGAATCGCGGCGAATTGCAGATGCACGCGCGAACGTCGCGAGCCAGTCGGATGTCGCGGCAACCGCTTCCTGACGGGCGCGGCTCGGATCAGACGTTCGCACCGGCGAGGACGCCGATGCTCTCCGCAGCCGTGGCTCTGACCCGAGGGCGGTTAGACGCCGCCGCGAATGCTCCGTTGCAGTTGAATTAGAGCCTATCCCATAACAATTGTAGCGCGGAGGGTGATGTACGTGAGGGCCGGGAGTAGCATTGCGTGTTGGTGTCGGCCTATTTTTCCCATCGGATCAGAAGTCGCCGGCGAACGGAATTTGACGGAACTGGCCGACCGAAGCCGTCCCCATACAATCGAAACAGGACGCAAGAAACCTGGGAACGGACCCATGAACCACGAAAGCACCGCAAATTCATCGAGTTGTGAGAGAACCGGGCGAATTGATCGGTTTTGTCGATCCGCCGGGCGATTCGGAGGATTGATCGCGCTGGCGGTCGCGATCACCGCCGCGCCGAGCCTGGCGCAAAGCGAAGCGGATCCTCGACCGCATTTTGATTTTGACCGCCGCACACCCGTCGTGCAGGTCTTTGACGCGTGTCGGGATGCGGTCGTGAACATCAGCACAACGCGGATGCGTCGCGTCATGCACTACGATTCGCCGCTGGAAGAGTTTTTCAACATCCCGCGGTTGCAGAATCAGCGGTTCACGAGCATTGGCTCGGGCGCGGTGATTCACGAAAGCGGCTACATCGTCACGAACGCACATGTCGTCGCACAGGCTTCGGATGTGCAGGTGAGCTTCGCGAACAACCGCAAGCTCGACGCGACGGTTGTCGCGGTGGATTCCGACCATGACCTGGCGGTCCTCAAAGTCCGCGACAACAACCCGCTGCGCGCCGTTCGGCTCGGAAAATCAGATGACGTGCTGGTGGGCGAATCAGTGATCGCCATCGGCAACCCGCTCGGTTTTCAGCATACATGCACCACCGGCATCATCAGCGCAACGCATCGCACGCTGACATTTCCCAACGGCGTGGAGTATGAAGGCTTGATCCAGACCGATGCCTCGATCAATCCGGGCAATTCCGGTGGGCCGCTGCTGAACATCAACGCGGAGCTGATCGGCATCAACTCCGCGATTCGCGGCGACGCGCAAAACATCGGCTTTGCGATTCCGGTCGCCCGGCTGTGGGAGCTGCTGCCGGCCATGCTCGACATCGAACAGCTATCGGGAAGCAAGCGTATCCGGCTTGGCGTGGATGTGCGCGGGCCTGAGCTTGAAGTGAAATCTGTTCGCAAGGATAGTCCGGCCGACAAGGCGGGGCTGCGCGCCGGCGACCGGGTGCGCCGATTCGACAAACGCGCGTTGCGTGACAGCATCGATTTTTACGTGAATCTCATCGATCGCCAGCCGGGGGACACGTTTGCGCTGGACGTCCTCCGAGGGGATCAGCACGTAAAAGTGGATGTCACACTCGAATCCGCGCCTTTGCCAAATGGCCGGCAGCTCGCGTCAAAGCTGTTGGGCCTCTCACTTGAAGAGATGAGCAAAGCGTCGGACGAGAATGGCGAGACCGGGCTGTTTGTGCGGCGTGTCGAGCCCGGCAGTCCGGCCGCTGCGGCAAAAATCCGCGCGGGCGATTTGCTGTTCGGTCTGGACCTTCGGCGTGTTTCGAAGCTCGACGAAGTCGGTCTGGCATTGGAGTCGGTGAACGCGGGCGATCGCGTGGTGGTGGACGTGCTGCGCGTGACGGACGACGCGCAATTTCACATGCGGCGAGAGCTGATGGTGCGAAGCGGTCGTTGAGGGCACCGCGTTTTCATTTCACGATTTGCGCCTGCCGCGGCGTCGATCACGGCGCGCGGCCTTGCGTTTTTCCTGATGCGCGCGTTCGCGCGGCGGCGGCGAAGCGCCCAGCGGGCTGCGATCCGCGGGGATGAAGCGGATTTCGCCGCGTGCGGCGTCGACGTTGACTAGTTCGAC
>JAEUIR010000337.1:0-594 GCA_016795025.1 Phycisphaerales bacterium
TAAACGAATTGCCCCAGCGTCGCGGCCGGCGTCGCTTTGTCGCACAGCTCCACGACCCGCCAGCCCGCATAATAAAACTGCTCGCTCCGATCGCCGGCCAGAACGCCCGTAGCCCCGCCCGCATCCGAACCATGCACGAAGCCGACGCCCTGATGCGCCACATCCTTCGTCACGCGCCGCGACAGGCCGTCATACGCATACAACGCGACGCGCTCGGTCGAATCGCTGGCATCGCCGCCGGCGTAAAACACCTCGACCAGCCGATTCCACGCATCGTATTTGTATTGGAACAAACCGTCGCCGGTCAGATTGCCCGCGTCGTCGTGGCTGAGCGCGATCGTCTGCCACGTGCTCCCGCCCGGATCGTTAAAATTGTAATCCGCATACACCGCGTCGCCCGCGTCATCCACATCCCCATCGAGCGGGCTGCTGCGGTCCCGGCCGCACTTGAAATTATCCCATTGCAGCGTCGTCGTCGTCGAGGCGCTGGCCCGCCACACGCCGACGTGCCCGCCTTGCCACGTGTCGTCGATCGCCGTCGTCGTCAGTCGCAGCGTCCCGGCCACGTACACCTTCAACTCCTGCAGCGCCGAA
>JAEUIR010000337.1:681-2086 GCA_016795025.1 Phycisphaerales bacterium
TTCTTCTTGCCGTCCACGAACTCCACGTAATACACGGCCGACGTGCCCAAACCCGCCTGCGCCAGCAGCGCCACGCCTCCTGGTCCGATCGTTCTCACTATGCATCTTCAATTTGACATGCATTTCTGCTGAAGAACGGGGGCGGCCGACATTTTAAAGTCTTCCTGT
This sequence comes from Phycisphaerales bacterium, assembly GCA_016795025.1. Taxonomy (GTDB): domain Bacteria; phylum Planctomycetota; class Phycisphaerae; order UBA1845; family Fen-1342; genus JAEUIR01. The sequence continues at coordinate 850 of JAEUIR010000337.1, forward strand.
GGACCATTACGGGTAGTTTCTACTGACTGCCCGCCACTCAAAAACGATTTGCCCGCATTCAGGGCATGTGCCGCTGAGGTTTCCAGTCAGATCATATTTACATCGAGGGCACCGGGGTGCACGTTGCGCGCTGGGCAGCTTCTTTTCGACAATTCGAACATAATCTACTACCTTATCAATTTTGTCCTTGGAAAAAGCGATCCCAGAGAATCCCATAAGTGAAAATAATTCTTCAATTTCATTAGTTATTTGAGGTTGGACATCTTCGAGTATCGTTGGACAATTTAACTCTATTGAAAATCTATCGTCGGGTGATATTCTATCGCATGGAATGCTGAGCTCGCGAGCGATTGCGGCGCGAACAATATCGACCGCGCGAGGATCTAGCGATTCTCGCGCCAATCGGCAAAACTCAACTGTCGAGATTGGCTGGCGACTCTCGACAGTCTTTACCCATTGAGAGCGCTTCATTTGAAATATTGCGATAGCTGCCAAAAATATTAATATTGTTATAGCGCACGCTAAATAACCCATGGCCGCTCCTGCATAGATCATAACCATGAATAAATTGTATCAACTATCCACTGTGTTATGCCCCCTGGCTCAGGGTTGCCAAAATCACGAACTGCGTCTATCGCATCCCAAACTGCAAAACCAGTAAATATGAGCAGGCCAATCGGATATGATGCCTCCATCGCTGTAAGCCTGGCCCCCCATTTGGACTGCTTTAGCGCCTCTTTGAAAGCTTTGCGTGCAGCAGGCGAGTCCATGAATGAAGCGCTAGTGATCCAACGAAGCCAACTCTTGATGGCGTATTGTGTCTCAACTCCTTTTGTGCTAATTACACGGATAGTAGTCCACCAGCTCCGTTTGAAAACTACTTGTTTCCAATCATTTTTGAGGACCGGCATCCCCCAAATGCCAGAAAATAGCTGACCAGTTCGCCGCAAAACCCATTCCGCTGTCGGATTAAAGAGGGATTCCCAAATCCATCTGCCAAATTCTGCGTCCGACAGACTTCTGCCAAGTTCGTAACCGGGCGGTGGAACTCCCTGTTCAATCCAAAGTTTCATATCGGGCCATATCGGTTCTTGGCAAAGCCCCATAGAATCGAGAGCGCTCGTTGGGTTCGTAACAACGTAAATATATAGATTTTCGCTATCCGCATACCCCAGCGGATCGCGTTGCAGGAACCGTCCCACCACCGAATTCAGCGTTCGATAGCGATTCTGATAGC
>JAEUIR010000338.1 GCA_016795025.1 Phycisphaerales bacterium
CTTGGTCTGGGCCCATTTCGCACGTGACTTTCTGGTTGTCTTGCGTGCGGGCGGAGCGCTGAGATCGCCGTATGCAGCTCGCAATAAGTCGTTGCTTTCGATTTCCTCACGAATGTCGCGGACAAACTGGACCGCCAGCGAGCTTTCGTGCGAGATGATGACGATGTTTCGACGGCGCTGCTCAAAAAGGCACCACAACGGGAACGCGAGCGAGGCGAGCGTGCTCTTGGCATGACCGCGCGGCGCGACGCGAGCGATCAGGCGTTTTTCGTCGTTTTCGAGCGCAGTCGCAAACTCCGCGTGAAAGCTCGCGGGCTCCTCGGTGAAAAAGTGCGGCAGGAATTCGCGAGCCCACGCAAGCAGCGAAGTCCGCGGCAACGGCGGCGATTTCTCCCGAGATCTGCGAATGCCCCCCATGCTTCGCAGTGTAGGCAGGGCATGATCGACCGGCAGTGGCACGCGGCGCGGCTGCCGGATTCGGCTCGATTCGCGGCGAAATTGTTGAATTCTGCCGGCTCGCTACGGCGATTTTGCGTCGTCAACGCCTACCGGCTCGGGCCCCGGCTGAATCGGAATCTCAAAGAGCGGCGACAAGCTTGATCGCAGTTCGACTGTCAGATGCCCCACGGAGGCGTCGTCGCGTTCGATACTCTCGTGATACACGGCGCGCTGCGCAATGCGTCCGATCGCCACGGCCCGCCGCAGCACATCCAGCGGGTTCACGAAGGGCACGCGAATCGTCACTGGTACGAGCTTGCCCTCGCGCTCCACTGACAGCATGAGCACACGCGGGTCTGTGCGATTGGCGATGCATTCCTGAATCTCGCGCACCGGCTGCGTCGTTGCGAATCTTCGCCCGCCGCAGCCGACGATCGCATCGCTCTTTCGCAGCAGATTCGCCGCCGGCCCGGCGGGATCAACCGAGTCCACGAGCAGGCGACGCTTCTCGGCGTCTTCGGTTCCGTTGACGCCTAAACGCACCGACGCGCCCGCTGGCTGACGCTCGCGCCACCATTCATCGCGGATGACCTCCGGCTTGTGCGTCTCAAACCATCGCAGCCAGGCGTCGCCCAGATCGGCGATCGGGCCGGACTGCGCAACCAGCAAGAATTCCGAGTCGTCCGCAGGCCGCCGCCGTGAAATCGACAGCACTTCGCGAAGCGTTCGGGAATGCCCCTTGCGAGATTCCAGGATTTGCCGCAGCCAATCGCGGTGTGTCGCCACGATTAGCGCGTCGCGGTCAATCGTCCAACATAGTTCAAGCTCGCTGATCGCGCCGTCGTCCCAGGGTTCGAGCAGCGTTCGCAGGTCGATGCTGTGAATCAGCGAGTCGCCGATGCGGAGCTCCAAGATGTTCGGCAGCGGCCGCGTCCCCCAGCGCAGCGCGAACAGGTTGTAGACCGAAGCGGCGGATTTCGCGAATTCGTCGATCGAGCCAGTTGTCAGCTCCGCATCCGCCGTTCGAATTACCAGCGCCGCGGCCGGCGCCGCGGGGGCTCCGACGGCGCGGTTTTCCGCGCTCACCATTCCAAACGCGACGCAAGTGTCGCTTTTCAGCGATACCAGCAGGTGCGACAGCGGCTCGCTCTTTTCGAGCACGCCGAGCGCGAGTCGCAGCGCGTTTCGCTCCGGCAGGCGTCGGGTGTCGCTCAAAATGCGGGAGTAATCAATATGGCCTGTCCATGCGACGAGCGTTCGCTCCGGAAGTCCGGCCGCGAGCGTCGCTGCTCGATGATCCGCGACGCGCTGTGCCGGCTGACCATCGCCCACTGCGGTGAAGTGCAGGCGCGGTCCGTCGCGATGCAGCGCCATCAACACGCCGCTCGCGCCGCTCAAGATCTGCGGCAACTCCGCACGCGCGCGGATGATCGCGGATTCACCCATCGGCCGTGAAGCGGGCGCGGAAGTCGGTGCGGTGCGACCCGCATTTTCGATCAGCCGCGCGAACAACACGCCGTCCGGGTTGCCGGGCACACGATCAAGCAGTTTGCGATACGTATCGTCATCGGCCAGCGTGTGCTGTTTCTCCTGCTCCACCAACTGCAAAACGCGCGG
>JAEUIR010000339.1 GCA_016795025.1 Phycisphaerales bacterium
GGCCACGCCGCTGGCCGTGCAGCATGGCGATGCCACGCTGTATCTGCACGCCCGATTCGACTGGCCCGTCTGGACCAGTCTGGCCGAGGCGGTGGCCGCCCAGGTGCCGCCAACCGCCCGACCGTCGGAGCCGCTGTTCGCGCCCGCGGCCGAGGCGCGACCCGCCTTGAACGAGGCCGTTGCACGGCGCCCGGCCCCCGTGCAGGACGCCGCCACCGCCCAGGTGCTCGACTGCCTGCAAATCCCCGCTTTTCTCTGTCGCCAGACCGATTTGCTCGTCGCGGCCGCGCAAACCGGCAAATGCGTGAATATCAAAAAGGGGCAGTTTCTCGCACCGGAAAAAATGCGGAATGCCGTCGAAAAAGTGCGCCAGGCCGGCAATCCGAACGTGCTGCTGACCGATCGCGGCACGATGTTTGGCTATGAACGGTTGATCAATGACATGACCGCGCTGAGCGTGATGCGGCAGTTCGCACCGGTCATTTTCGACGCGACGCATTCTGTGCAGTATCCAGGCGGCGCGCACAATGTGACAGCGGGCAAACGCGAGTTCATCCCGCTCCTCACGCGCGCCGCGGTGGCTGCGGGGATCGACGGCTTATTCCTGGAAGTTCACGACAACCCCGCGGCCGCGAGGAGCGACGCCGCAACCGTCTGGCCGCTGGATCAGCTTGATACGCTGCTGGCGAGTTGCGCGCGAATTCACGACTCGATCCGGAATTAATACCGGGATCGCCCAACCTCAACGGTTCGTGGTTCGGCCGCCATAACCCGCGGTCTCGCGTTGAGAAAGCGGACGGTATCATGATTCGCATTGGTTGCGCACGGACGCGCAACACCGCGCAAGGATGCGTGCCCAGGTGAAACCCGTTTCAATATCGCCCCGTGGCGCTTCGCGAAAATCCGTGGCCCGCAGACGTGTCAGCCGCGTTGCGTGCTCGCGGGATTTCCTCGAATCGCTCGACCGATTCCGCGTTTATCTCAACGCCGAGTGCGGACTTTCGCCGCGCACGCTGGAGGCATATCAACGCGACTTGCTCGCATTCGGCGAATTTCTGGGCCGCGAGCGCGTCGCTTCGTGGGATCGACTCAATCCCACGCTCATTCAGCGCTATCTCATCGAGATCTCGTCGCACGGCTACCGTGAAACCACGATCGCACGGCACGTCACGACGATTCGCGTCTGGCTGCGCTGGCTGCATCACACGCGTCAGATCGCCGCTGACCTGACGACGATGCTCGAACTGCCCAAGCGCTGGCAGCGGCTGCCGCTGACGCTCAATCTCGATCGCACGGTCGAACTTGTGACCTCGCCCGAGATCAACCAGCGCCTTGGCCCGCGGGATCGGGCCATACTTGAGATGTTCTACGCCTGTGGACTGCGTGTCAGCGAATTATGCGGCCTGCGGATGCGCGACGTGCAGCTCGCGGCCGGTTATGTGCGCTGCCTCGGCAAAGGCAATCGCGAGCGTGTCGTGCCGATTGGCAGCGCGGCGCGCGACGCCGTCGCCGCGTACCTGGAGCATGAGCGGCCCAAACTGCTGAATATCGCCGCGAGAAAAGGCCGCATCGACCTGCCGCTATCGCAACGGGCGGCGGCCGAGCTCTCGCTGTTCCTGAGCCGCACCGGCGGCCCGATCGAACGGACGGCCGTATGGCGCATGGTGCGGCGCGAAGCGACGCGCCGTGGCGTGCCGGGCAAGATCAGCCCGCACACGCTGCGTCACAGCTTCGCCACGCATTTACTGGAAGGTGGGGCGGATTTGCGCACAGTTCAGGAATTGCTCGGCCACGCGAGCATCAATACGACCGAGATTTATACGCATGTGCAGACTAGGCAGCTTAAGGAAATTCACGAACGCTGCCATCCGCGCTCCGAAGCAGCGATGAAAAAGCGCCGCGCGCCGTAGCGCCGCCTAGTCGCTCTCGTCGTCGTCCGCTTCGCCATCCTTGTCGCTTTTCTTGCGATTCGTGTCGTAGTCCGGTTGAGCGTTTCGCGGCTCGTT
>JAEUIR010000033.1 GCA_016795025.1 Phycisphaerales bacterium
GGAGGCTTCCTTGTCTGGCATATTATTATTATGTCAGATTCCCAAGAAGAAGTCAAGCCTCACGAATACGAATCTGCTGGCCACCCAGCAGCCCGCACCAAACGTCGGAAAAATCAGAGTCCGTCGCGCGAAATCAAACCCCGGATGCGGAATCGCTGGTGATAACCGGACTTCTAATCGTTCGCTTCGCCGACGCTTGCTTTGTTTGCCCCATTCCGGATTGCGGTGCGGAGTTGGCTGTTTGCGAGGGGCCGCCGGGCACTCGTAAGATTGGGTTCAGGTGCGGATCATGGACTTGATTACAACTGGCTCTACCCACTGTCGAGTTCGAGTAATCCCCATTCAACGAAATGTGGAAACTGTCAGACTGGAGATATGTTTCCGTGCTCCGGATTCAATAGGGGATCGGTCGATTCGTGCGACGATATCTGTTATGCAGCTCCGGTGTGATGCGTAATCCGTCAGAAAAAACCGGGTCGTTCAATGCTCATTTGCCATAATTGATGCGAATTGCAAAACTCGCTGGAGAAAGTAATGACGTCAACGAGCGCGCGCGGATTTGTAACGACGATCGCCGTATTCGCTGAATATTCCATGGCTACGCCGATTTGTCCGGGCCACGGCTCGAGCGCAGAAAATGCGCCGGACCGTGGTCGCTTTTTTTCTGACGAGACGCCCGCGCGGCGCCAAACCGGCGCTCAACCCTTCACCGCGCCGGCCGTCAGGCCGCCGACGAAATGCCGCTGGGCCACGAAGAAAAGCACGATGCACGGCAGCATTGTCACGATGCTCGCCGCCATCAACAGGTGCGCGTCGCGAAAATCGCCATATTGGCTTTTGAACGCGTTCAGCGCCAACGCCAGCGTGCGATTCTCTTCGCTATGCAGGTAAATCAGCGGGCCGAGAAAGTCATTCCATGTTCCGATGAATGTGAATATCGCAGTGATCGCGATCACTGGCCGGCACATCGGCAGCATGATTCGCCACCAGATCGCGAGATGGCCGCATCCGTCGATTCGGGCCGCCTCAATGAGCGCCTCGGGTACTTGCGCGATGAACTGCCGAAACAGGAAGATGAAAAAGGGCGTGCCAAAAAACACCGGCACAACGAGCGGCAGCAGCGTGTCGATCCAGCCGAACCAGCGGAACATCAGGAACATGGGGATCATCGTCACCTGTGCGGGCAGCATCATCGTGGCCACCATCGTCACGAACGCGGCGGAGCGCCCGCGAAATCGCAGCCGGGCAAAAGCGTATCCGGCCAGGCTGGCGGAAAGAATCTGCCCCACGACGCATAGCGTTGTAATGACAATGCTGTTGGAGAGCGCATCCTTGAAGCCGATCCATTCGCCGCGGCTGCCCATGCGGCGGAGTGCATCGGCGTAATTGCCCCAATTCCACGTTGTCGGCAACCAGCGAAATGTCTCGACGCTGGCGCCCGCCGCGGCGGTTCCCGGCTCGCTGAGGCTCAGGACGAACATCCACCATAGCGGGAAGACCATGACGAAGCTGCCGAGCAGCAGCGCGGCGATGGTCAGCGATTTTGAGATCGGGCGAGACAGAACTCGGCTCCTTCCAGGCGAAGTCGCCGGATTTTACGGGCAGAGCAGTTGATCAGGCGAGAGATCTGCTTTCGGCGAGCGCGCCTTCGGGAACTTCGCGGAGACTGTCGCGGATCAGCGATGCCTGGCGCGCGTGGTAGCCGAGGCAAACCGTGGGATAAACCACGCGGCCGACACGACGCACGATCCGGCAAAGCGTCCGCTCCCACGCGGAAGTGGCCTCCTCGACGCGGCGCTCCATGTTCTTTTGAATCAGCGTCCAAACGTCTTCGCGGAACTTCTCAGCAGTGCCGAACGCTCCGCAGGCTTCGGCCTGCCCCGCACGAATCGCGGCGATCAACTCCAAACGAGATTCGCCGCGCGTCAGCGTGTAAGTTGTCCCGACGCGATTGGTGTGAGAGTCGCTGCCGCCGACGAGCACCTTGTCGTGGCCGCGCGTGGCGAACCAGGCGAAGGCGTTATGCGCGTAGCTGCGCGTGCCGTTGATTCCTTCGAAAATCGGGAACAACTGCAGCATGATTTCGATGTGCTTGCGCGTAAGCGGGCGATGCTGTTCGTTCCATGTCATGTGGTTCAAGACGAACAGTTTGTCGATGCGCCGCACATAGTCGACGAATTCGTGAATATTGGTTCGGACGCGCTGGATTTCGCGGTGCTGCTCTTCGTTGATGTCGAATACGTTGACGTGAATGAGCAGCTTGTCGTCCGGAAAGACGACCGACACCTCTTCGCCGATGATGAAGTCGCTCAGCGGCCCGTGGCGATCGAGCAGGGCCTTGCAGCCGTCGATTGTGTCGTGATCGGTGATGGTCACAAAATCCATGCCGCGCGACTTAGCCGCCCGATAGGTCTCCTCGGGTGTGAGCAGCGGGTGAAACAGAATTCCCGGCAACCAGCGCACCGTCTCATCCGAAAACGTCGAGTGGCAGTGCAGGTCGATGCGCCTGGTCCCGCCGCGCGCCACCCGGTTGCCCAGGGGAGCGCAGCGTCCGGCTTCACAATCGAGCACGGGGTTTGTCCAAGAGCAACGCTGCATGGCTGTAAGTTCCGCGATCCGCTCGACAACGGATGTGCCGACGTTTTGGCAAATCGTAGCGGTGCTGCCGAACGGGTCGCTCATATTGGTAATCGTATGGCCTAAATGAATATTTTGTAACCGCAGGCCGATTGACGTGTTGTCCATTTCTTCGGCCAATAAACGCTGCTCTGGAGCTTGCCGTTTCGGCATTCTTTGAGAAAAACGCGGCCCGCCGGCTATGACCGTTCGTGAACCCGGACCCGCCAACGCAGCCAGCGGCGGGAAAGCTGGTCGTGCTCCCACTTTTCCATGAGCCGTCGGCAGCATGATCGCCGCGCGGTCAATCGGGGGCGCGTCGGCCAATTTTGAGAGCTTGAGCGTGACGGCCGCTTATTCACGTAGCGTACATTGGGGTATGAAGTTAAAGGCGGCGCTTGGCGGACGTAAAATTTTTGACAGGCGTGTCAGTTTTTTGTGGGCGGCTGAGTTTCGGCCGGGCAGCGCATATCGCGTGGATTTGGCCGCCGTCTTCACGAATAGGCCGTGATCCCCGCCTAAATTCGGTTTTATCCCAAGCAGACGCCCAATCTTCGCGAATAGCATTTTTTGCCAGCGCGCGAAACGCTGCGAATTCAAACGGAGCGGCACATGAGGCGGATTCAGGTTGTCGGAACAGCGTTGCTCACAACCGGCGTGATCGGTTGTCCAGGCATCATCGACGCACTTCGGCCGGACGAGACAACCGTTCGGCTGGTGAATAACAGCGATTTTGACGTCGAAATCGTGCTTGACTACGACGACCAGCAGGACGTGCCGTCGGACGTGATCGATGATGTCGGCCAACGGCTCGACTTCATCATTCCGGCGGGCGGCGTCGAGTCGTTTACACGCGATTGTGACAGCCTCCAGGCGATTCGCATCCAGCGTGCCGAGCTGCGCGTGATCGGCGGCGGGGGTCCGAACGCGTCCAGCGACACATTTCGCGACGGCTCCGATTTCAACTGTCGCGATACGCTTACGTTTACGTTCGATCATTCCGGTCTGATCCTGGATTTTGATGTGACGTTTCGATCAGACTGACGGGATGCAAAACCGAATCGGTGCGATGAAATTGATCGAGGCCGATTCATGCCCACGGAGCTTTGCGCTGGCTGCTTTTCCCGCATGGGGTGCTGCGATTCGTCTTCTGGCCGTCGCGATGTATCTGAGGGACCATACGCTCTGAACGCAGGGAGGGTACAGCCGGCAGGATCGTTCAGCACAGTTCGGCACCGTCCATCCGTTTGATCAGGCTCGGCTTCGAGGCGTGCGCCTGCCGCAGGTCGCGAAGCCGGGCGCTGAATGCATCGGTTCTCTGCACAAGCGCGGCAGCGTCCCGAAGGTCGGTAAGTAAAGCCAATGCCTGATCATAGCATTTAGGTGTGCGGCATGCGATCAGCGAATTTACTTTGTTCCATACAGCGGAGTCGCTGGCAGCAAGCTGCGCGAGATGCTCCCGTCGAGTCCGCGCCAGCACTTCAGCCGCGCGCGCCAGCTCACGTGCGGCCGCTTCGTCGGCACATTGCTGCGCGATCGCCACGCGGCGGCGCCACTCTATCGACAACTCCGCAACCGCCCGGCCACCCGATGCCTGCCGGCGCTTGCCCGTGACAATCCGGGCCGCAGCTCCGGTTCGCCGATCGCAGAGCCGTTTTCGCAGACTCCTCCGCGTTGTCGCATCGTCATGCATGATGAAGCGCAGGAGCATGTCATCCTTTTCCGCCGCCGACAAATCGGCGACCAAACCGCGCCATTCGCCCTCCGACGTATCCCTGGCAGCAAGAGGCGGGCTCTGCTCGGCCGCCACTGCCAGCAACGTTCGGTCAATATGCAGAAAATCAACCAGCGAGTCGCATGGCGCCGAGAGCGCTCCAAGCCCCGCCGGGACCGGCGGTTCGCGCTCGTCGTCATCGAGCGATTCGAATTGGATGTTCAACAGCCACGCCAAGTAGAGGCTTCGCCAATCGCCGTCGAGCAGTTCGGCCCGCAACGCCGCGAGGGACGCCATCCAGCCGGTGCCGTCGTCATTGTCATCCCACTCGCCCGGCTCCTCCTCGAGCGCGAAGTTCAGCACGATGCCGCCCGGATATGGGCGAACTGCGACACCGCATTCGCCGCGATACGCCTTCATCGCGCATCGTTCGCTTGCGTCGGCTGGGAGCTTCAACATCAAGCGGCGAATGCCGAAGTTGCTGGTGTAAACATGCGCGTCGAAGCAGCGATTCATTAGTTCGTGAGGATCGCCCTTGAAGCCGCCCCAGTGATACGTGTTCGTCAGGCTGGTCGCGGTGATATGAGCGCGTGAGGAGAGGCTCCGCAGCCAGCGCATGTCCGCAGCAGACAGCGGTCGGTCGATTGCCAGGAATTCGTAATACTGATACTCGCTCAGGGCGTCACCAATCACCCTTTGACCAGGTGCGGTAGGCCTCGATCCATTCGCTGCCCGCCGGAGGCGGCGACGGCAGCGGCAGGTCGAGAAGCGGGATGCGTTGCCGCGTCTTGCCGCGGCCACACACGGCTACGACACTGTCGTCATCCAACTGATCAACCGAGATGACCTCAACCTCCGCGCCCATCACCGTCGTGGTGAAGGGCATCGCCAGGTTTTCCTCGATCATCGTGAGAAAGCCGGTTTTGGCCTCAGAGTCGTTGTAACAGTCCACTGTGGCTTGCTCGATCAACTGGGCGAGACGACTCTTCGAAGTCCGCCGAGCGGCCTTTTTAGTGAGTTTCCGTAGGGGCACGCGTTCCTCGCTCGTCGCGACCGATGAATTCGACCGCGTCTCCTGTTGACTGTCCTAAGCGCTCTGTGCCTGGACAACATGCTCTATGGCAGGAGCTTACAGGGAAGGTGGCAAAAGGCGAAAGCGAAGTCGTAGGTCCATACGCTTCAAGTGCCCGCTCGGGCTGATGGGCGCGTGAGTAGTGGTTTTTGAAAAGCCCCGGTGCGCACCGGATTTGCTCGCGAGCAGACGGGTTTACGGTACCATGCTTGGCATTGGAGCGCCGAAAAGCAGTTGTCGTGACGGTTGTCTTCGACAGCTCAGGCAAGCAGCATTACCACCGCTTTCGCAATGGGTTGCGCCCGTAGCTCAGCAGGACAGAGCAGCGGTTTCCTAAACCGCAGGTCGGAGGTTCGAATCCTCTCGGGCGCGTTGATGTATTCTGCCGCGCCGTGTCGCACCGTATCGCCGCTCTTCCCAACGCCGATGAGAACAGCGCATTCTCCGGAGCGCGCATATGCTCATTCGGCCGATCGCATTCGTGTGCCAATATTTCGTAGGCCCGGCGCAGCTCATCTATTGCCCAAACGCCTGGTCAAGTCCCGACGCGCATTCTAAGGTTCGAGCGATTGCAATTTCTCTCGCCATTCATCGGCGCGCCGGTCGTATCCGGCGGAAGGTTCGACCGTGTTCCAGCTTTCGTAAAGATGCACTAGATCCGCGAACAGGCGGATGCGGTTCCTTTTGGGCGTATTGGGATGCGGGACCAGAATGTTGGCGGCTTCGATCAGACTGGCCTCCGCGGCGCCATAGTCACACCGGTCGGTCTGAATCTGCCCCAGCACATGAAGAAATCGACCAAGGTAGTATTCCTGGTTCTTTCCGAATGTCTGCCTCGCGACCGACTCCGCCGGGGCCATCAATTCAAACGCTTCGGCGTACAAGCCCTGGTCATTGAGCGCACCGGCCAGATTGGTCAGCAGTGTGAGCGTGTTCATGTGGCTTTCGCCCAATTTGCGACGCCGGATTTCGAACGCTTCGCGAAGGTACGGTTCCGCCTGCACGGCGTCGCGCTGTTCGATCAGCAACTGGCCCATGTTGGATAACGATACCACAGTGTTGTCGTGGTCATTCCCCAGCGTACGGCGGCACTTTTCCAGTGCCTCCGCGTATAACGGCTCGGCCTCTTCAAACTTGCCCTGCAGTCGCAGCACTTCCGCCAAGTTGTTAATCGACGCGAGCGTATCGACATGCTCTTCTCCCTGCACGCGGCGGAGGGTTTCAAGGGCCTCGCGGCAGAGCGGCTCGGCCTCGCCCAAACGGCCGGTTGATTTTAGAAACATTCCCAACTGGTTCATCGACTTGATGGTCAGCGGATGATCCGCGTTGAGCACGCGAAGACGGCCCGCCAGCGCCTCGCGACAGTGCTGTTCGGCCTCCGGCAGACGTTTTTGCGCCTGAAGCAGCAAGGCCATCTGGGCGATGGACTGCAATGTGTCGGGGTGATCATCGCCGAGCACGCGGCGTTGCGTGCCCAGCGCCTCGCGTTGCAGCGGTTCGGCCTCCGACAGGCGGCCCTGGCTCCGAAGTATGTTGGACAAGTTGTTCAAAGATGTCAGCGTATATGGGTGCTCGTCGCCGAGGACGCGGCGATGCTTTTCCAGTACCTCGCGATACAGCGCTTCGGCCTCCGTTTTTTCGCCCTGCGCGCTGAGAAGAGCCGCGACATTGTTGATCGACAGCAGCGTATCCGGATGATCATTACCCAATGTGCGACTGCGGCGATCGAGCACATCGCGCGAGATTTCGAGCGCTTCGGCCGTTTTCTTCAAGTGTCTCAGCGGCGCGCAAAGGTTGCTTAGCGTCAAAAGCGTTTCCGGATGGTCTTCTCCCAAAACGCGGCGGCGCTTTTCGAGCGCCTCACGATAATAGAGTTCGGCTTCGTGGTGTTTGCCTAGATACGACAACAATGCGCCGCAGTTATGAATCGCATGCAGCGTAAGCGGGTGCAGTTCGCCCAGGTGGCGGCGCGCGAGTTTGAGCGACTCCTGCGACAACCGCTCGCCTTCCTGGTACTTGCCCTGCGCCCAGCGCAACTGACTCAGATCGATCATGGATTTGATCGTGTCGGGGTGCTGTTCGCCCAAGTCACGGCGGCGGATGGCGAGGGCTTCGGTTTGAGGGCTATCGGCCTTCTCGAAGAGTCCCAGATCGCCCAGGGTCTTGCCTGCCGCCTGAAGGAGCCGCGCGCGAACCAGCGGCTGGTCGGAAAATCGCGTACTGATAGCAGCCAGCCCGGGCTGAAAGAAATTGTCCTCAAGCGATTTCAACGCCATGCCCGTAAAGTCGCTGCCAGCGATCAGCATTTCCAACTGCGCAATGCGGCTGTCCACCTGTTCGGGCGAAAGTTGTGAGCGTTGGGCCTCTATCCGCGTTTTTGCGATGAGGTCGCGCCGCAATTTCGCGCCCATGGTCCGGGCGTCGATGTCGGAAAACTGCTTCTCCTGAAATGCCGCAACCTGTTCCAACTCCTCGCGCGCTTTTTCGGCGACCTGGCGCTGATGGGCTTCGCGTATGGCAAACGAAACGGAAACCGATGCTCCGACCAGAACTGCGGCTGTGGCAATCGCGCCGGCGGCCACGGCTCCGCGGTTGCGCCGCACGAATTTTGAGAATCTGTAGCTCGCGCTGGGCGGCGTCGCCAGCACCGGTTGATCATCCAGAAAGCGCCCGATGTCGTCAGCCAATGCGCTGGCGGTCTCATAGCGCCGATCCGGCTCTTTCTCAAGACACTTCAAGACGATCCAATCGAGGTCGCGTTGCAACGCCTGCACCAGCAACGCCGGGGCCGTCTGACGCCGCGCCGCGATCTCAATGACCGAAGAGCCTGCCGCATTCGGCTGAGGCGGCATTTTTGAGGCGAACGAGGACGAAGCCGGAGAGCGCAATCGCAGGCTCGGGCGCAGCGGCGCCTCCTCCCGGAGAATTCGACGCATGCCATCCAGCCCGGAGCCGGACAGCTTCGTCCGGTCGAATGGCGTCGTGCCGGTCAAAAGCTCGAATAGCAAGACGCCCAACGAGTAAATGTCGCTGCGGGTGTCGATGTCGGCGCTCGCCGCCGCCTGTTCGGGGCTCATGTATTCCGGCGTGCCGATCAACTGGTGTAGCGCGGTAAACGTGCGGTCGGTCGGTTGCGCGGCTGTGACTTTTGCGATACCAAAGTCGATCACTTTGGCGCGCGGCGCGCCGTCGGTGATTGTGATTAAGACGTTGGATGGCTTCAGATCGCGGTGAATGACGCCTTTTTGGTGAGCGTGCTGAATCGCGCCGCAGATCTGGCGGAACAACGCGAGGCGCTGCGGCACGGACAAGCGCTCGCGATCGCAGAAATGCGTAACAGGTTCGCCATCGACGAGTTCCATCACGAAATACGGCCGGCCGCCGGTCGTAGCACCGGCCTCCAGTACGCGCGCGATGTTTGGATGATCGAGCAGCGCGAGTGTTTGCCGCTCGGCTTCAAAGCGGGCGATCACCTGTTTCGTATCCATGCCGGCCTTGATGATTTTCAAGGCGACTTGTCGCCGGACCGGCGCGGATTGCTCCGCGAGGAAGACGGATCCGAATCCGCCTTCCCCTAGCAGCTTTATGAGGGTGTATGGTCCGATCTGACTGCCCGGCTGCTCGACACCCGACAGCGCGCCAAGCGCCGGCAGGGCGTCGAGCGTTGGATCGCTGAGGAATGAGTCCTGTTTTTCAGCCGCAGCGAGCAGCGTATCCACGCGCGCGCGAAGCTCGGGCGCGTCCGCGCAGGCAGAGTCGAGGTGACGGAGGCGATCCGCGCTGTTGAGATCGATTGCCTCGTCAAAAACCCGTTTGGCCCGCACATCAAGCGGTTCGCGCATTCGCCCTTCTCATTCCAGTTCGCGTTCGAGCGCGTCACGTAGCCAGGCGCGCGCGAACATCCATTCGCGCCGCACCGTGCGCTCCGACGCCCCGAGCGTTTCCGCGACTTCAGCGGGTTCGAGGCCCGCGTAAAATCGCAGTCGCACCACCGAGGCGGCGAGCGCGTCTATCTGCTCAAGACGCAAAATCGCGTCGTCGAGGGCCAGAAATCCGGCGGGATCGGAAGTGAGCGCCAGATCCTCGACGCTGCTGATCGAAAGGGCCGCCTTGCCCCCGCCGCGTTTGTCGGCGTTGCGAGCGCGGGCATGATCGATGAGCACCTGCCGCATGGCCTGCGCGGCTGCTCCGAAGAAATGCCCGCGGCCGCTCCAATGGCCCTTTGGATTTCGCAGCAAGCGAATGCACGCCTCATTGACCAAAGCGGTGGCCTGAAGGGTGTGCTCGCGCCGGTCGGAGGCCATGCGATTTCGGGCGATCATACGAAGCTGGTCGTAAATCAATCCGAAAAGCTCATTCGGCGCGGCAGGATCGCCTGCGGCGGCCGCATTGAGTAGTCTCGTGACCTGATCGCTGCTCACCGGATCGAAGCCCGGCGGCGGAGCGAGCGAATCCGCATCTGAAGTCATCCTCGCATTATAGAAACTCGCGCTCTGCAATTCGCGAAATTTTGCATTTGCCGCGGCGGCAGTTTTTTTGGCCGTAGCGTTGTCGATCTTGCGCATAGTTGGTCAGAGCCCAGGTTTGGGTCAGTTGCACAAATCGCAGGAGTTAGAGCATGCGTATCAGGCACGTTGCGTGGATCAATTTGGCGGCGTTGATGGCGAGCGGCGCGCAGTTCGCGCTCGGCCAGACACCGCTCGGAACGGCAATCACATATCAAGGACAACTCAAGGACGCCGATAATCCGGCGAATGGGCTTCACGATTTGCGCTTTCAGTTGTTCACGGCCGCGACCGGCGGAACGCAGGTGGGCTCCACGATTTGCCTCGACGCCGTGGCTGTGGCGAACGGCGTATTCACGGCAACATTGGATTTCGGCGCGCAATTCGACGGCAATCAGCGCTTTTTGCAGATATCCGTCCGGGCGGACACGACCGCCGGAAACTGTGCAAGCGGGACGTACACCCTGCTGACGCCGCGCCAGCCGCTGGTGCCCGCGCCTTACGCGCTCAAAGTACCGGGAATCGACGGCAACTCGTTGAACGCCGCAGACGGCAACCCGCTTGACGCCTTGATCGTCGACAACAACGGCAGAGTCGGCATTGGAACGCTCGCGCCGACACACACCATCCACGTTGCAACCGTCGGCCCGACAATCGCGCTTCAGGACACGGCCGCGGCGTCGCAGCAGGCCGGCTACGTCAGTTACCGCGACAACGCCAATGTCGAGCGCGCCTGGGTCGGGTATGGCACCCCGGGCAGCCCGCACTTTTCCATCATCAACGCCCGCCCGACCGGCAAGATCGAACTCCGAACGCTCGGTGGCGGAGGCGCGGTCTTTCTCCCTTCGGATAATCTTGGTGTCGGCACGTCGTCGCCAGCTTCTCCGGTGCATATCGCCAGCGACCTCAACTGCGTCGTTCAGTTGCAGGACACCGGGCCCAACGCGACCCAATCCGGGTACGTCGATTTCCGCAACAGCAGCGGCGTCGAAACCGGCTGGATGGGCTTCGGCACGCCTGGCAGCCCGCACATGAGCATGATCAACGCGCGGGCGGGCGGCAACATCGAGATCAGGCCCATTGGCGGTGGTGTGGTACAGGTGCCCGTGCTCGAAATCACCGGCGCGGATTTGGCTGAGAAATTCCCCGCCAGCGAAAAGCTCGAACCGGGCATGGTCGTTGCGATCGACCGCGCCAATCCCGGTCAACTATGCCTCGCACGCGGGGCCTACAACCGCTGCGTCGCGGGCGTCGTCAGCGGTGCGAACAACTTCTCCGTCGGCGCAGTATTGGGAAACCTTCCCGGCCACGAAGACGCACCGCCAATCGCCCTCTCGGGTCGTGTGTACGTCCAATGCGACGCATCGACAAGCGCGATTGAACCCGGCGACCTGCTCACTACATCCGACACGCCCGGCCACGCCATGAAAGCCAGCGATCGCGACCGCGCGCATGGCGCAGTGATCGGCAAGGCGATGGAGCGGCTGGAAAGCGGGCGCGGCCTTGTGCTGGTGCTGGTGAATTTGCAGTAGTGGAAGTGCGGCCATGAATCGGCCTGTAAGGAACACGATGCCGACGGCGAACCTTGCGGTCGGCTGTACGAAGCTCCCCGTCTCATTTGTGGTGGAGATCCAATCGGAGTATGCACCCCGCCGGCGAATCGGCGGCAAAATCAGAGGAACGATGTATGCGACTTTCAAAACGAATGCACACGCTGCGGCTGCCGATCGTCATATGGCAAGTGCTGGTGTTGGCATTTCCAGGCGGATGTCTTTCGTCCGCGGATACACAATTGATCGAGCAGACAGAGAACTTCACCGGTTCTGTTGATTTTGAAATTGGAAAGACATCGACCTTCCAACTGAGCGGAACGGCGGATGAGATCGGCCAGTATCAGGCCATCGGCGAGGTCACGTTTCGACCGGGTGACGACGCCGGCACACTCATCGGCGAAGGGGTCGCGGTTTTCACTGACGCCGGCGGTGATCAATTGGTCGCAGCCGTGTTTTGGCCGCTCGATGCGGAAGAAGCGAATCAGCGCGAGGGCGGCATCGAGTTTCGCTGGCGCGACTCCGTAACGTTCACCGACGGCACGGTTGCGGACAGCAACGGCAAATTCGCGGATGAGAACCTGCGCCCGCGCGGTCTGGTGGTGATCGCCATTATCGCGATCCTGATCGGCCAGTTGTGTCCGGCCGTGCAATGCCGCGATCCGCTCAATACGCCGCCTCCGGGGCAACGTCCGCGCTAGGGAATTGCGACCTTTAATGTCTGGAGTAATCCCGTGAATTGCATGCGCACCTGGCTGATTTTGACCGTGTTGATGAGCGGCGGAGCTGCCGCGCTCGCTGACGGCGTGATTGTCATTCGCCTGTCGTACAAGGTGATTCTGGATCCTGTTGACGGCTCATTGCCGCAAGGATTCACTGACAGCGATATTGACCAAGCGATCGACGAGATGAATGACTTTCTGGAAACCTTCGGTCGCGGCTACCGCTTCGTGCGGGTCGATCCGATCCAGCGCGTCGGCAACGTGGGCGGGTTTGATCGGCCGAATCCCAGCCACTATTTCGGCATCAACATGCTTGAGGATCACGCGCAGCGCGCCAACATGCAGGCCGATGCGCTGCAATTTCCACAACCTTATCAGTGGAATCAGAACGCCGTCAACATCTACATCAACGAGGGCAACACCGGCGGTACATGCGCCCGTCCCAGCGAGCAGTTGATCGTCATCGGCGGCTCATCCAGCGGCGCCGGTTGGCTGCATCTGCACGAAATCGGGCACTTTTTCGACCTCTGCCACACGCAGGGTTGTTCGTGCGGCTGCTGCGAAGCGGATCAAACCGGCGAATGCCACACTGGTCCCGGAAGCGACGGCATTGCTGACACACTGCCCGACTTGGCCTGCTGGGGGCGCGACGAGATCGCGCAGAACAGTTTCAGCAATGATTACCTCGATTTGCCGTCCACACAGCGCGAGCAGGTGGACGACGTGTTCCTGAACATCATGAGCTATCACCGCAGCGGCTGTGGACAGGGCGCGGCCGTCGCGCGGCTGACCGAAAAGCAGCTCGACCGCTGGACGGATACCGCGAATGGACCGCGCGTGGCGACGCGCGACGGCCGCACATATTTCGTCCAGGCCGGCGCTGGCGGCAGCCAGAACGGCAGCAGCACCAGTCCATTTGATCTGGTCGCCGAGGGTCGAAACGCGGCCAACGGCGGCGGCGACATCGTGATGATTCGCGGCGGCGTTTATCCGGAAAACTTGATATTCAATTCGCCGATGACGCTTCGCACGCCGCGCGGCAGCGTCGCGCGAATTGGCCAGTAATCGGGCTTGACACCACCCCAATTGCAAGTGCATGTGCAATATTCAAGTTGAAAGTCGAGTTCGAAAAGGAACAATGACATGAACAGCAAACGCGGGCTCTTCGGGATAATTGCGGGATTGCTGGTTTCCGCCGTGCCCGCACTCGCTCAAAGCACGGCAATCACCTATCAAGGTCGGTTGGAGGACGCCGGCGCGCCGGCCAATGGCTTGCACGACATTCGTTTTCGGCTGTTTGACGCGAGCACGGGGGGCGCGCAAGTCAGCGAGACGTTGTGTTTCGAAGGCGTCAGCGTTGTCGACGGTCTCTTCACGGTCCCGATCGATTTCGGGCAACAATTCATCACGACCGGGCAGCGCCATCTTGATATCCAGGTACGCCGCGAAATCGGGCAACCCCACTGGCGATCACGTCCAAACGGCTGGCCGGAATTGAAGTCCGCGAGTTGACCAGCGGCTCGGGCAATTATGAGTTCGATTGGCGCGTGGAGGCCGTTCGCAAGGGTTACGAGAGCTATCAGGTCATCCGGCCCTGGATGCGCTCCAACGCGAACGAATCCAAGGCCTAGGAAAACCGGATGAAATGGATCGCCGAACGTCGCGCGCACGGAATGCCGTGACCAGTGGCCCGACACAATTGAGATTTTGTGGGGTGGGGTTCGACACTCTGCTTCGACGGCGTCAACGTTATGGATTGGTTGTTCACGGTTTCGCTCGACTTTGGCCGGTAGTTCAACACAGCCGGGCAGCGCCCACCTCGATATTCAGTTACGTCGCGAGTTCGGCCAGCCCTGCAGGGACGACTTTGGTTATGTCTTGCTTTCGTTTCTGGTCATCGCGTCCGGATTGCCGTTCGCCGTGGCGCAATCAACGCGCCATCGCATACCGCATCGGCACGACAACCACCGGCGCGCCGATTCAAATCGGGTCGACGGTCGCCGTCATGACTCTTCAGGGTACCGGTCCCAACGTCAGTCAGTCTGGCTGTGTCATTCCGCAATGGCACTATGGCGAACATTTCTGGCCACATCCTTCGCCGTTTACGCATCTATTCCTGAACGAGATCCATCGCTTTCGTGTTATCGCGTTGCGATGAACAACGGTTGCAGATCGCTCTGTTTTGCCGAAAAGGAGATGTCTCATGTTGCGGACGGTATTAGTCTTTTGTGTGTGCGGCTTTGTATCTCTGGCCGCCGGCCAGACGACAGTGTTCACATACCAAGGGCGGCTTGAAAACGGGGGAACACCCGCGGATGGGCCGCATGATTTTCGCTTCCGCCTGTTCAACGCCATCGTTGAGGGAAACCAGGTCGGCACGACTCAGTGCGTCAATGACGTGAACGTGACAGACGGTCTATTCACCGTAAACCTCAACTTCGGCGAACAGTTCATCTCGGCGGCGCGCTTCCTGGAAATCGACGTGCGCGCCGATACCGGCCAGGACTGCACAAACGCCACGGGTTACACGCTGCTCGGCCCGCGATCACAGATACATGCCACGCCGATCGCCACCCACGCCATTGCGGCCTACAGACTGGATGCTCCGGACGGATCGCCGTCCGGCGTCGTCACCGTTTCGGATAACGGCAATACCTTCGTGAGTGGATTCCTGGGAGTCTCCGGGAACATCTCTACTTCGGGGAATGCCAATGTAAGTGGAAACGCGCTCATTGATGATTTCGTCGGTATCGGTACCAATGCTCCGGAGAGAACATTGCACATCGACGCCGTGGAGCCAGTCCTGATCTTGCAGGATAGCACCCCCGACACATCACAGCAGTCAGGCTATGTCGGCTTTTGGAACAACGGTCCCAGCGAGACCGCATGGATGGGCTATGGAACTCCGGGCAGCCCGGATTTTTCGATCGTAAACGCCCGTTTCCAGGGCGATGTCGTGTTTTGGGCTCTGGGAAGCGGCGGGAATGTCGGCATCGAGGTCGATGACCCCGAATTTTTGTTGCACGTGGCCGGCACCGCCGGCAAGCCCGGCGGCGGGTCATGGTCGGTTGCATCCGACGTACGGTTGAAAAAGAACATTCGGCCTTTGGACAGCGCGCTGGAGCGGATGCTCGCGCTGCGCGGCGTGACCTATGAGTACATCAATCCGGAGATGACCCATGAGCTGCCCGGTGTGCAGATGGGCATGATCGCTCAGGAAGTCGAAGCGGTCTTTCCAGATTGGGTCGATGAAGGAAGAAGTGGGTTCAAGCGGCTCACATTCCGCGGTTTTGAAGCCTTGACTGTGGAGGCGATGCGCGAAATGAGGTCGGCGCATGATGCGGACGCGAACAAGCTACGTGCGGAAATCGCGAACCTGCGCGAAGAAAACACGGATCTACGCCGGCGCCTGGAGTTATTGGAGGCCGCGCTCGCCCGGCTGGTTCGCTGAGCGTGGAGATACATTCTCGATAGCAACACGTGCATGCGAGTTGGTGATCAGCGTTGCGGGTGTCGCTGAGCTGGATATGAATTTTCCCCGGTACCGGCGACATCGCCGCGCGCCTCCGTGTTTTTTCCAGTAGCGACTGCCGAACCCCTCGCGTTTGCCGCGGGCGAAACCCGCGGGCGCGCTTTTTGCAGGAGATTCTCCATGAAGGCTCTTCGTTTCATCGTTAGCGCGTGCGTGCTCGCCAAGTTCGTCGAGCCGCCGCGCGTCTTCGCCGATCAATGGGACAACAGCAGCGGCAACGCGCAATGGTCCACCGCCACCAATTGGGCCGACAACACCGAGCCCGGGATCAATGACTTCGTCACGTTCCCCAACTCGATGCCGGGGGGCGCGAGCACCATCACCCTGTCGAGCGGCGAGTTCGCTCTGTCGCTCACGTTCCTCAACAGCTACACGCTTACCGGGGGCAACATCCAGCTCGGCAACGGTTCGGTCAGCCTTGGCGGCGGATGGAACCCGACGATCAGCTCCGTCATCGCCGGCACCGGCCCTATCACGTTTTCGAACGGCGGCACGCTCAGTCTTTTCCCCGTCTCTGGAAATTCCTATACGGGCGGAACCATCATCAGCGGAGCGAACACCACCGTCGTCGTGCGAACCAACACGGCTCTCGGGTTCAGTACCGCTCCGATCACGCTTAACGGCGGGCGCTTGCGCCTCGACGGGTCCGTCAACCCCACGTTCATCATGCTGCGCGACATCACGGTCGGTACAGGCGGCGGAACGATCGACCTGATCAATAGCGCATTCCTCGACCTGAATCGCCCGCTTGGCGCGACCGCGAACCAGCTCACGTTTACCGGAAGCGGCATCGCGGAATTGAATAGTACAAGCACGCGCACCGGCGCCACCACGATCAACGGTCCGACCGTTCGATTGAACAACTCCCAGGCGCTGGGATCCGGGACGACGACCGTCTTCAATACAGGCGTATTGGAGCTTGCCAACTCAATCACGTATTCCAATGCCGTCAGTTTGGGCACAAGCGCCACGCTGAGCGGCGGCACGGGCGCGAGCACGTTCAACGGCTCGTGCAACGTGTTTGGCACGAGCGCCAACCTCAACGGCGGTCCGACGCTATCCGATTCGCTCGCGCTCGGCACGAACGGCGCCAGCGTATGGAACGGCACGGGCACAACGTTCGTCAATTCCGGCACAGTGCGGCTCAACTCGGCAAACAACTATTCCGGAACTTGGACGGTCAATAGCACGTTGGAGGTCGGCCATCCCAGTGCGCTGGGCGCCGGCGCAACACCCGTCACCGTCAACGCCCCGGGCCGCCTGCGCCTCAACACACCGACGCTCGCGCGAGACATCACGCTCAACAATCCCGGAGGCGGGATCGAGCTTCTCCAGGACGCTACGTTCGTCGGGCAGATTGCGATCGCGCCCAACGCCGGCTTCGTCCCGATCCTTGGCCCGGATTATGAGTTCACGCTCTCGGGCGCAGCCTCCTCCATCACCTCCACGGGGGTCATGTACTCCGGCGGTGCGATTGGCGTCGGATCGATGCGCATCACCAACGGCGCCGACGTAACCGGCGAGCAGGCCCGCGTTTACGGACGCCCGGGTTCGCCGGGTCGCATCATCGTGAACGGCCCCGGCTCAACCTGGACCAGCAGCGGCGAGGTGTGGATCGGGAATTCTGGCGAGGGCGAGCTGCTCGTTGACGCCGGCGGAGCGTTTTCCGCCCAGCGCCTCTATGTCGGCCAGGGCGAGAACGCCACGGCGACCGTGACCGGCGACGGCTCGCTGCTGATTTGCAGCGAATATCTCGCTGTGGGGTTTGCCTCCACGACCTCCCTCTCAGTGCTTGCGGGCGGCGATGTCTCCACCAACCAGACAAGCGTCGGCGAAATCGCGAATGCCTCCGGCACGGTGACTGTCAGCGGATCCGGATCGACATGGACGAATCAAGGGCTGCTCGAAGTCGGCAAGACCGGCACGGGCGTCTTTAGCATCTCAAGCGCCGCCACCGCCTCCTGCCTCGGCCTCTTCCTCGGCGACGGTGCCGCCTCTTCGGGCGCCCTCACCATCAGCGGCGCGCTCTCGAGGCTCGATTGCGGCGCTGTGGGTGTGCTCATGAGCCAAAACGGCGCGTCAAGCACACTCAATCTCAACGGCGGCATCGTCGACATCAACGCCAATGTCACCGACGCCGGCGCGGGCGTCAGCACTTTTTCGCTCGACGGGGCCACCCTCGACATGCATAACTTCGCCATCGGCGGCGTGTCGCCGATTGACAATCTCAACATTCGCAGCGGGACGCTCCGCAACGTGGCGCAGATCAACAACGGTACCGGGCTGACCAAGACCGGCGCGGGGACGCTGATTCTGAATACGGCCAACACATATTCCGGCGGCACCAGCGTCAATGCGGGGACGCTGCACGTCTCAAACACAAGCGGATCGGCCACCGGCTCAGGGGCAGTCGCGATCGCGATCGGTGCGGCGCTGAGCGGTACGGGACGCATCGGCGGACCGGTATCCAATCAGGGCTTAGTATCTCCGGGCGCATCCGCCGGGACGCTCGCGCTCTTGAACAATTACACACAGGAGCCCGGCGGCTCTCTGCAAATTGAGATCGGCGGAACGTTGCCCGGCTCGCAGCATGACCGCCTCGACGTAACAGGGGCGGCGCAATTGAGCGGCGCGCTTCATGTGACGCTGATCAACGGTTACGCGCCTGCGCCGGGCGATAGCTTCGTCGTGCTGACTGCCGGTTCGGTCGGCGGGTCGTTCGCAGTCGTTAACTTGCCGACGCTTTCGCAGGGATTGGAATGGCAACTGGATTATCTGGCGACGTCCGTTCGCCTGAGCGTAATCGCAACAGTCACGCTCGCTGACATGAATTGCGACGGATTCGTCGATAACTTCGACATCGACCCGTTTGTACTCGCACTGACGGCTCCGGCCGTGTATGCGGCTGCATTCCCAAGTTGCGACGCGGCCAACGGTGATGTGAACGGCGATGGGACGCTGAATAACTTCGACATCGACGTATTCGTGAATTGCATTTTGTCCGGAGGGTGCCCCTGATTCAGCGTGGGTCGCGACCTCGACTCGATCTGATACCGCCGCTCCGGCCGGCGCGCGATGGCCGCACGCTGACCAGCACGGGGAAATTGGCGATCTGGCGAACCGTCCGCGTAGGCTGGTCGTCATCGCCAACATTGCAATCCTCCACTCTCTGCTGGTTCCGGCAGTTCAAAAGGTCCGCGAGTCGGGGCGACATCCAGCCGTCTGTGGCATTGTCAGGCGATGTTCACGTGTCTCTGAGAGTCAAGCGAGGAGTTCAGGCCATGGAAACGCCGCCTGATTTTGGGTCGTCCACGACGACTACTCCGGGAGTCGCGCCGGTTGTTCAGCGACGCTGCTGTTTGAAATCGCGCTGGGCTGGCACTGACCAGCAAATTCCAAGAAGGGTCACAATGTCATGAAGAACATCGCCTGCTCGCGGAACACCATTGGCATGGTGTTGGTCCCTCTCTTCCTTTCAGCCTGTGCTCCCCAGGTCTCGAACAACACCGGTGACGCCGGGGCCGTCGCTTCCTTCGTCGGCGCCATCGACGAAAGCAGGGCACTGATTGCGCTCGATGTCACAACTCGCGCCGGCGATCGCGCGAGAATTTTCCTGACCGATGGCACGCCTGATGGCCACGCGGAGTTTTTCGAGGGGAACGTAACATCAGGTGCGTTGGCGTTGACGTCCAAGAGCGGTAACGCACGTATCAGCGCTCAGGTGACCGGTGAGAGCGCCGCCGGCGCCGTGACGCTCGCCGATGGAACGATACACACATTTGCCGCAGCGCCGGCCGTTGCCGGCGCCGGACTCTATGAGGTTGTCATCGACGCTGCGGGGGGATGGAGTGGTAGGGCGCTGAACGGCAACAGGCTGGACGGCGAACTATTCGGCAAGTTCGTGCTTGGGGTCATTACGGAAGCATCCGGGCAGGAGGTTCCATACGAGGTGCGCGACCTGTCGCGCATCTTCAACGAACCGGCGCTCGGCGGCGCCCCCGACACCTATCTGATCATCGCCCTGGCTCAGGGGGACGCGCTGCTCGGCCGTGGAGGCGCCGACGGCTTGAAAACGGGGCAAGGCGGCGCAAGCGAGAATTTTGTGAAGGCCGATCTCACCGGATCGAAGCAAACGGAGGGCACGTTCTTTGGCAGATTCCAGGATTTGCCGGATTTGATCGGTGCCCAGATCGCCGCCCCGGGTTCCGACGGGAGCAGGCAGATCAGCATTCTAGTGTCCGATGGCCGCCCGGCGCCAGACGGGCGCATCGAGTGGTTCTCGGGCAGCTTTTCGGGCGATTTCCCCGATGCGTCGTTCGCGCTGAATTCGCTCAGCGGCGCCGCGCGCATCACCCATCTGGAGCTCAAGAGCTCGGCCGGACCAAGCGAAAAGACCGCATTCGAACACAACAAGGAATGGGCGCATGCACGGCTTAATTGCCCCTGTGACCTATTTGGGTGCCCCCGCAATTCTTGCGGTGTCAGCGGCGACTTTGAGCTCGCCGATGGCACAAGCCACAAGTTTTACCTCGTGCCCGCCGGAGACGGTGCCGGGCTTTACGAAGCCCAGGTGTCGGCTGACGGTTTGGTCGGAGTGTCGTCGTCCGGCGCCAGGCTTCACTTGCAGGTCAACGAGGGTCAGGTCACGGGTACGATTCTCACGCCGACGGGAAATCTCATCGGATACGCTGCCAAGGATCTCGGAAACACGTTTGTCGACCCCGAGAAGCTCGCGTCATTGCCCAGCACGTTTGTGTTGCTGGCGGTGCCGGGCGGACGATTCATCGTCGGCAGCCCGGGAAACCTCGAAACGGGTGCGGAACCTGCCGACGTTGCCGTCTATTTCGGGCAGCTGCCGCTGCAATAAGGACGCGCATCGGCTCTTGCAATCGTGGCGCGCTCCCAAACGAGCTCCCCTTACCGGGGAGTGGTCCTGGTCGCGTCATCACCTCGTCGCATCGAGGCACGGCGCGACTCGGTCGAATTCAGCGACGGCCGGTCAAGGAACTAGCGCGTGATGTTCAGATCAAATCAGCTTTTTAGCGTCTTTTTCGCGATTTGCCAGGCAATCGAAAAAACCGGCAACAGCACAACCAGCCACCCGAGCCACAGGCCGGTTCGGGCACGGAGCTTTCCGCTGAGTTCGATGGGCGCCTCGCGCATGCGGCGCAGCGCCCCGCGCGAAACGACAATCGCGATGATTGCGGCGACGAGAGCGATCAGAAACGACCCCATCGCGCCAAATGCGAGCATCATCGCTTCTTGTGAGGGCTGCACGCCTTCGCGGAACTGGTCGCGCGGAGCGAGCCTCCCGAGCGCGTAGCCCAAACCCGCGAGCAGCGGCGCGGCAATTCCGCAGATCATGCCGAAGTTCGCGCCTTGCGCGAGTGGTGTTTCCTCGGCGACGGACACGCTTAGCGCACCGTTGTTCACGGAAACCTGCTCGACCGCCACACCGATGCCCGGCGCGGCTGCATTCCCCGCGGGGGCCGGATACGGCAGGCCTTCTTCGTTCATGCGCGGCTGTGACGATGAACCTGCGGTCAGAATC
Organism: Phycisphaerales bacterium; assembly: GCA_016795025.1. Lineage (GTDB taxonomy): Bacteria > Planctomycetota > Phycisphaerae > UBA1845 > Fen-1342 > JAEUIR01. Next base: position 21,263 of record JAEUIR010000033.1, read on the forward strand.
TTGTCGATTCCCCCTTTTTGTTTGCCGTCGTTGGGCAGACCGCTGGGGCCGCTGTCGCGCAACACTTCCTCGGTCGAGCGATCGGCGATGATCTTCCCATCGCGCATCTGGACGATTCGACGCGCTTGAATCGCCACATCGTGCTCGTGCGTGACCAGAATGATGGTCACGCCCTGGCGATTCAGCGAATGAAATACTTCCATGATCTGCTCGCCGGTGCGGGAGTCGAGATTGCCGGTCGGTTCGTCCGCGAGCACCAGCACCGGGTCGTTCACAATCGCGCGGGCGATCGCCACACGCTGCCGCTCGCCGCCCGACAATTCGCTCGGCCGGTGATGCATGCGATGGCCCAGCCCCACGCGCTCCAGCGCCTTTCGTGCCGGCTGGCGCGTGTTGAGCCGGCGGGCGTAAAATTGCGGGACGGCCACATTTTCGAGCGCTGAGGTGCGGTTAATCAGGTTGAATGTTTGAAATACGAAGCCGATTTTTCGATTGCGCACATCGGCGAGTTCGCGATCGTTGAGGCGCGCGACGTTGCGGCCATCGAGCACGTATTCTCCGTGCGTGGGCCGATCGAGGCATCCGAGCAGGTGCATCATCGTGCTCTTGCCGCTGCCGGACGGGCCGGTGATGGCGACAAATTCACCGGCGGCGATGGTGAGATTCACGCCATCGAGGGCTCGCACGGTGGTGTCGCCCATGCGATAGAGCTTGGTGAGGGATCGAATGTCGATTAGCGCCAAGAGAAAATCCCGGTGAGAATTACGTGCACTCAACAATCCGCAGTGCTATGCTCGCTGGCGGCCGCTCCCTTGCGGTCGCGGCTCTGATCAGACGCAACGCAAAAAACAGAAACCGCACTAGCGGGCATTGCATTTCTGCATTCTGCAATTTCCTATTCTTCCGCCGCATCTTCGCCACGCGGCAGCTTTGTGTACACTTTCTGGCCTGCGTCGATCTTTCCTTCGCCGATGACCGACACGATCTCCGTAAATTCGCCGTCGGTGATGCCGATGCGGCAGGGGATGAAGCGCTTGCCGTATCGTTTATTTGAGCCGGCCGGCGGATCGACCTTTAGCCAAATGCCCGGCTGGTCGTTGTAACGCATGATCGCCTCGGCCGGCACGCGCAGGCATGCGGTCGATTTATCGACGGTGAATTCGACCTGGGCTTGCGCCCCAAGCGGCAGGCGCGATTGGTCTTGGTCGGTAATCAGAACATGTACGTCGAACTGCATCTGCGTCGCGCCGACGACCTGCTTTCCTTGCGGCTCGACACGCTCGATCATGCCTTCAAACGTGTCATCTCTGTACGCATCTACTGTTAATCTCACCTTGCCGGTGCGCAGTGCCAGGCCCTCTGTGTCGGCCGCGGCCGCCTCCGGCAGACCGGGCATTTTTGGCAGCGCGTCGATCGGTGCAATGCTAAGAATGCGGCCATAGACCGCGGAATCGACTTTCACGACGACCGTTTTCTTTGATACATCCGCAAGCTCGGCGACTTTTGTTCCGCCGGTGAACGACTGCGTGCCGGATTGAATGAGCGTCCCGACCTTGACCGGCACGTCTGTGACAATGGCATCGTGTTTGGCGATCACGGTCGTCTCGCGCAGCCGCTCTTCGGCGTCCTCCAGCGTCTTGGTCGCTGACGTGACAATCGCATCCTGAAGCTTGATGTTTTCCCCCGCCTCCTTCTCGGCGATGTACGCGGTCTTCACCGCCGCCTCGGCGACACGCACCTGCGCGGTTGCAACGGCGTACAGCGATTCGGCGGTTACTTTCTCCTGAAGCGAGGCGCCGAGATTTTCCTTGTATCGCCACATGACGGCTTCGTAGTCGCTCCTGGTGCGCTCCGACTCAGCCTTAGCGCGATCCAGCTGCGCGAGCGAGTTGTCGATGGCCGCTTTTGCCTTGTCCGCGCCGAGCTTGGCGCTCTCAAACAAGGCGCTCGCCCGCTGAAGCTCGGCCTTGGCGCGATCGACGGCGCGCTGCTCGTCGTCGGGCTTGAGCGTCATCAATACATCGCCCGTATGCACGAAGTCGCCTTCAGTCACGCGAATTCGAATGACCTCGCCGGACGCCTTGGATTTCACCTCGACCTTGGCGGGCGACTCGATCAGACCAGTCGCGAGGATCGGGACGGTGATGTCGCCGCGCGTGATCTCACCGTATTCCGGCTTTGACCACGGCGGATCGACGCGAGCATAGGTGCGGACGTAGTACCACGTGGCGACAATCGCCCCCATCGTCAATGCCAGCAAAATCCACTTTCGCATTTCGTTCCTCCGTGGAATATCACGGAATTCCGTTCGGTCCGGCCCGTTATTTTGGGAATCGGCCCAATCCATCCGGCCGGCCGATGCTCGTTCGTGCTGTTGCCCGGCGGGCTGCGATCCGATGAACCGAATATGTCGGCTCAACGCTTCGCACTGTACACCGGAGATTACGGGTGACGTACGCGCGACGCAAGGCGGGATTCGTCAGCAAACGCATGAACCGGTCAGGAATCGTACGCCGCAGCCGGGCCGACACTGGCATCGCCGGGGTGCTTTCTTTCATTGCCGCTCTCGCGTTCTTCGCGGGCTGTGCCGCGCCAAACAACAAAGTGTACGTTCACATGGAGACTCTGGAGGTTGCCGCCGAAGCGCGACTCGCGGAGCCTCAGCGAGCTGTTGTGTTAGATGAAGCGCTATTCGCGCGGTTTGTGCGACCGGTGAATGACCGCGTGGCTCTGGTTGAAATTCACGATGAGCAGGGGTGGCAGACGTTTAACGCGGGATGTGCCGGGCTTGGCGCGCGCCCGGATTTTGCCCACGGAATGTTTGTGGGTGTACTCACCCGGCTCGGACAGCCGCTGGACGGCGAATGGCCGTGCGAGTTGCAAGCAGTGCGCGTCGTGGATGGCGCCGGACTGGTCAGCGCGTCGCTACGCGGCGGCACGTATTTGCCCGACGGCATGACATGCGTGGACGGCGCGTTCGTATACGGGCTGAAACGGGCGCTGGTGTTGGAAATCAACGGCGATCGTTTTGTGTTGAAATAGCGCCCATGCCTTCAATCGTCCGTCGTCTCCGTGACGCGAATGTGAATATCGTGTTTCGCGAGCTCCTCGAAATACTCCCGCGCCGGTACGGCGACTTCGAGCGGGCGCGCTCCGGGTTCCACCAGCTTGCGAGCCTGAAAGTGCGCAACGAGCGCAGCGGGAAATGCCGTGGTTCGCTCCATCGCTGTAAATCCGGTCTTTTCGTCATGCAGGTCGTACAGATCGTATTGCGTTCGCCAGGACTTGCCTTGATGCGTGCCGCGCACAACCGTGCGCAAAACGACCAGATCACGCACTTCCGGAAATGTCAGCCGCTCTTCGAAGAGAGCGCGCATGATCGGGCGCGGCTGGATTGCGCCGCCGCGGGAAAGCGGCACGTTCGACTCGAAACAACCTAGCGCGAACAAGACGCGGATGATGTCGAAATGGCCGGGATAGCGAACTGTCTTGTAGTCGTACGTCTCAAGCCGACCGTGATACGTGTGCGGGCACGTGCTCGTTCCGCCGGAGGTGACCGCCGCTTCGCATGTTCCGAGCGTGCCGGGAAAATTGATGGATTCAGGCTCGCTGAGCGCGGGAACTTCGACGTGTTTTCCGTCTCGCAGGAATTCTCCAAACCCGCTGTACTCGTTCATCAGGCCGTCGAAATTAAATACCAGCTTATACTGCAAGGGGCCGACGCGCTGCTGCGGCAGGCCGCCGCACCGCACATGCACATGACGCGGAGCGTCCATTGACGCGATGCCCTGGGCTGCCAGCGAGTTCCCAAGCCCCGGCGCGAGGCCGCAATCCGGCACGATGCTCACCCCGCGAGCGCGCGCGATTTCGTGCATGGCCAGTTGTGAGCGAACCACGGATGTATTTCCGCCCAAATCGAGAAACGACGCGCCCGCGTCGATCGCCGCATTGGTCAGACGCTCGTTAAAAACATATGGCACGGCGGACAGCACGCAGTGCGCGCCACGCATCGCGCCGCTCGCGGCTGCGGCGTCAGCGACATCGCACCGCGCGGCCGAGAATCGACAAGTGGTACCGGGAATAAGCTGCCGCAGGCGCGCGACCGCTCGCTCCGCCACCGCGGCGTCAACGTCGAACAGTCGAACGCCCGCGGCCTCTCCATTTTTCGCCAGGTCGTAGGCGAGCGCGACACCCTGTCGGCCCGCGCCAAGCACCACATATTCATAGGCCATGCGCAAATCTCCCGGAGCGCGGAGTGTAACTTTGCCGATGCGACGGTCCAACCGGAGCCTGCCGCTCATCGACTGAAAAAATGCACATTTGGCAGAATCTCCGCCGCGCGCTGAAAGACGATTTCGTTGAAGCCCATTCGTTGGCAAAGCAGCGCCACGCGCTGGGGCCAGGATGGTTCGCCGCGTACGGCCGAATAATCACGGCCCACCAGCAGCCGCAACATCGGACTGAGCGGGGGGACCGGCCAATCCGATCCGAAGAGCAGCTTGTGATGCAGATCCTGTCGTCGCGCGAGCGATTTGAGATACGGGATTTTTCCGAGCGTGGTGAGCGCGGAGATGTCGGCGTAAAGCGGCGCTTGCGCAAACTCGCCCGTGAGTGCATCGATCAGCATGCGCGTGGAACTGTGGTCGCCCCAAGGCATCACGGGCGTGCTGACATGCGCGACGATCGCGGGCGGCATGTGTCCGTCGCGGCGCAGATCGCGCAGGGCGTCCAGAAACTGCCTGACGTGAATGTACTCGCGGCGCTGCGTCGCGAGCGTGAATTCCTCGCCGTAGTGGGCGAGCACGGGCAGGCCAAGCTCGCCGCAGCGGCGCAGCACGGCGCGGCTTCGCGGATCGGCCGCATTGATGTTCTGATGCAGCGGCAGCCATTTGAGCAGACACGCCCCGGCTGAAAACACTTCATCGATGCATTGGACGGCGTGTTCGCGGTAGGGATGCACCGATGCGCCAAATAAGTACCGCTGCGGATGGCGGCGGCAGAGGTCGCGGATGAGCGAATTCGATGTGTATATGTCACTGCCTTCAATGCCTTCGCGCTGCGGCAGGGGTGGTTGCCGCCCGCTGTCATCGTGATACCAGTCAAACGCCAGCAGCACGAATCGCTCAATTGGCCCGGTGCTATTCAACAGGTGGCGCTCGGCGGCGGCGTGCAACTCCCCATCAAGCGCCTCGCCTATCGGCAGCCGGGAGTCCACTCGCAACATGCGTCGAACCACACTCCATGCCCAGCGCCGGGCCGCTCGCGGCGCGATGCACGTGTCATAACCAGCGCCCGCCGCTTCCTGGGCCGGCTCGAACGAAAATCGTTCGATATTCGGACACACACGTTTCGCGCTGAGCGTGTAATGACAATGAACATCAATGATCACCGTGCCAGAATAACGCCCGTTGACCAAGGGACAAATCCGCCATCGGCCGCTTCGACCGATTCTGCAATCCACCCCCGACACCGACACGGCCGAGAAAAAGTGGCGAAAAGCGGCGAGACTGCGTATTGGCGATTTTTAGCGAATTTTCCGCGGGGGGGCTGCTTGGTGGCTCCGCTGTATTCGTATGCTTCTTAGGTCTGAGGGGGGCAGCACTCGCTGTCGAAGGAGCGTG
>JAEUIR010000340.1 GCA_016795025.1 Phycisphaerales bacterium
TTCTCGTGGCGGTTCGCCGCGCGGCTCGCGCCGGAAACCCGGGCAAGGGTTCGGTCGGCGCTTCGGCGACCGACGACCGTGGCGGAATTGCGGAGTATTATGACGTAGCCGCGCGAGGCTGTCCCGTGGGCGGCGGAATTCCGCCCGTCGATCGCAACTGCATCGCCCCCAACAGCGCGCCGGCCGGAGGTCGTCGGAGATGTCCGCTGCAAAGCCGCAAAACCGCCCGTGCGTGGTCATTGTTCGCGATGGATGGGGTGAGAATCCCGATCCAGCCTGGGACCACGCTAATGCCGTAAAGCTCGCCAAGCCGCCCGTCGATGCGATGTTGCGTCGCGACTGGCCATTCACACTGATTCATACCAGCGGGTTTGATGTGGGGTTGCCCGAAGGCACGATGGGCAATAGCGAAGTCGGCCATCAGAACATCGGCGCTGGGCGAATCGTCGATCAGGAGTCGGTGCGAATCACCAAAGCCATCCGCGACTGTTCGTTCTTCCAAAACGCGGAGATCGTCGCGGCCGTCGAACGCTGCCTGACGCGGCGCAGCCGGCTGCACGTGATCGGGCTTGCCAGCGACATCGGCGTGCATTCGCGGCTCGAGCACCTCTACGCGGTGGTGGAGTTGGCGGCACGGCGCGGGCTGCGAGATGTATTTGTGCATTGCTTCACTGACGGACGCGATTCGCCGCCAAACAGCGGCGTCGGATTTGTCCAACAGATCGAGAAGGAGCTGCGGCGCATCGGCGTGGGAACCATCGCGAGCGTTTGCGGACGCTATTGGGCGATGGATCGCGACGACCGTTGGCAACGCACCGAACGCGCGTATCGCATGTTGACGCAAGGCGAGGGCGACGCGGCCGCCGGTGCTGCGGAGGCGCTGCAACGTTATTACGCGCAGCCGACCGAGCCGAACATGGCCGGCGACGAATTCGTGCCGCCCACGCTGATCAGCGACGACGGCGTGACGCCGGTCGCGACGGTTCGCGATGGCGACTCGGTGGTTTTTTTCAATTTTCGCGGCGATCGGCCGCGGCAGCTTAGCAAGGCGTTCGTGCTGGACACGTTTCCCTTTCGCGGAAAGGACAAATCCGGCGCGGAGCGTGAGCTGGGATTCGCGCGCGGCACGAAGCTCAATGTCTATTACGTGACCATGACGGAGTACGAGCGCGGCCTACCGGTGCGCGTGGCGTTTCCGAAGCCGCCCAAGATGGCCAACATCGCCGGCGAATATCTCAGCAAGCTCGGCCTGCGGCAATTCCGCTGCGCCGAAACCGAGAAGTACGCGCATGTGACGTTCTTTTTCAATGACTATCGGGAAGAACCTTTCGCGGGCGAAGAACGGGCCATGGCGGCATCGCCGAAGGTGAGTACATACGACCAGCAGCCGGAAATGTCCGCATATGAGGTGACGGAACTGGTGGTGAAGCGGATCGAATCCGGCGTCGATGATGTATTGGTGGTGAACTTCGCGAATCCTGACATGGTCGGGCACACCGGCGTGCTGGCGGCGGCCGTTCGCGCATGCGAAGTAGTGGATGAATGTGTTGGGCGGGTTCTGGAAGCCGTCCGCAGGGCCGGGGGTTGCGCGATCGTCACGGCCGATCATGGGAATTTCGAGCAGATGATCGATCCGGCTACCGGAGGTCCGCATACGTCGCATACGACGTTTGACGTGCCGCTGTACGTATTCGGCGAGCCGTTCCGCGGCCGGCGGCTGCGGGCGGGCGGGCGCCTCGCGGATGTGATGCCGACGGCACTGGCGATGCTTGGGTTGGCGGCGCCACTGGAGATGACGGGAAGGTCGCTATTGGAATAGATCCAAACATTTCGCCCCAACCATGCGCTGAACCGCCGCCGGAACATAGTGTCCCGAGTTAGAAGGTCGTTCACAAATCTTTTTGACCTTTTCGAGGGTCAGGTCGGCGCTGGCGGTCCAGCGGAAGGGTTTCGGATCGCGGTTGTATTGGTCGAGATCGGTCCGGATTTCGCGT
>JAEUIR010000341.1 GCA_016795025.1 Phycisphaerales bacterium
ATCGCCCGAATAGCTGTTGCCAGTCGCGCGGAAAACGGACTCTTCATACATTGCATGCCGCGGACGCCACGACATCGTGGATTGGTTGGCGCGCCCAAATAAAGTATCCTCGCCCGGCTCGCGGAAAATCGCCCAATCACGATCATTGCGCGGCTCGTTGGTGCGGGTCTGACCGCCGCGCTCGCCGTACAAGAACTTGTTCATGTAGCGACGAGCCGAGTCTTTGCCGTCATGGCCACCGGTTCCCTGGAATGCATACTCGCGTCCAAACTGGCCGCCGAGGTCCACTTCACCGTCCTTGCCGCCGTATTCATGGTCGCCGGTGCCCATGTAGTAACGAAGTGATGTAATCGGGACACTGGTCGAATCAGTCGGAAGGTGACCGTCTTCTCTTGTGCAAGGGTGCGGAGGATGGAGCCGGCTGTACTTGTCCGTTTGGGCGTTCATCTGCGCGATGCTGCCCTGCTGTTGAAGATTCGCAAGGCACTTCACGCGCCGAGCCTGCTCGCGGGCGTTCGTCAACCACGGCAGCAGAATCGCCATCAGCAGCGAAATAATTGCGATCACCACCAGCAGTTCGATCAGGGTGAATGCGCGCGTGCGACTTCTCGTGAACGACATCTGGATTCCTTTCGGGCTCGGTCGGACCTGACGTCTATCCGGCGATCGGCGGCTCAAGCGGACCGTCGGGAAACACACGAATCGGTGAACGAGCGATGCCAACCTAAGGGCATCGGCAACGACCGCGCGGCATTTGCCGCAGGCGTCGTGCGAATGTGCTGCAACAGAAGGGGGCGATTCAACCGGGAATCGCCTGCTCTGGACGAGAGACGGCGGCGTGGCAACCATTTGGAATTGAAACGGGTTGCGCCGCGCTACGAACCCAATCCCTCATCGCACATTAAACTACCCGCGTCCGCGTACATTCGCAAGAGGGAATTCGCCCAGACGCGCCGCAAATTTCCGCAGGATTATGTCCGATCGCCGGGCACGAATGCCTGCCCCCTACTAGGTAGCCGCTCATCCTTCAGCACACGCGAACCGCCAGCCAATCAATACTTATCGGCCGTTTCGGTGAGCCGAAGAAAAATATCTTCCAGCCGACCGCTATGCGCCCCATCGCGGCGTAATTCAGCCAGACTCCCGAGCGCGACCAGCCGGCCTTCGTGGATGATTCCGATGCGATCCGCGACGACTTCGGCCACATCCAGCACATGCGTGCTCATAAAAACCGTTCCGCCCGCGTCGGCAATTTCCCGAAAAATCGTCTTTGTGACGCGAATGGTCCGCGGATCGAGCCCCACCATCGGCTCGTCCACAACCAGCACGCGGGGGGCGTGGATCAGCGCCGCCGCCAGCGCCACCTTTTGTTTCATCCCGTGGCTGTAATGCTCAGTGAGCTGGTCGAGAAAGCCGTCCATATCCAATCGCTGCGTCAGCGCGCGCAATCGGTCGTCCGCATCGGTTCGCGGCACGCCGTACATTTCCTGCGTAAAGCGAATGAACTCGCGGCCGGTTAACTTGTCGTACAAAAACGGCTGATCCGGCACATACGCGATTTCGCTCTTCGCGCCGGCGGCGTCCAGCACCATCGATCGCCCGCATAAGTTGATATTTCCGCCGTCAGGCCGCAGCAGTCCACAGGTCATTTTGAGTGTCGTGGTTTTGCCCGCCCCGTTCGGACCCAGAAACGCGAAAACCTCACCGGCGTAAAGTGTTACTGACAAATCGCGGACCGCCGGTTTCGCGCCGAATGACTTCGAAACGCCTTCGAGTCGAACAATCGATTCGTTGTGCGACCGGCCGTTGGTTGATCCGTTGAATTCGCTCATTCACACATCCACAACCGCGCCGTCAGCGCGACGGAAAAACGACCGCCCGAGCCGCCATGAGAGCCAATTCCGACATCGGCTCTTGGATCACCGTAATCTCCCCCAATAGCGGAACAGCCAGCGACTGGCGCAGCACGAT
>JAEUIR010000342.1 GCA_016795025.1 Phycisphaerales bacterium
GTGCCAGGGCGACGAAACGGTGATTCAGCTGTCCGGCGCATGCTCGACCGATCCTTCGAACGGCGCGCCGCTTGCGCTGTACGAGTGGTCCAGCGATTGCTTGGAGGCTGTGATCAGCGATCCGAACAGTCCGACGCCGACGATCACGATTTCGCGGTCCGGCGATTGCGAACAGACCTGCAACGTGTCGCTGCGCGTGGTGCGCGAGGGAACTGGCGACGAAACCACGGCCACGACGACGATCACGATTCGCGATACGACTGCGCCGATTCTGACCGGCGTGACGGATTTGACGATTGAATGCGGCGGATCGACGAATCCTGCTGTGACGGGCATACCATCGCCAAGTGATAATTGCGGCGCGCCGGGCGCTCCGACATTCAGCGACGACACCAGCACTCCGGGCATCATCGTTCGCACCTGGTCGGCCTTCGACGAGTGTGAAAATCAGGGCGTTCTGGTGCAGACACTGACGCTCGCAGAGAGCTTTCCGCCGCTTATTTTCGGCGTGACGGACGTGACCGTCGAATGCGGATCGCCGACCGACCCCGGCGCGACCGGGTTCGGCATCGGCGTGGACGAATGCGAAGGTCCGCTACCGACCACGTTTGCCGATGTCGTTTTGCCCGGACGCATCGAACGCACCTGGAGCGCAACCGATTCTCTTGGCATCACCGGCTCGCTTACGCAGATCATCACGATTAACGACACGACGCCGCCGACGCTGACATTGCCGCCCGACACGACCGTTCCGTGCGGGGGCGATACCTCACCGGAATTCACCGGCCAGGCGACAGCCACGGATGTCTGCGACGAAATCGTCGAGCCGACATTTACGGACGCGCCCGGGCCGGAGGGTGAGTTGCTGCGCAACTGGGTCGCGCGGGACCGCGCCGGCAATGAGGCCACCGGGACGCAGATCATTACGTTTTCCGACGCGGAAGCGCCGATTCTCACGGTCCCGGCGGACGCCGTCGTCGAATGCGGCGGTGATTCGTCGCCGGCGGCTACCGGCACGGCCACCGCGACTGACAATTGCGACGGCGACCTGACGCCGACATTTGCGGATGCCACCGGCAAGGCCGGCGAGTTGCTCCGTACGTGGACTGCGCGCGACGCGGCCGGCAACGAAGCGACCGGAACACAGGTCATCACGTTTGCCGATACCACCCCGCCCGACATGACTGTGCCGCCGAGCGCGGTGGTCGAATGCGGAGGCGATTCATCGCCGGCCGCGACCGGGTCGGCGACTGCGGAAGACGTTTGCGACGGCCCACTGACGCCGACGTTTACGGATGCGCCGCAGCCGGACGGCTCGCTGGTACGATCGTGGATCGCGCTTGACGCGGCCGGCAACGAGAAGCGCGGCGAACAGTCCATTACGTTCGCAGACACAACGCCTCCCGTGATCGCATGTCCCGCGGCGGTTCGCATTGAGACCAGCGAATCGAGCGTGATCGGCGCGAGCGTGACGCTGGTGGCAACCGCGACGGACACCTGCACAACGGCCACAGTCAGCGATGACCGCCCGGCGGCCTTTGCGACCGGCACGACGACGGTCACGTTCACCGCGACGGACGAGGATGGTAATTCGTCCACTTGCACCGCGACGGTGGAAATCGTGACTGTGGGTGCGGGAAACCAGAACAGCAACGACAATAGCGGCGGCGGAAACGGCAATGACAACGGTACGGGCAACGCGAATGACAATTCCGGCGGACGCCCGCAGCCTGGCAATGACAACAGCTCGACGAACGACAACCAATCCGGGCAGGATTTGCCGGATATCTATCATGAAGAAGAGTTGATCATCACCACAATTCGCGGCTGGCCGTGCGGCCCGCTCGGATTGACATCGCTTTCGTTGGGCTTGTTGAGCATGGGCGTCCTGCGGCTGGGACGCGGCTCGATGATTCGCTGATCGATTATGATCAGCTTCACCAG
>JAEUIR010000343.1 GCA_016795025.1 Phycisphaerales bacterium
TGGTCCATCATCTTCTCACCATCACGCGAATGTGCGGGCGTTAGATTATATTGCGGCTGCACGATTGTCGAATCGCACCGCGCACAGGAGGCCGTTTCGTTGTCACCCGAAACATTGCGACGCTTGCTCGAAGATGTACGCGGCGGATCAGTGCCCCCCGCGGTCGCGGCCGAGCGCATCGCGCGTTTGCCCTATGAAAATCTATCATTCGCGCGCATCGATCACCACCGCTCCATTCGCGTCGGCTTTCCGGAAGTCATCTTCGGCCAGGGAAAGCGTTCGTCGCAGGTGGTCGAAATCTTCGCGCGGCTGGCGGCCGCCGGGCATGACGTGCTGGCGACGCGCGTGCGGCCCAAGACGGCGGAGCGGGTCTGCAAGCGATTCGCCGACGCAGAGCATAATCGGCTGGCGCGGACGGTCGCGCTGCGGCAAACGGCGCGTCGGCCGGCTTCCGGCGGCTATGTCGGCGTCGTCTGCGCCGGCACTGCCGACCTGCCCGTGGCCGAGGAAGCGCGCGTCACGCTCGAAATGATGGGGTGCGAGGTGCGGCCGATCTACGACGTTGGCGTAGCCGGGTTGCATCGCCTGCTGGGCGAACTGGATGCACTACGCGGTGCGCGGGCCCTGGTGGTCTGTGCCGGAATGGAAGGCGCGCTGCCGAGCGTCGTTGGCGGGTTGGTTAATATTCCGGTTGTGGCCGTTCCGACGAGCGTAGGCTATGGCGCGAGTTTCGGCGGGATGGCCGCACTACTGGCGATGTTGAATAGCTGCGCGCCGGGAATCACGGTCGTAAACATCGACAACGGTTTTTCGGCCGGCTTTCATGCGGCGCAAATCTGCCGCATGATCGATCAGGCTGCGGCAGGCGGCGCAGCGAACAGCACGACGGAATGCGATCTCTCCGCGGCGACGAATGAACAGCACAAATGATGAAACCCCAACTCGATCACGTTTCCAAACTCCCTACGTTACCCGCAAGGCCGGCGGCGTCGCATAAAGGAATGAACGGCCGCGTCGTGATTTTCGCTGGTAGCCCAGGGATGAGCGGGGCCGCGGTGCTTTGCGCACGCGGTGCGCTGCGCGGCGGCGCGGGGCTGGTGCGTGTTTGCGCGCCGAGCACGGTGCAATCTGTGATCGCAGCGGCCGAGCCGTGTGTGATGACGTGCGCCCTGATGGATTCGCCGCTGGCCGAGCTTACTCCCGACGTGGCGCGACAGGCCTTCGAGCTTGTGGAATGGGCCGATGTCGTGGCGGTTGGACCGGGACTCGGCCAAAGCAGCGGCGCGACGGAGCTCGTATCTGAAATCATCAAAAACAGCGGACGCCCACTGGTCGTCGATGCGGACGGCCTGAACGCGCTTTCCAAGATCAGCGACTGGTGGTCGCAGCGGCCAACCGCTGATGGCTGCGGCTCGCTGATTGTCACGCCGCATCCGGGCGAATTCGAGCGACTGGCGCGCGGCGCGGGATTACCGCCGCTTTCGGGCGAGAGCGACGCTGCGCGAATCGCGGCGGCGGCAGCCTACGCGGAGCGTGCTGATTGCGTGGTTGTTTTGAAGGGACATCGCACGGTCGTGACTGATGCCAAGCGCGTTTACGTCAATCGATCCGGCAATCCCGGCATGGCCACCGGCGGAATGGGGGACGTCCTCACGGGTCTGATCGCCGCTCTCCTGGGGCAAGGCCTTGCAGCGTTCGACGCGGCACAACTCGGCGTGCATTGTCACAGCGCGGCGGCGGACGCACTGGTCGATGCGGTCGGGCCGATCGGCTATCTGGCGAGCGAAGTCGCGGATGCGATTCCGACGGCGCTGTCGCTGCATATTTGCTAGAGCGTTTTCAAAATTGGCGGGGAGTGCGGGCTTCCAGCCCGCTTTTCGTGCGGGCAAGATGCCCGCACTCCCCCAGCGTGGCGACAGACTATT
>JAEUIR010000344.1 GCA_016795025.1 Phycisphaerales bacterium
GTATTTCCGCGCGCAGTTGCGAAACGTGTTCAACGCCGAAAACGTCAGCACGCTTTTCGTGCTGCGCGACTCGGCGCCGCCCAGGTCGGCCGGGTAGATATCCCGCGTGTATTCACCTTGACCGAGCCGCACGAGCGGAACGGGCTCGTCGAAGGTGCGCAGTTCGGGGAAGTTCGCCGGTGAATCGCTCACGCCGCTTTGCCCTCCACGACAGCAGGGGGAGCGGGCTCGGCGCGCCGTACGTTGAAGCCGTCTCCGCCGAATTCGTGCAGCAGCAGGCTGGTAAAGACGCGCACCACTGCGGCGCCGACCTCGGTCGTCGCATCGAGCACGATCGCGCTGCGGGGTTCGTCGACGTGGTAGCTGGCGTCGAGCCGGACGCGCGCCTCGCCGAACAGGCCCTCAACTGCGAAGAGCGCCAGATGCAGCGACATCTCCGCCTCTTCGATCGGAACCGATCGTTCGAACTCGAAGCGGTACACATTCGGGGTCATTCGCCGTTCTCCGTGCGATCGAGGCCACGCGGCCTCCGCCCGTTACGTACGCCGTCCTGCGCCGACGTGTCCGCCGGATTGCCCAGCCGCGCATCCGTGAAGGTCTGGCGAATGCGCGCTTTCGCGCTCTCGAACTGGCGCCTTGAGAGGCCCAGTTCGCGCTTGATGGCGGCGTCACTCTGGTCGGGGAGACGCGCGCAGATGTCGCGGAGCAGCGGCGGGAGCGCGCTGACGACTCGCGCCACGGCGGCGATCAACTCTTGGCGACTGATCTCGTCGTCAGGTTGTGCGTCGATGCGGCCGGGCACGTTCTCAGTGCTGAGCGCATCGCGCAGCGTCGTGTTCACGCCGCCGGTGACGATGCGCGTTCCCTCGAGTGACACCGCGTCGCGGGCGGGTGCGCGCTTCTGGCGCCGCCGCTCACGCAGCAGCGATGCGATCCACGAATCGATTACGCGCGCAACAAACGTGCTGTAGCACGAGCGCTTCGGATCGAAGTGGTGGAAGCGGCTGAGCAGGTGCCGCCGCATTTCCTGGGCGAAGTCAGCCTCATCAGACCGACACAGGTCGGTTCGACGGGCGAGCTGGCGGGCCTTGTGCTTGATGACTTCTTCGGCGTACGGAGTGAAAACGGCATTGCGGGCGGGTGCGCGACCCATTGAGGCCTCCGGCGGCCGGAGGCGCCCACCCAGAAACGATCAGAAACCGATGCGCGCGGAATCGCTGTGCTGCGGCACGCGCCGCAAATTCGCCGGCACAGGCGCGACTGGTGACCGCCGGGTTATGGCCTCACGGCCTCACCCGCCGGCTCTGGTGTCGCGGAATTGGCGATTGGATCAGTGCTTGTGCGCGCTTCGTCGCAGCGCGCAAGTCACTCCAAATCAGGGGGTTGCGACGGGGATGCGAATTTCCTCTGCCTGTCGCGGCGCTGCGACGCGACAGTGCGTTGAACAGACTCACTGCTGTCGTCGGATTTCACTGCCTCGATTCCGCCGGCGCTTTCGACTGCGCGCTTTACCGCGTCCTTTGAGACGGTCACACCGAGACGTTCGCTCAGTGCCTTTGCGGCTTTGCGATAGCTGCCATGTTCGCGATATGCGCTTACGAAGTCCTCGTCCTTGACGGCAGACTTGAGAACGTCGGCAGCTGCGGATCGGAACACCTGCTTCTGCTGCTTCGGCGTCAGCGCGAGCGGGCGAACCTGCCGATTTGCGGCATCAACCTCCTGAACTGTCGCGGCGAGGTCCGCGGGATCGATCGAAATCGCGGCAGCCGACGACCGAGCTATCGCGGAGAGCGCCACGACGGGTGGGGGAAGGTCCGGCCAGAATTGCCGCGCAGGAACGCGCTCTGCGACCACGACAATAGCACGCCCGGTCCCATCGATACGCTGAGTGAGCTGCGCGCCGTCCGGCCAGAGCAAAC
>JAEUIR010000345.1:0-1633 GCA_016795025.1 Phycisphaerales bacterium
GGATGCGTCGGCTCAAGCAACGGCGGCGCGAGAGCGGCGAGATCGCTCCCCGCCAGGCTTCGCGTCCGCGTCGCGCGCGACGACCTCGAACCGTGCGGTCTTCAACAAGACGAAACGAAGACCATTTTTCATGCATCCGAGTGCGGCCCGCCCCATGACGACTCCGGGCGGAAAAAACGGTGGCAATTCTGACTACCAGTGATTGAAGTCACTGGCAACCAACGTGCGCTCTCCGGGCGGGAAGAAACGGGCTTCGGTGACGGAAGCTACGCGGATTCCTTGCGCCGCGCGGCCGCGAAAAGATCGGCTTCGCCGCGGACGACTTCCGCGTTTACGACGTAGTGTCCGCCGGGTTTGATCTCGGGCAGCTCGAACATGTAATCGAGCATGAAATCTTCCATCACCGCGCGCAGCGCCCGCGCGCCGACATCACGCTTCAGCGCCCGCGCCGCGACTTCGTCTAGCGAGTCGTCGCTGAATTCCAGCGTGGCCGATTCATACTCAAACAGCTTTTGATATTGCTTGACCAGCGCGTTGCGCGGCTCGGTCAGGATGCGCTTGAGCGCCGGGCGATCCAGCGGATGCAAAGCGCAGCACACGGCCAGTCGGCCGACGAATTCGGGAATCATGCCGAACTCGATCAGATCATCGGGCTGAACCAGTTGCAGCGTTTCGCCCATCTCGCGCGATTCCTCGCCGCCGTCCGCGCCATCATGGCGGAAGCCGATGGCTTTGCGGCCAAGGCGTTTGCGAATGATCTTGTCCAGTCCCACGAACGTGCCGCCGCAGATGAACAGGATATTGCTGGTGTCGAGCTGAATGTATTGCTGCTCAGGGTGCTTGCGGCCGCCTTGCGGCGGGATGTTGCTGACGGTTCCTTCGAGCATTTTCAGCAGGGCCTGCTGCACGCCCTCGCCGGAAACGTCGCGCGTGATGCTAACGTTGTTCCAAGTCTTGCCGATCTTGTCGATTTCGTCGATGTAAACGATGCCGCGCTGGGCCGCTTCGAGGTCGTAGTCGGCGTTTTGCAAAAGGCGCAGCAGCACATTTTCAACATCTTCGCCGACGTAGCCGGCCTCAGTCAGCGTTGTCGCGTCGCCGATGGCGAATGGCACATTCAGCACGCGAGCGAGGGAGCGAGCGAGCAGCGTCTTTCCGCTGCCCGTCGGGCCGATCAGCAGAATATTGCTTTTTTCGAGTTCGATGTCGTTTTCTTCTCGCGAGTCCGCGTGCATCAATCGCTTGTAATGATTGTGCACCGCAACGGCGATGGCGCGCTTGGCTTCGTCCTGCCCGATGACGTATTGATTCAGGAATTCCCAGATTTCGCGGGGCTTTGGAATACTCTTGAACATCGTGCGGCCGCGGACGGACCGTCGCCGCTCTTCGCGCATGAGATTGTGGCACATCTCGATGCAAGCGGAGCAGATGAATACGTCTTCGGGGCCTTCGACCATTGGGCCGGCATCGCGATGGCTTTTGCCGCAGAAGCTGCACACGTTGCCTTTACGCGATCGTCCGGGGCCACTGTTTCGCGGATTGCTCATTCGTCCTGCCTACGCGGCGATCATGCGCCGGTTGACTTCTTTTCGGTGCGATTCGCGCACACGCATGAATGATTTTAGCAAGTTGG
>JAEUIR010000345.1:1643-1908 GCA_016795025.1 Phycisphaerales bacterium
CTGAAATCCCGGCATTGCGGCGCTTTGTAGGTCGAACTTGCGTTTTTGTAGGCGGTTGCAATGGGGGGGCTGCGGTCGTGCGCGATTCCATCGGCCGCGTTTTGGCAATTTTCCCCTCGCGGCGGTTTTGGATGCGCGAAGTTGGCGCGAAATGTGTTGAATTGCAAGCCGGTTTGTCGCACCCGCGCGGCAACGCTAGAATTTGCCGGTCGGGGCCGAATCACGCTGCGGATCAAGCATGCTTAATCGGTGGATCGGGATTTTT
>JAEUIR010000346.1 GCA_016795025.1 Phycisphaerales bacterium
GGTTGTGGGTTTCACTTCGCGGATCCAGCTACGGTTGGCGAAGCACCCCTCTTCACCGAGTTCGCTAATAAAGATGTCGCCCGGCTCAAATGCCATCGGGCCGCTTTGTGCGAGTGTTACGGCGGTGCCCACTAGGCAGAGGGAGTGAGCGGCTAAGAACCGTCGTGGCACAGTGAGGCTCCTTTCAACCAAAGCGCAACTGTGTCGAAAAATGTAGCATGCTCTTGCAAAAAAAAAGGCCGGAAGTGGATTTCACGCGCGTGCCGCGAAACTCACCGCTGCTTGCGATGGACGGCACGCAGCAATTCGATTGGAGGTTCGCACATGTATCGCCATTTTCGCCGCCTCTTGCACCTCGCCGCAGTAATCATGAGCATCGCGACCACGCGCGCCGTCGCCCAACCTGCCTCGCAAGGCGAGTGGGAGACGCAGATGAGTTGGGGCTTTCGCGGAACACATCTAATCATGCTGAGAACCGGAAACGTATTGGTTCTCGATAATCCGTTAGCGTCAACAACCGTGGACACCGCGCTCTTTGAGCCAACCAGCGGAAACCTAGATATCTCCGTTCCACAACAAGATGCGGAGAGCGTCAACGTATTCTGCTCCGGGCACTCCACCTTGAGTGATGGTACCTTGCTAATAGTCTCGGGCGGGAGCGTGACACCCGGTACCAAGCGGATATTCCGCTATGATCCAGCTCAACCTAACTTGCTCTGGATTAATCGCTTGCTCGTGAACGATGAATTGCCCGAGCAACGTTGGTATCCCACCTGCCTGACGCTTGGTTCCGGCAAGGTCGCGATTGTCGGCGGGCGCGATGACCTGGGCGGCAACTGTGACTGGCCCAATCCGACCATGCCGGCGAACCGTGTACTGCTGTTTGATATCACGAAAGCTCCAGGGCAACGACTCTCGGAGCCGGAAGCCGGAGACGATCCGGTACATGATTTTGTCTACTATCCATATTTATCCGTGTTCAGCAGCGGTTCCATTTTTTACTCGGGAGGAAACAACCACCCTGAGGCGTGTGGACTGCCGCGGAACAGCTACCTTCTCAATGTGAATTCCGGTTTGTGGACGCAATACGGCCCGTATCAGCGATTCGGCATGTCCGCCGCGACATACAAGCCGGATGGCGTCATCAAAGTTGCGCTCAGCACCGACGGGGAGACAGAGACCGGTTATTGCACCAACCAGGCACAGCGCTCCGCATTCAAATTTGATGCAACCGGCGGACTGCCCACTTGGTCCCAACTGCCATGTATGTACCTGCAGCGCAGAGACGGGCAACTGGTGACACTGCCCGATGGCACGGTTGGAGCATTCGGCGGCGCGATCAGCGGGTCGGAGACGGATCGGAAACGGCCGGAAATCATCAATCCGGATGATCCGACAAGCACTTGGACGTTGCTCGCGGCGGGCGCTACGGTGCGGCTCTACCATTCCGCAGCAGTTCTACTCCCGGATGCTCGCATTCTTTTTTCGGGCGGAAATGGAAATTCCAGTGCCGAGATATTCAAGCCGCCGTATTTGTTCAAAGCAGACGGCACAAGCGCCGAGAGTGAACGCCCGTTCATTGTTCTGCCTACCGTCGATACGCTTGTAAAATACGATGCGAGTTTTGACCTTCAGCTCCTGAACGCCGCCGACTATTTGCAGGTCACGCAAGTCGTGTTGATGCGGCTCGGCGCCGCGACTCACGGATACGATCAGGATGCTCGCCGCGTGCCCCTGAGTTTCTCACTTCCGTCGCTGTCCGGCCCGCTCAAAGTCGCCGCCCCCGCCCATTCGCACCTCGCGCCGCCGGGGTATTACATGCTGTTTGTGCTCAAACAGGGCGACCGCGCGGGAATCCAGTTCCCATCCGTCGCGCGAAT
>JAEUIR010000347.1 GCA_016795025.1 Phycisphaerales bacterium
CGGTGTAAATCTCGCAGATATCAGCTTGCATCGCCGAGGCCAGCGCGACGGCCGTCGTGTCGCTGCCGCCGCGGCCGAGCGTGGTGATATTGAATTCGGGATCGACGCCCTGAAATCCGGCGACGATGACGATCTTGCCCTGATCCAACAACTCACGCAGCCGGTCGGTGTTGATCGAGCGAATACGAGCGCTGGAGTGGTCGCTTGTCGTGAGCATGCCGACCTGCGCGCCCGTCAGGCTGATCGCGTCGTATCCCGCTTCGTGGATGGCCATGGCCATCAGCGCGATGCTGACCTGCTCGCCGGTGGAAAGCAGCATGTCCATCTCGCGCTTGCTGGGCCGCCGGCTGACTTGCGCGGCGAGATCGACGAGATGGTCGGTCGTGTGGCCCATCGCCGAAACCACGAGCACCACCTGTGCGCCGCTGAGCTTGGCGCGAACGGCGCGCCGCGCGGCGCGATGGATGCGCGGCGCGTCGGCCACGCTCGTGCCGCCGAATTTTTGAACAATGATGGGCATGCGGCTCCTAGTCGCCGGCGGATCAATCCTATTGATGCGGGCGAGGAGATTATAAACCGCGGCTCAGCATCGCATAATCACGTTCGTGTGACCCGCCGACGAACGCCGTGAAAGTCGAGTTTGTGTATGATTACATGGGCCGGCGCGTGGAGCCGAGCTTTCGGGTGGCGCGGGCGCGTCTGGTCAGGGCGGCACCGGCGTCTCGCCCGCCTGCCGACGCAACGGCCGTCGGCAGGGCACCCGGCAATTCCAGCAGCTCGGGGATCGCCGTGATTTCATTGCTCTTGGCGGCGATGGCCCACTGCCCCAGCACCGTCTGGTTCTGCTCACACCAGGCACTCACCAGATGCAGCGGCGATTCGAGGCGACCGCTCCCTTACGGTCGCGGCTCTGTTTTGTTAGGCGCTCGAAGTACAATTCCGGCCGGCGGCGACGATGCGGTGACTGATACAATTACTCCTGCCGTCGTTGGCCTGGCGCGAACAGGGTCGCGGCACAAGCCGGAGCGGAACGAATGCGTGCTTGCACGTCGATGCTGCTGATCACAATGCCGCTCGCTTGCGCTTTCGCGCAAAGCGGCCCGAATGGATTTGCGCCGGGGAGTGTTTTCCTGACCGAAACGGGCGCGGAGGGCTGTCGCGCGCAACGAAGTTGGATTCGCGAGTTTGATCCATTGACGGGCGAGTCCTGGTTAATTGCGGATTATTTCGATGGTCTCTGCGGCAATAGCGGTCTGGCGTTCACGCCGGACGGGTCGCAGTTGCGCGTCATTAACTTGACGAGCGATGACATTCTGGACTTTGACAGCGCCGGAAATGGAGTAATTGTCTATGACTACCGAGTCGGCCTGAACGGGCCGTTCGGCGGAAACGGCCTGGTGTGGGATCGAGACGGGAATTTCTTTGTTGCGAATGAATATTCGCAGCAGATACTGCGCTTCTCGCCCGCCGGTGGCCGGCCAACCGTGCTGGCCGATCAAAACGATGGAATAACCGGCGGCGGCGGGCTGGCCGTGTTGTCCAATGGAGACTTGCTTTTCGCCAATAACAGACTACTTAGAATCTCTCCTGGCGGTGTCGTGTCGGTTTTTGATCCGTACTTCGCTCCGACGTTTCCGCGCGCGCGGACCATCGCTCGAAGCAAGGACGGCATTGTGTATGTTGGCGCCCTCCTGAATGAAGCGCCGCCTGGAAAAATATACAGATACACGCACGAGAACCCGGCTTCCAGAGAGTTAATCCTGGAGGGCTTTAGCAGCTACAACTGGATGTCGATCGCGCTCTCTGAAGACGAGTCGGTATTGTATGTCGTGGACAACTGGAGCTTATATTCCGTCGATTTGACCACA
>JAEUIR010000348.1 GCA_016795025.1 Phycisphaerales bacterium
CCCAGTTTACGACTACAAAATAGCATACCCCCCCCCCCGCCGTCATGTCAAGCTGCGTTTGTCTGAAATTGTCTAACGATTTGCGAGACCATTGCCCACGCTTTTATCGCAACCGCTGCCTTGCTGTTGCGGTTCTGCGCGAACCGAGCGACGCAATTCGCAATTAGCTGCTCTTCACTCACTTACTCTTACGTCGCGTCCGCTCCCGCGCCGGCCAGCGCCGGCTTCTCAGCCTTTTCGCCCGGCTTCACCGGCACGAACACGAACTTCTTTTCCTCGGTCTTTTCGTCAGTCTCAACCGTCACGCGAATCAGGTTCGCGCCGGCGTATTTGTTGCGCAAGATATCCTCGCTGATCGAGTCTTCGATCATGCTGCTGATCGTGCGGCGCAGCGGACGGGCGCCGAATTTCTCATCCGTGCCTTTCTCCAGAAGAAACTCCCGAGCCTCCGGCGTCAGCTCCAGCGCCAGACCGTGCTCCTTCAGCCGCTTGCTCACCTTGGCGATTTCGAGATCGACAATGTGGATCAAATCCTCATGCACCAGCTTGTGGAAGATGATGACCTCGTCCAGACGGTTGATGAACTCCGGCCGGAAATGCCGCTCCAATTCGCCAGTCAGCATTTCCTTCATCTTCTGATAGCTCACTTCGGCGGTGCGCTTCATGAAGCCGAACGGATCCTGGCTCATGATGCGATCGGCGCCGATGTTGCTGGTCATGATCAGAATCACGTTCTTGAAATCCACGTGTCGGCCGAACGAATCGGTCAGGCGGCCTTCCTCCATGATCTGAAGCAGCATGTTGAACACATCCGGGTGCGCCTTCTCGACCTCGTCGAGCAGCACGACGCAGTACGGTCGACGGCGGATGCGCTCGGTGAGCTGGCCACCTTCCTCATAGCCGACGTACCCCGGCGGCGCGCCGATCAGGCGGCTGACATTGTGTTTCTCCATATACTCCGACATGTCGATCGTGATGAGCGCCTCTTCGTCGCCGAACAGGAACTCCGCGAGCGACTTGGCGAGCAGCGTTTTGCCGACGCCGGACGGGCCGAGGAAGATGAACGATCCCATCGGGCGGTTCGGGTCTTTCAGGCCGGTACGGCTTCGGCGGATGCTGCGCGCGACGGCGCTGATCGCCTCGTTCTGGCTGATGACCTTTTTGTGCAGCTCGGCTTCGAGTTGAAGCAGGCGCTCCGCCTCGTCCTTTTCGAGGCGCGTGAGCGGAATGCCGGTCATCATGCTGACGACTTCGGCGATGACGTTTTCGTCGACGACGCCTTCGATCTCCTTGCTGCGATCCTTCCAGTCGCGCTCGACGTTCTCTTTCTTCATTCGCAGCGTTTCAACTTTGTCACGCAGCTCGGCCGCACGCTCGTAATCAGCGTTTTTGACGGCTTCATCCTTCTCGGAGCCGAGACGCTCGATTTCGCGTTCGACTTCGACCAGGTCGGGCGGCATGGTCATGCTGCGGATGCGAATGCGCGCGCCGGCTTCGTCGATAATGTCGATCGCCTTGTCAGGCAGCACGCGCCCGCTGATGTAACGATGCGAAAGCTCGACGGCGTTCTTGAGCGCGATGTCAGTGATCTGCACGCGGTGGTGCGCTTCATACTTATCGCGCAGGCCCTTGAGAATCTCCATCGTGTGCTCGACGCTGGGCTCATCGACGTGGATCGGCTGGAAGCGCCGTGCGAGGGCCGCGTCTTTTTCGATGTACTTGCGGAATTCGTCAAACGTCGTCGCGCCGATGCACTGGATTTCGCCGCGCGACAGCGCCGGTTTCAGCACATTGCTCGCGTCAATCGCGCCTTCCGCGCCACCCGCGCCGACCAGCGTGTGCAGCTCGTCGATGAACAGAATC
>JAEUIR010000349.1 GCA_016795025.1 Phycisphaerales bacterium
GGGTGCGCGGTCATCCAGGATGGCGCGCTCCGCGTCGTCAAGGCGGTGGGGCGGGTGGCGAACCTCGAGGACCGGCTGGAGAGATTCGGAAGTTTCACCGGCACGATCGGCATGGCGCACACCCGCTGGGCCACGCACGGCGCGCCGACTGAAGCGAATGCGCATCCGCATGTGGACTCCACGGGCAACCTGGCGCTGATTCATAACGGCATCATCGAAAATTATCGCGTGTTGCGCACGTTTCTCGAAAACGAAGGCGTGATGTTCGTCAGCGAAACGGACACCGAAGTGCTGACGAAACTCGTGGGGCACTTTTATGAAGGAAACCTCGAAACGGCGGTGCGCAAGGCGCTGCGCGAAGTGCGCGGAACATTCGGCATCGCGGTGTTGGACCTGCGCGAACCAGACAAGATTGTCGCCGCGCGGCGCGGCAGCCCACTCATCATCGGTGTTGGACAGAACGAATATATCGTCGCCTCCGACGCGGCCGCGATCGTGCAGCATACGTCGCAGGTGATTTATCTTTCGGACAACGAAATCGCGGTGGTCGGGACGAGTGGCTTCCATACGACAACCCTCGACGCCGTTCGCGTCAGTAAGGAAGTCGAAGAAGTTGAACTGACGCTCGAACAAATCGAACTGGGCGGCCATCAGCACTTCATGAGCAAGGAGATCTTCGAACAGCCGGAATCGCTGCGCAATTGCATGCGCGGCCGAATCGACCTCGATGGCGGTCGCGTTGTGTTGGGCGGTCTGTCTTCGATCGCCCGCGACTTGATGCGCACCAAGCGCATCATTCTGACCGGCTGCGGCACAGCGTGGCACGCCGGACTCGTCGGCGAATATCTGATCGAAGAAATCACGCGAATACCGTGTGAAACCGAATATGCCAGCGAGTTTCGCTATCGCAATCCGATTCTCGAAGATGGCACGACCGTGATCGCGATTTCTCAAAGCGGCGAGACGGCCGACACGCTGGCCGCGATGCGCGAAGGCCGCGAGCGCGGATGCATGGTGATTGGCGTGGTGAATGCCGTCGGATCGACGATCGCGCGCGAAACCGACGCGGGTGTTTATCTGCACGTGGGGCCTGAAATCGGCGTGGCTTCGACAAAGGCGTTTAGCGGGCAGGTTGCGGTTCTGGCGATGATCGCCGCAATGCTTGGCCGCCGCCGGCACATGAGCCAGGACGAGTGCAACAATTTCCTGCAAGCCTTGTCGCGCATCCCGGCTCAAATCGAGCGTACGCTGGAGACGTCGGATCAGGCGCGCGAAATCGCGTCTCGCTACGTGGATCAGGCGCATTGGCTGTATCTCGGCCGCGGCTTGCAGTATCCGGTTGCGCTCGAAGGGGCGCTCAAGCTCAAGGAGATCAGCTACATCCACGCCGAAGGTCTGCCGGCCGCGGAGATGAAGCACGGGCCGATTGCATTGATTACGAAGGGCATGCCGGTCGTGATGATCGTGCCGAGCGGATCGCTTTATGAAAAAGTCGTCAGCAATATCGAGGAGGTGCGCTCGCGCGGCGGTGACATCATCGCGATCGCGACCGAAGGCGACGAGCAGATCAAGCGACTGGCCAAGCATGTTATTTATGTGCCCGACGTTCCCGAATTGCTCTCGCCGCTGATGACTGTGATTCCATTGCAACTGCTGGCTTATCACGCCGCGGTATTGCGCGGTTGCGACGTGGACAAACCCCGCAACCTGGCCAAGTCGGTGACCGTCGAATAAGAGACCTTGACCAACAGGGCCCCGATCACACGGGGAGTGCGGTCTTCCAGCACGCCAGAATCCACCGCCACGCTGCGCATGTGCCTGTCTTAGGCGCGTGCGCGCTCCCGGCGCAAGGGCTT
>JAEUIR010000034.1 GCA_016795025.1 Phycisphaerales bacterium
GAAACCAATGGCGCTACCGCCTTTCGCGGTAATCTCTTTGACGAGAGCGTCAATCCGATCTTTGCGCCTCGCTCCGAGCACTACTTTCGCGCCGTTTGCGGCCAACAGACGCGCTGTACTTTCGCCAAGGCCGCTGCTTGCGCCCGTGATGATGATCGTTCGATCGCGCCACCGTTGAATGTTCATCGTGGCCGCATTCTATGGGGCGAATCAGGAATGTAACGCCGGTCGCGGCGGCGTTTGTCGTTCCGCGTCAGGAAAATCTCGATACAGCGCTGTTCGAAGATTGCAGACGGCCGAGAACACCTTCGCGTGCAAACGCTCGACTTCGTCGTCACGCGTGGCGACCAGTTTGAACGCCTCATCGAGCTGCGCCAGGTCGTGCGTTTCGATCGTAATGTGAAAATCACCCAGCTCTGGCGGAGAGAATCCGAACTTGCGCCGGGTGATCCGATATCCCGCGATCTTGCCACCTTCGCGCAGGTAGCCGAGATAGGCATGCACCGCATCGACGAACGCAATATCCGAAACCGAGCGGTTCAGGTCGCACCAGAGATGATAGCAGTTCAATTGGTTACCCTTGTTCTGTGCAAACGGTGCTGACCTACCCGCGCCGGCCCGCTCCGGCTGGCGCATCGCTTATCGCTTTTGTGCCAGCCGCGCAAACGAATCGAACAGGCTGGGAAAAATTGTTCCCAATCCCGCGAACACGCGCGCCCCGACGCTTGTCCAGACCTCCGCTCGCGGGCGAATCAGGCATCTCACCACCGCTCGCGCCACGCGCTCCGGCGGCTGGATCATGGATGCCGGAGGGTCGAATTCGCGCCGCCCGGCGCTGAGTGCTGCGGCAGTGTCAAAAAAATCGGTCCGCGTTGTCACCGGGTGAACGCTCGACACGCGGATGCGGTGCGGCGCGAGCTCATTCGCCATCGCACGGCACACATGGTTTTGAGCCGCCTTCGTCGCCGAATACGCCGCGAATTTCGGCAGAGTGAACTTCGCGAGCGCGCTCGAGCACATGAGCAGATGCCCGGGCTTACCGGCCGCGATCAGCGCTCGGGCGGCAAGTTGCAATAGCGATGCACCCGCAAAGAAGTTTACGTCGAACATCCGCCGAAGTTCGCCCTCGGGCATTTCGTGCATGGTGTGATATGCGCCATAGCCGGCGTTGGCGAAAACCGCATAAAAGCCGCCAAACTTCGCCTGAGCCGCATCAATCATCGTCCGATTAACATGCTCATGCGTTACGTCGCCTTCGACCATTTCGACCTCGCGGCCCCTGGCACGCACCGCGCTCGCGACGCGCGAAAGCTGCTCGCGCCGCCGGCCATGAATCACGATGTTCATGCCGGCCTCGGCGCAGGCGACGGCCGTGGCCGCGCCGATTCCCGAGCTGGCGCCGGTGATAATGATGCATTGACCGGCTATCAGAGCGGTTCTCCAGTTTGTGCGGCGGTCGGCAAAATTTGAGTGGAATCAAGCCCGCTCATGACAGGTCGGCCGGTGGTGTCAAGCGGCCTGATGGTCGAGCTTCGCCCGCTTCGTGGCGATGTCCTTGAGTAACATTTGGAATGAGTCCGCAAATAGTTTTACGCCGTCCACGAGCAATTGATCCGATACCGCGCGGACTTCGATGCCCAATTCAGACAACTGGCGAAACAGGGCATAGGCCGCGTCAACTTCCTGCTCAATCGACTGCGCGACAGTGCCGGCGTCGCGCAGCGCGTCAAATGTCTGCGGAGGAAGCGTGTTCACCGTATTCGGCCCGATCAGATTATCCACGTACATGGTGGGAGAATACGCTGGATTCTTCGTGCTTGTGCTGGCCCAAAGGGGGCGCTGGACCCGAGCGCCCGCCGCGCGAAGATCGTTGAACTGTTCGCCGTTGAAAACCGCCTTGAAGCGCGCGTATGCGATTTTTGCGTTCGCGATGCCCGCCTGCCCCAGCAGCGATTCGGCTTCGTCCTCGCCGTCGCCCGTGTGCGCTTCGAGCATCTTGTCGATCGCAGTATCGACACGGCTGACGAAGAACGACGCGACTGACGACACGTTGGCCGGCGCACCGCCGCGCCGCTGATATGCTCGCAGCCCGTCCAAATAAGCCTGCATGACACGCTCGTACATTTCGACGCCGAAAATCAGCGTTACGTTGACGTTTATGCCCTCGCCGAGCAACGCGCTGATCGACGGCAAACCCGCTTCTGTCGCCGGAACCTTGATCATCACATTCGGCCGGCGAATCGCCGCGAACAAACGGTGCCCTTCCGCTGTGGTGCGTTCGGTGTCATGCGCGAATTCCGGGTTGACCTCAATGCTGACAAAACCATCGCGGCCGTGCGTTTCGTTGAACACCGGCCGCATCAAGTCGGCCGCATCCGCGATGTCGCGCAGCGCCAGAGTCTCGTAAATCTCGTAGTCGCTTCGGCCGGTCCGGCTGAGCTCGCGGATTTCCGCGTCGTACTCCGCGCCGCCGGCGATCGATTTTTGAAATATTGACGGATTGGAGGTCAGGCCGGTGATACCGTGCTCGATGAGCTGGGCCAAGCGTCCGCCGCGGAGCATTTCACGGCTGATGAAGTCGATCCAGAGAGACTGTCCGAGCGAAGTAATCTGCTTGGTCCGGTGAATCATTCATCAGCTCCCGAGAGAAAAACGTCACGACAGGAAAATCTTATTCGCTGCGCCCACGGATGGACAGCGCGCCGCGGGCGACCGGGGTCCATGATCGCCGCCGTTCAGCACCGCAGCCCCGAAAACTCCTGACTGAGCAACTCGCCGATGCGCTGGGCCGCAGCGCCCGGCGTGACGGTCTCTTTCGATTGCGTGCGGCGTTGGCCGATCTCGACAACGCCATCCGCGAGGCTCTTTTTCCCGATCACCACGCGCAACGGAAAACCGATGAGATCGGCGTCCTTGAACTTAAACCCGGCCCGCTCGTCACGATCGTCAAGAATCACATCCACGCCGGACTGCACGAGCTGCGCATAAATATCTTCGGCAACGCGCATCACATCGGCCTCGCGCGGGTCGAGCGCGATGACCGCGACCTGAAAAGGGGCGATCGTCGCCGGCCAGATGATTCCGTTGTCGTCGTGGCACGCTTCGATGGCCGACGCGATGATGCGGTTCAGGCCGATGCCATAGCAGCCCATCACAAGCGGTTGCGGCTTGCCCTCGCGCGTCAGGAAAGTAGCCGACATGGCGTCGCTGTACTTCGTGCCGAGCTTGAAAACGTGGCCGATTTCGATCGATTTTCGAAGTCGGATCGGGCTGCCGTTCCCCGTCGGCGAGATATCGCCATCGACGACATTTCGAATATCCGCCACAGTGATGTGCGGGCCTTCCAGTGGAAAATCCCGTCCAGGATTGAGATTCGTGACGTGATAGTCGGTCTTGTTCGCGCCGCTGGCCGCGTTGCGCAACCCGACCACGTCGCGGTCAATGATGAGTTTGTCGCCATCGCGGAAGCGTGCCAGCAACCCCTGTGGCCCGGCGAAACCGACCGCAGCTTCGGTAAGCTCCTCAATCACCTTTGGCAACGCGAGTTCGATCGGTGCGCCGGCGACCTTGCGAAGCTTGATTTCGTTCACGTCGTGGTCGCCGCGGACGAGCGCGACGACGCGAATCTGGCGCGTCTTGTCTTTACCAGCCGGAATGGTGGCCGAATAGATGAGCGTCTTGATCATCTGCGCCGGGTTGGTCTTGAGCATGGCGCAAACATCTTCGACGCGCCCGGCGCCGGGCGTGTGGACTTCGCCGAGCGCGAGCGGATCGGCGGATTGACTCGGAAGCGGGGCGCAGGTGGCGCGCTCAAGATTGGCCGCATAAGCGCCATCTTCCGTGACAGCAATGAAATCCTCGCCGGCGTCGGTCATCACCATGAACTCATGCGACGCATCGCCGCCAATCGCGCCGCTATCCGCCTCGACTGCGAGATAAGGCAACCCGCATCGCGTAAACACCCGGCAATAGGCGTCGAACATTTTCTGATAGCTGGCGTCGAGGCCGGCCTTGTCGATGTCGAAGGAGTAAGCGTCTTTCATCAGAAACTCGCGCGTTCGCAGGACGCCGCTCTTGGGGCGGGCCTCGCCGCGGAACTTCGTCTGAATCTGAAAAAAGTTCACGGGAAGTTGCTTATAACTATTCAGATACGCCCGCGCGATTTCGGTGATCACTTCCTCGTGCGTTGGGCCAAGCACGGTATGCGTGCGCCAATCGCCGGCCGGGCCGCCCAGTCGGAGCAGCACATCACCCATCGCGGCGACGCGCTGCGTTTCCTCCCACCACGAAACGGGTTGAAGTGTCGGAAGATGAACCTCGATTGCGCCCGCCCGCTCCATTTCTTCGCGGATGATCGTCGTCACCTTGCGTAGCGTGCGGTAACCCAGCGGCAGATAAGAGTAGACACCGGCCGTGACCTGCCGGATCAATCCAGCGCGAAGCATCAGTTGATGCGACGCGGCTGTCGCGTCTTTGGGCACTTCCTTGCTGGTAACGATGAAATAGCTGGACCAACGCATGCGCAATCCTCGTTCAACGCGGTCATGAAACGCGCCGCGGCGACCGCGTCTTGTTGCGCGCGGCTCAAAACTGCGGAGCGTCCGGAAACGGAGCATTGTCCGGAAAGCGGGCTTCCGATGCAAACCAGCCGCTGTGGCGATAAGATACGTCTCGGGTGTTTGGAGCGCGGTTTCGCGCGGGACATTTTTTCAAGTCGTGAGAAATCTCACCCGTCCTGCGCCAATCCTCGCGAAGGTTTGTTCGCCGACCAGGGCCGCGCCGTGCCGCATGGCATCCGCGCCGCGCCCGCATTCAGGAGCTTTTTTAAGATGAATATGCGCGCATTTCTTGCTTCCGCCGGCTTAATCGGCGCGTCCGCCGCTACGGCGCTGCTGATTGGCGGTTGTCCGCCGGCCGGCAACGGGAACAACAACGAGGAGGCCGGCCCGGTTGGCCCGACACGATCGACGACGATCGCGCTGACCACCGACGACCAAACGCTGGCTGTGGTGAATCGAGAGACAAACTCGGTATCATTTTTCGCCGTCCGCGACGCGGATGGGAATGATTCGACGACGCTGCTGGCTGAAGTACCGGTCGGGCAGGAACCGCGATTTGTCGCACTGAAGAATGACGACAGCGAAGCCTACGTCACCAATACCGTCAGCGGCACTGTGTCCGTCATATCGCTGACCGGCGACACCGCGTTTGATGTGGTGGCTGAGATCGCGGTTGGCACTGAGCCGCGCGGCTGCGCGCTAACGCCGAACGGATCGCGCCTGTATGTGTGCAATCACACGGCCGGCACGGTTTCGGTGATCGACACCGCGGCGCGCAACGTCATCGACACGGTCAATGTCGGCGGCAAGCCGCAGGCGATCGCCATCACGAATGATGGCGATGATGACGATCAGGACGAGACCGTCTATGTGACCCAGTTCTACGCGGAAGTGATTCCCGGCGGGCCGGGCGAAGCGTTTGACGACGGCAAGCAGGGCGTGGTCCGCGCGTTTCAGACCGGCAACCCTGCCGGCACGCTCGCGAAGATTACGTTGGCGCCGATCGCGAATAGCGGATTCACGTCGGACCGCAAGAATTTCTGTCAGCAGATCAACGCGGCGGCGGCGAACAATACCTATTGCCCTGACACCACGATCACGGACGGCAACAATGACATCCTGGACGCCGATCCGCAAGCGGTGTTCCCAAATCAGTTGCATGCGGCTTTGATCCGCGGCAACCGTTTGTTCCTGCCGAACACCGGCGCTCAGCCCGAGCCGCCAATTCGATTTAACACCAACGTTCAAGCGCTGGTGGGCGTTGTAGACACCGCCACCAATACTGAAGTCGCGGCGGAGACGGCCAACATCAATGCCCAGATCAAGGACGAAACTCAACCGGCGGCGGCGGTTGCCAACACGGTTCTGGATCGCTTGTTTGGCAACGATCTGGTGGCCATCGATGCGGACGCAAACGGCGACAACTTCCTGCTTGTGAGCCGCGGCGGCAACTATGTCATTCGCGCGGCGCGCGCCGCCGGAAGCGCGTTGAACATCGGCGCGCAGGCGGACGCGGCGTTGGCCGACAACGTCGTGCGCTTCCAGACCGGCAACATCCCGAATGGCGTGGTGATGAGCAGCGACGGCACGCGCGGTTATGTGAACAACGAAGTCGGCGTTTCGGTGACGGTGCTTAATCTGCAAAACAACACCGTGCTGAATCGCGATGTCGAATCTTCAACTGTTCCGGAGCCGGGCACATTCGCACACGGCGTGCTCGTCGGCAAGCTGGTGTTCTTCAGCGCGCTCGGCACCGACGATAACGGCATCTTCGGCACGCCGATTCGTGATATCGTTCCGCTCGCTTCGCGCGGCAAGATGTCGGATAACGGCTGGAGCAGTTGCGCGTCGTGCCATCCCGACGGTTTGGCCGACGGCGTGACGTGGATTTTCGCGACCGGCCCGCGTCAGACGATCTCGCTCGACGGGTTTTTCGCGAAGGACAGCCCAGCGGATCAGCGCGTGAGCAATTGGAACGCGGTGCGCAGCAGCGTGACGGACTTCAACGAAAATTCCGTCGCGGTGCAGGGCGGCATCGGTTTCGCGGGCAATCCGGCCAGCGCCATCGTGCATAACCACGGCGTGTCCGCCGGCGCGAGCGACGCGCTCGACGCGCAAACGCTGTGGGTTCAGACGATTCGCGCGCCGATTCAGCCGCCGCCGGCGTCGCTGGCGGCAGCTACGAACGGCCGTGCGCTATTCGACACGAATTGCGCGTCGTGCCACGGTGGCCCGAAGTGGACCAAGAGCACGATTTTTTACGCGGACAATCCGGCGTTCGATGGTAATCCGCTGGCAGGTGGCGTGGCCCGTGATCCGGGGCTGCTCGTGCTGGGCGGCGGGCAGTTGTCGCTCTATCAATCGCAGGGCTTCACGCTCGTTTATCTCAACGCCGTCGGCACGTTTAACGCGGCCAACGCGATTGAAATTCGCAACAACGCAACGGGCGCGCTCGGCGCGGCGGGCTTCAACGCGCCGTCGCTGCTGGGCGTCGGGTATTCCGCACCGTACCTGCACGACGGTTCGGCGATCACGCTTGATAACGTGTTCGCTTCGCACACGATCAACGGCGTCGCGATCTCGACGCTGCTGAACGCGGCGCAGCTCGCGGAACTCAAGGCGTTTCTTGAGACAATCGACGGAAGCACCGTGCCGCTGCGGTCCGAGGCCGACACGTTCAGAGATGCGATTAGTCCATAACCCGTCTGCATCGCGTGTTTTTTGAATCAGTCAAGAGCGCCTTCGGTGGAGCGAATTCACTAGGGCGCTCTTGTTTTGCGCCGGGTGCGGCGTGACCGCCGTATTGGGGGCGCATCACTGAGCGGATGTATTCCGGGATCAACGCTGAGTTCATTGAATTCACCAACATGTCCGAGCGGGCGGAGAGGAACTGGCCAGTCAGATTGACGCTGATGACCTTGTTCCATTGCGCCAGCGTCATTTCCTCGATCGGCGCGTCCTGCTGAAGGCCGGCGTTGTTGACGAGGATGTCGATCGTGCCGAACTCGTCGCATATGCGGCGGAACATCTCGGCGATCTGGCCTTCGTCCGACACATCCGCGCGATGCGCGATCGCCCGGCCGCGGTTCGTGCAGCCTCCGGGCGAAAAGAAAACAGGGCACCACGTACCAGTGACTGAGGTCACTGGCAACCATCATGCGCCCTCCGGGCGAAATCAGCCCAACGCCGGGAACGCAACGTTCCGATTATCGCTGCGCCACCAGTCGCCTACTCAAGTTGCCGTACGACGCGACACGGATTGCCTGCCGCGAGTACGCCTGCGGGAACATTCTTTGTCACTACGCTTCCCGCCCCGATCGTCGTATTTTCGCCGATCGTGACGCCCGGCAGCAGGATCGCGCCGCCGCCGATCCAGACGTTGTCGCCCACCGTGATCGGGGCGGCGCGTTCAGGGCCTTTGATGCGCTCGGCGGCGCTCAACGGGTGATAGGCGGCATAAAACTGCACCGCCGGGCCGACCATGACATTGCGGTCAAGGCGGATCGGGGCGCAATCGAGCATCACGCAGTTGAAGTTGAGGTAAACGTTGTCGCCCATCTCGATGTTTTCGCCGTAATCGCAATGAAACGGCGGCTCGATCCAGACCTTCTCGCCACAGCGGCCCAGCAACTCGCATAACACCGCCCGCCGCACGTCCAGGTCGCCCTGGCGAGTCGCGTTGTAGCGCGCTGTCAGATCGCGGGCGCGCGCGCGGCGACGGACGAGGTCCGGGTCCCACGCCTCGTACAATTCACCCGCGAGCATTCGATCTCGCTGCGATCGAGAAGAACACCCACTCGAGTCGGCCGGGTTCACTGGCCCCCTCCGGCGGGAACCGCCGCTGCGCGTTTGCGAGACGGCCTCTGCCGTGCTGGCTGCGGGCGCGACTCCCTCGCTTGCGCTTCGGGCTCTGAAGCTGCGTCGCCGGCTTGCACATCGCGCGGCGCCAACAGCTTGGCCACGAGACCGGTCCAGCCGCATTGATGCGACGCTCCGACGCCGCGGCCCGTGTCGCCGTCAAAGTATTCGTGAAACAGCACGAAGTCGCGGAAATTCGGGTCGGAATGGAGTCTTTCGTGGTGCGTGCCACTGCTCTGCGAGCAGTGCTCTTCGCCTCCGCGCGCTGCGGACACTGCTGACACAGCAGTGGCACTAGGACCGAATACGGGTCTCCGACCGTCGGCGTCGCGCCGGAAGATGCGCGACAGACGCCGCGACAGCTCGGTGGCGACCTCCCCGATGCTCATGAACTGCCCGGACCCGGTCGGACACTCGACCTTGAATTCATCGCCGTAGTAGCCGTCGAATTTCTGAAGCGACTCGATCAGTAGATAGTTCACCGGCATCCAGATCGGCCCGCGCCAGTTCGAGTTGCCGCCGAACGCGCCCGTGTCGGACTCGCCGGATTGGTAACGCACGGTCAGCGTGTGCCCGTTGAGCGGGAATTCGTACGGCTGGTCGCGATGCACGCGCGAGAGCGCGCGTACGCCGTATTCGGAAAGGAATTCGCTTTCGTCCAGCATGCGCCGCAGCAACGCCTTCATGCGATGTCCGCGAAGCAGCGACAGCAGCCGGCGTTGTCCCTTTCCGGGCACGTCCCAGTGCGAGACCAAGGCAGCCAGATCGGGCTGGTAGTTCAGGAACCACTCCAGCCGGCGCTTGAAATCCGGCAATCGGTCGAGCAACTCAGGCTCGATGGTCTCAACCGCAAAGAGCGGAATCAGGCCGACCATCGAGCGCACTTTCAGCGGCACGACGCGCCCGTCGGGCAGGTTCAGCACGTCGTAATAGAACTGGTCATGCTCGCACCACAGCCCGACGCCGCCTTCGGCGCACATATCCTTCGTGCCGATGCTGTTCATGGCCTCGGCGATGTGCAGGAAGTGTTCGAAGAACTTGGTTGCGATGTCTTCATGGACGCGGTTGTGGAGCGCCAGCTCCAGCGCGATGCGCATCAGGTTCAGACAGTACATCGCCATCCAGCTCGTGCCGTCGGCCTGGTTGATGAAGCCGCCGGTCGGAAGCGGAGCGCTGCGGTCGAAGACGCCGATGTTGTCGAGACCGAGAAACCCGCCCTGGAAGATGTTGCGGCCTTGGGCGTCCTTGCGATTGACCCACCAGGTGAAGTTGAGCATCAGCTTGTGGAACACGCGCTCGAGGAACGCCAGGTCACCCGCATACCCGGGCTCGCCGGCGCTGCGCCGCTGCTCGCGGTCGATCTGGAACACGCGCCACGTCGCCCACGCGTGCACCGGCGGATTCACATCGCCGAACGCCCACTCATACGCCGGGAGCTGCCCGTTGGGGTGCATGTACCATTCGCGCGTCAGCAGGACGAGCTGGTCCTTGGCGAACTCGGGGTCGATCAGCGCGAACGGAATCATGTGAAACGCCAGATCCCACGCGGCGTACCACGGATACTCCCACTTGTCCGGCATCGAAATGATGTCGGCGTTATTCAGGTGAGCCCACTCGCGGTTCCGCCCGAAGTGCCGCTCCAACGGCGGCGGCGGCTGGGACGCATCGCCCTTCAGCCACTCCGGCACGTCGAAGTAATAGAACTGCTTGTTCCAGATCATGCCGGCGAGGGCTTGCCGCTGGACGAGCCGGGCATCCGCGTCGGCGATGCCGGCTTGTACGTGTGCGTAGAAAGCGTCAGCCTCCTTGCGGCGTCCCGCAATCACCGCATCGAACTCTCGAAACGGCGTTGTTTGCTGGAACGAGAATCCCTTCTCGTTCCGTGCGGAAGTCGGTGCGAGAAGGGATTCTCGCACCAGCCGAAGTCGAAACTGCGTGCAGCCGCCGGCGGGAACGGCCGCTCGATAGCACGCACCCGCTTTTGTGCCGGTATTGGCAGGATTGATCGCGTTTGTGTCGCCCGAAACGACAAAGTCGTGCAAAGCGTCCTTGGCGTGCTGCGTTTCGCTGTCCGAGTCGAAAAGCCGGCGGGTGTTGGTTTCGTTATCGCAGAAGAGCCACTGCGGCTCGCCCTCGGCATAGAGCCGGTAGCCGCCCAGAGTCGCATGCGACACCGCGACCGCGCCGGCTTCCAGCGACATTTTCGGTTTGGGCGCCTTCCCATCCCACGACCACGTGTTCCGAAACCAGAGTTGCGGGAGTACGTGAATCGCGGCGTCTTCCGGCCCGCGGTTGTGAACCGTGACAAGCATGAGGATGTCGTCGGGGCCGGCCTTAGCGTACTCGACGAACACGTCGAAGTAGCGATCGTCATCGAACACGCCTGTATCGAGCAGCTCGAACTCCGGCTGATCCTTGCCGCGGCGTCGATTTTCCTCGACGAGCTGCGCGTACGGAAATTCACGCTGCGGGTACTTGTAGAGCATCTTCAGGTACGAATGCGTCGGTGTCGCGTCGAGGTAGTAGTAAAGCTCCTTCACGTCTTCGCCGTGATTACCCTCGCTGTTCGTGAGCCCGAACAGTCGCTCCTTGAGGATCGGGTCGCGGCCGTTCCATAGCACCAGCGACAAGCACAGCCGCTGCTGATCGTCGCTGATGCCGGCGATGCCGTCCTCGCCCCAGCGATAGGCCCGGCTGCGGGCGTGATCGTGCGGCAGATAATCCCACGCCGTACCATGCGCGCTGTAGTCCTCTCGCACGGTGCCCCATTGGCGCTCACTGAGATACGGGCCCCAGCGTCGCCACTGGCCAAGGTTGCCGGATTGCTGGTCTGTGCGATTCTCTGCAAGCCGCGCCTTCTCTGCGTTGTTCATTGTGCGTCCTAATCGGTGGAATCTAGTCACTCCGTTTGATGCGACGATTCGATGTGAGGTTTCGCGCCGCCACGCCTACAATCACAATATGTCGGTACTGGGCAAGAGTGAAATTGTGGCGGCGCTTACTCGGCTGGGAGAATTGGCTCAGCGAGAGGGTTTGAAGGTGGAGCTTCTTTTGCTTGGCGGATGCGCGATGGTGCTCGGCTTTGAAGCACGTCTATCGACCCGAGATGTCGATGCGGTAGTTGTTTCACCGCCGGATCGAGCGCCCATTCGGCGGTTGGTTGAAACGATCGCCAAAGAGCGAGACTGGGCCCCAGATTGGCTCAATGATGGCGCCAAGGGCTTTGTAACCAGCTTGGATGCGGGCAAGACCGTCCTGGTCGCGCCGGGAATTCGAGTTCGCATTCCGCCGTTGGAAGCTCTGCTGGCGATGAAGTTGTGCGCCTGGCGCGACGATTTGGACATCGCAGACGCACGTCGACTCCTGTCCGAAATAGAGACATCCCGGCAAGAGGGATGGGTCCGCGTTGCAAAGTACCTTCAGCCGGGGCGAGAGTTGAAGGCCAAACTGGCATTCGACGATCTTTGGGAGGATGTTCATGGTTCAACTTGAGCACATCGCGCAAGCAGCACTCAACGGCGATGCGCTAGCGGTAAGGAGCCTCGCCCATCAATGGCTGCATGAAACCACCGAATTCCAAAGCGTGCCGAAGCCGCAATCGGACGATCACACGCTGCTGGCGGTCGCGGCATCAATGATCGAGCTATTCGCAGAGCGTCGCGGCGCTGCGCCACCAGATTGGGCGCGGGGCATTGAAGCGCTAGATGCGCCACTTTTTCTTGTGCGAAGCGCCGCCACCATGCGCAATCTGAAGCGACTTTGCGAGGAAGAATCGCCCGAACCCATGCGCCGCCGACGCATCTTTGTTCCGCCGAATTACCTCTTTGCGGCGTAATCGGCGCTCGGCGATCGGCGCTCAACCGGAAACAATGGTCCGGCTTCTGTCCTTTCTCCGCCTATTGTACGCTGATGACTGAGGCCTCCAAGCCTGTCATTCATTCTTGGGCGGATTTTTCGACTCATCGCGAATTCGGCGAATCGCCAGAAGCTGAAACAGCGAGTCGCGGTCCTTGGGGCGCTGGATGTGCTGCTTGACCGTGATCAGGTCGTCGAGGCTGATGACCATTATGTCATATGGGCCCAACGGCAGCGTCGCCGCGCGATTCGCGAGAGCATCAAAGTCGCCCAGCGGCTCGACCCAACCCAGTAAGTCGAGCGCCCCGTACGGCGTATCGAATGTGAAGTTGCTTCCCAGCGCGAGGGACTGCGCGTCAATTCGGAAGGGCAGGTCCGTCGGCGCGCCGCGAAGCGTCGGCTGGATTTCGCGCAGCGCGGTCGCTAGGCGATTTAGGTTCGCGGGACTGCGGCGGTAGCAAAGATCCACGTCGTACGTGACGCGCGGACTGCCGAAGAGCGTTTCCGCCTGCCCACCGATGACGATGAATTCGACACCGTGACGGACCAGAATCTCAACGATCTGCTCGAACCGGCTTTTCTCGGATTTCTCGGCCAAGGGCTTGTAACCTCAACGCATCACGACGGGCGCGATCGCCGCGCCGAATGCGCTCCAGCGGCGACAGCTTGAGATTTTCACGGATCAGCGACAGGTCGACGCCGTTCTCGTCCTGCTCGCCGTACCAGGTCGGGCTGCGCATGTACTCGGGGAGATTGAGGGGGGCGTCGCTCATACAAGTCATTATAGTATAACCCGCTGCACACGTTGCTCTGCTGGCGCTTTCTGCAGCCTAACGGGCGCGGTATCGTCCCGATCGGTTTCGCTGCAACTATGCTGATCATTCCGCACGAGGAACTGCCCCGCCGCCGCCCAGTCTGGGAGGCCATGTCGGATTTCTTTCTCGACAATGATTTGGAAGATGCCGCGTTGCAGGAAATCGCCGCGATACTGAAAAAGTCGGGATACTCCGAAGCGCAACTTGAAGACATTCTCGAAACCGAACTTGCGCCGCTCTTGTACGGAAACCTGTGTCTGTGGGTGACGATCGCCGGCGTGTGGGACGGGTTTGACGTGGGCTGGATCGAGGCCCAACTCTTGGCCGGCAAACACCGCTGGTATCAGCGCTGGTACGGATTCGCGAATCGCTGGATTTGCGACCGCACTCTTCGACAGGTGAAAGAGCATTACTGGAATCATGTTCTTGCAGAATTTCGGAGTGCTTCCTAGCGCATCGTACCGTACGATTCCGCAGCACACACATCGAATCCTGTTACCTCCGCACTCACTCACTCATCCAATCCGGCGAACAAGATCGCTGATCGCCGAATGTGTGGCGACTGACGATCCGCGGGTGGTGGTGTTCATCTCCCGAATCCGATGACGCAAAAAAGGAGCGATGTAATGTTGACGTCCGTTCGCCGTTTTCCGCTGGCTCTGCACGCCGCCGTGATGCTGATGGCGGGAACACTCGCCGCGACCACCGTCATGGCCCAAAGCCACGACGCCAAGCCCGCCGCCGGCATGAAGCACGTTACCACGGCGGGTGGCATGCATTCGCGGTGGCATGCTTTCGCGGTACTCCGCGTAAGCATGCTGCTCGATGCGCTTCCCTACACGCGCATGGTGTACGTCGACTCGCAACCCGATATATTGGTCGAGCGCGGGCTACTTCGCTGGGACAGGCGCTACGCCGCTGAAACCGGACGTGAATTCGATTGCAGGTCCGCCCGGACATTGGCGGTTTTGGAGTTAGGGATGAGAGATGCACCCACGCGCTAAGCATGCTTACGCGGAGTACCGCGAAAGCATGCCACCCGCCGCGAAAGCATGCCACCCGCCCGTACGCGCAACCCCGGAGCTGAACACCGCCTCAGAAACCACCCAGCGCGTGCGGCATCCAATTGCCAACGATGCACGGCGTCACCTCGAATTTCGTGCCCGTCATGAGCTGGTCTGAAGCGTTGCTCCAGCACTGGCCCGAGTACCTGATGGAAGCCGGCTTGCTCGGGGGCTTCATGATCTCTGCGTGCATGTTCGCCACTTTGCTCGAACATCCGGGCGGTCGTGGTCGGCGAGCCGTTTCCAGTGCATTCGCCCGACGCGCGTTGACGGGCGTCGCGATGGGGCTGACCGCCGTTACGCTGATCTACTCGCCCTGGGGTCAGCAATCCGGCGCGCACATGAATCCCGCCACGACACTGACGTTCTTCCTGCGTGGAAAAGTTGCGGCATGGGATGCTACGTTCTACGTCGCGGCGCAGTTTGTCGGCGGCGCGGCCGGCGTAGCGGCCGCGCGGTTCACCTTGCGTGATTGGCTGCGTCACGAGTCGGTCAACCATGTGGTGACGACGCCAGGTCGGCACGGTGTGGCGGTCGCGTGGATCGCGGAACTCCTGATCGCGTTCGGCATGATGTTCATGGTGCTGAACGTGAGCAACGACGCCCTGCTGACGCCGTACACGGGGCTGTTCGCTGGCACGCTCGTCGCGCTTTACATCACATTCGAAGCGCCACTGTCCGGCATGAGCCTGAACCCCGCCCGAACGTTCGGCTCGGCGCTCCTAGCGCGGCATTGGAAGGCGTTTTGGGTCTACCTGACCGCCCCGGTCGTCGGGATGCTAATGGCGTCGGCGGCGTATGCGGCTCTGCCGGTCCACCATCACGTCTACTGCGCAAAACTCGACCACTGCAACGACCGCCGCTGTATCTTTCGATGCGAGTTCGACCAACTGCGAAAATGAATGCCAGCCGGCCGTGAAACCCTGTGGGCCGCCGTGCATCTCAAGGACGCGGTCGAGCATGATTAGAATCGCTCGCGTGCTACGTCACTGACCGCACCCGAGCGCCTCTGAAAGGACTTCCGATGGCCCGAACTGCCATTCCTGCATCGCAAAGCCGGTTCCTTGCGGTCGCAGTACTCCTGACGTGCTCCGCGGCGACGTTGTTTGCCCAGGGCGCAGCCGCGACGACAGAGCCGACACGCCCGGCAGTCGAGGCCGTGACCGTGGTCGGGATAACGGTTTCCGACCTCGACCGCGCCGTCGCTTTCTTCAGCGACGTTCTCACATTCGAGAGAGTCGCGGAAACCAGGCTCTCCGGCAATGAGTTCGCGCAGCTTCAAGGGCTGGCGTCCCCCACGGCGCGCGCGGCTCATCTAAGACTCGGTGATGAGTTCATCGAACTGACGGAGTTTGAATCGCCCAAAGGGCGCGCTTTCCCGCCGGATTCGCGCAGCAACGACCGCTGGTTCCAGCACATCGCCATCATCGTCAGCGACATGGACCGCGCCCACGCCCGGCTCAAACAGCACAACGTGGTCGCCGCGTCAAAAGACGGCCCACAGCGGCTCCCGGATTGGAACAAGAACGCGGCCGGGATCAAGGCATTTTACTTCCGCGATCCCGACGGGCACTATTTGGAGGTGCTCGAGTTTCCGCCGGATAAGGGCGATCCGAAATGGCATCGCAAGGGGAGTTCGGGCGTCCCGCCCGCGCCGCTCTTCCTGGGAATTGATCACACGGCGATCGTCGTTGGCGATACCGAAGCAAGCGTGCGGTTCTACTGCGATACGCTGGGGTTCAAGGTCGTCGGGGGGAGCGAGAACTATGGCATGGAACAGGCGGATCTGAACAACGTTCCGGGAGCGCATCTGCGCATCACCACGCTTCGCGCTTCCGCAGGCCCCGCAATCGAATTGCTGGAATATCTTGAGCCGCGCGACGGCCGACCTTACCCTCCCGGGGCGCGATCGAATGACGTATTGCACTGGCAAACCACGCTCTTATCACAAAACGCCGCAGCTTTGGCGGAGAAACTAGAGGATCAAAAGCGCAGCTTCGTTTCTGACGGCGTAGTTCGATTGCGCATTTCGCCGCCGGCCGCGGCACTCCAGACCGGCTTCGTGGTGCGCGATCCGGACGGCCACGCACTACATATTGTCGAGCGGTAACGGGAACCACGCAGCCCGGATTCGACATGGCGGTTCGTCTGTGCGGTGCCTTGGCCAGAGGCCGGCGAGCAGACTCAGGCTGTGGTCGTCGAAGCCGCCGCATGTATCAGTGCTACCGCTGCGATGGGAATTTTCTTTCTCAAGACAGGGCCGATCGGTGTGCGGTGCTCCGGCCGCCCTGACTTGTTATCTGCCATGGCATGCGTAGCACAACGTTGAGCCAATTTAGCTTTTGGCACGGTAGCCGACGCCGATGCGAGGCGTTACAATGACACATCTTGACGCTCTGCCACGCTTGACGTTTCGTCCCTGCCGGCGGGCGCGTCGAAATCCAACCGGTCATCGCGCCGCTGCGGCCGACGACCCAAAAACCGCGTGGGCGACGCCACCACAGACCGAGGTACCGCACGCATGGCTGATGAACTGATCGACAGCCTTCCAGAACAGGACGGCAAAGACAAAGAGCCGTACCTGAATCGATATTTCAAGGCCGTTATCAAAATGAAGGTTTCGGACTTGCACCTGAAGTCCGGTCGCCCGGCGTTCGTGCGCCACAAAGGCGATCTCAAGCCGCTGACGGGCGGTCCGTTGACGAACAAGCAGATCTACGACGGCATTTTCGAAATCCTCTCAGACGATCAGCGTAAGCGCTATATCGAATTTGGCGCGATCGACTTCGCGTATGACGTCGGCGCGATTGGCGACGCCGACCGCTTTCGCGTCAACGCATTCCAGCAGCGCGGCCACATGTCCGTCGCCGCGCGCCGTGTTTCACGCGAGATTCGCAACTTCGCCGAGTTGAACCTGCCCGAATCGATGTCGAACATCACGCTGTTCCATCAGGGCATGGTGCTGCTCGCCGGCATTACGGGATCGGGCAAGAGCACGACGATTGCCGCTATGCTGGATTTCATCAATCAACGCGATCCGGTGCATATCGTGACGGTCGAAGACCCGATCGAATATTTGTTCACGGATAAGAAGGCGGTCATCAACCAGCGCGAAGTCGGCATCGACGTGCCGGACTTCCACCTGGCGCTAAAGTACCTGATGCGCGAAGACCCTGACATCGTGCTGGTCGGCGAAATGCGCGATATCGAAACGTTCAGCGCCGCGGTGCACGCGGCCGAAACGGGCCACCTGGTGTTCGGCACAATCCACGCGTCCAGCTCGTCGCAGACGATCTCGCGTATTCTGGACCTGTTCCCGGCCAATGAGCGGCGTTCGGTTCGACAGGCGCTCGAGTTCAACCTGAAAGCGATTATCTGCCAGAAGCTGATCCCCAGCATTAAGCCTGGCGTGCCGGTGACGCCGACCGTCGAGGTCATGATCACCAATCCGACGATCCGCAAGCTGATTCGCGAAGAGCGCGACAATGAGATCATCGACGTGATTCGCGCTTGCTACGACGACGGCATGGTCGACTTCACGGAGAATCTGCGACGGCTGGTCGAAACGGGCTATATCGACCACGCGACCGCGTATG
This sequence comes from Phycisphaerales bacterium, assembly GCA_016795025.1. Classification (GTDB taxonomy): domain Bacteria; phylum Planctomycetota; class Phycisphaerae; order UBA1845; family Fen-1342; genus JAEUIR01. The sequence continues at coordinate 17,748 of JAEUIR010000034.1, forward strand.
AGTCCGCGCCGAACCCGGATGAACTCAAGATGGCTTTGAAAGGCATTCGCTCGGCGACAGCCGGCATTCTCGGCTAAACTCGCTACCCGACGTGCGCCGCGGGTGCGGGCACGTGAGGAGAATTCATGCTCGCAGCAATTGATTTGCTGGCACAATCCGCCCCGGCGATGTACTTCAATCCGCTTAAGCTGCTCGCGGCGATTGTGCTGTTTGTCGCTTACGCGCTGTTTTCGCAATGGGTCGACAAGGACACCGTCCGGGTTAACACCTACAAAATTCTTTGGAATCTCGTTGTGCTGGCGGTCGGCATTGTCAGCACTGTCACAATGCTGTTCGTGCCGCAATTCCTCATCGGCAGCCTCGTGTTCCTGGTGATGTACATCATCATCGTCGCGGTCTACGTCGTGCATCGCAACGGCCTTGTCGAAGAGCAATACAAAGTGCTCACGCCGGAGCACATCTCGCGCGTGATGAAAGAGGGGTTTGGCGGCAACAAGAAGAAGTTGATCGACGTTAAGGAGCGCGTCCGCCTGCTCGCCGGCAAGAAAGTCATCGCCATTCCGGAAGTGCAGGAAGAGCGCGAGCAATATCGACTCGCGCAGGACATGCTTTTCGCCGTGCTATGGCGCCGCGCCGCGCTCGTCGAGATCGTCCCCGCGGGGCAGGCTTCGAAAATCACGTTTCAGATCGACGGCATCACCAGCGAATACGGCCGTCCCCCGCGCGCCGAAGGCGATGCGATCGTCGCGTTTTTGAAGCGCGCCTGCGGACTAAATCTCGAAGAACGCCGCAAGCCGCAAACGGGGCAACTCACGGCCGTCACCGGCGACAACCGAATCGACCTGCTCATCCGCACCGACGGGTCGGCCGCGGGCGAACGCCTGACGCTGCGGTGCGTCGGGCCGGAAAAGACGTATAAGATTCCCGATCTCGGCCTGACCGACGCGCAAAAAGATCAGATCATGGAGCTGGTGCATGGCGGCAACGGCGTAACGTTGCTGACCGCCACGCCGGCCAGCGGGCTCACTACGACAACCTACGCTCTCGCCCGCAGCCACGACGCATTTCTGCTGAACATCCAGACGCTGGAATACAACAAGGAATTCCAGATCGAAAACGTCACGCAACATGTGTATGAGCCGTCGCCGGAGAAAACGTTCGCGGCCGATCTGCTTAAGATCGTCCGAACCGACCCGGACGTGATATTCATCCCCGAAATCCGCGACAAGGAAGCCGCGAAGATCGCGTGCGAAGCCGGCGCGCATAAGCAGAAAGTCTACGTCGCATTTCAGGCCATTGACCCGCTGGACGCGATCTGGAAATGGCTCAGGCTGCTCGGCGACAACGGCCTCGTCGCGAAAAGTCTTCGTGCCGTCGTGAACCAGCGGCTGATCCGCAAGCTCTGTCCGGAATGCAAGCAGCCCTACAAACCCGACGCGGCTCAGTTGCGCAAGCTCAATCTGCCGCCCGACAAAGTCCTGTATCGCCCACCGGAGCCGCAATACGACAAGAACGGCCAGCCGATCATCTGTCAAAACTGTCACGGAACGGGCTATTACGGCCGGACCGGCGTGTTTGACGTGGCCATTGTGGACGACGCACTGCGCGATGTGTTGAAGCGCGCCAAGACGCTCGCCGAAATCCAAAGCCACCTGCAAAAACAAGGCAGCGGCGGCATTCAGGCGCAGGCGTTGCAAAAGGTCTTTGACGGCACGACGAGCATTCAGGAAGTCGTCCGCGCGACAAAGCCGCCGGCTGCCAAAGAGGGTGACGGTGCGCCGGCTCCGCCGAGCGCGCCACCCGCGGGCGGCGCCGGTTCCGCGCCGCGGCCGCAAAATCCCGGTTCCAAACCTGCTCAGCCAACGAGGTAAGCACCATGGTATTGAACATCATTGCGCTGCTGCTGATTCTGGGAATCACGTTTTTTCAGACTACTTTCGGCTTGTTCAGCGGCATGATTAACGTCATGTGCACGATCTCGGCAGTGTGCATCGCGTTCGGTTGTTTCGAGCCGTTGAACGACCTGATGGTGCGCAGCCTGGGGTGGCACCCCAGCTATACGCTGTCCGCGTCGTTCGTGCTGCTGTTCGTCGTGTCGCTCATTATTCTGCGCACGCTGGCGGATAATTTCATCCGCGGCAACGTCCGTTTTCCACAAGCCGTGGATTTCGGCGGCGCGGCGATTTGCGCGTTCATTAACGCGCAGTGCTGCGTGGGCGTGATGGTGCTGTCGCTGATGATGCTGCCGTTCGGCGGACGCGTGTTCATGTTTCAGCGATATGAACGCCTGGAAGAATCGAGCGAGGAAAAGTTCAAGCGCAACTCCATCTGGCTGAAATCAGACGAATTCACGGTTGGTTTATTCAAGATGCTTAGCTCCGGAAGCATGAGCGGCTCCACGACGTTCGCGTCGATCTATCCGAATTTTTCAGAGTGGGTGTCGCTGAGCGCTTACACCGTTCAAGCGGAATCACTCCCCGCGCCCCTTCGCGACAAGGGCGACGGGCACAAAGATCTAAAGGTTCAAAAGTGGTGGGAACAAACCGCGCCGGTGGCCGCGCGCTTTCGCGAAAAAACGCCCACGAAAATGGACCCCGATCCGAAATACGCTTCGTTGAATCAAGCGCCGGCTGCCGGGAATAAATTCATCGCGGTACAGGTGGATCTCAGTTCCGCTTCTGCCGATCGTGACAAATCCGGCGTTCATCACCGATTCCGGCCGGGGCAATTCCGCGTTGTCGGCGACGAAAGCGGCAAAGCGACGCAATACATTCCGAAAGTCATCAGCGGCGCGGATCGGATCATCGGCGGGCTGCCCCGCGTCGTCGAGTACGACAACAATTTCACGGTTCCATTCGAAGATACCGCGAAAATGGACATTTACTTTGAGGTTCCAAACGATTTTCAGCCGCGTTTCGTGGAGTATCGCCGTTTTGCGCGCACGAATCTGACGCCGGACGCGCAGTCAAAGGAACCCGAACCGCGCCCGCTGCTGATTCTCACGCCCGCTCAGGAACAAATTCAGCAACAGGTCGGCCAGATGGGCTTCATCGCCATGGTCACAGAGGCCGGCGAGAGGGGCGACACGCCGTTCAGGCTCGCTTCCGAAGTTGTTCGCACGCAAGATGTGAGCATCAATGGTGACCAGCTCGTCAGTGGCCGTCTCTGGGGCCGCAGGGCGGACATAGAGTCCAAGGGCAGTCCAACCGAAATCAGGCGGTTCAAGACTCCGGACGGCGCACGACTGTTGCAAGTGGCGTTTCGCCCGCGCAGCGCCGAAACGCTCGCCGGCAACGTGTTTAACTTCGTCGCGTTCAACATCAATCAGTACTACGCGGTCGATACGCAAGGCGGTCGGCATCCGTTGATCGGCTACTACGCACTCATCAAGCGCAATGGCGAGGACTATGTTGAGCTTCGCATGTCGAATCCGGGTGACGCGGATTTCCGGCAAATGCTGGATTTCAAAAACGTGACGCGCAATGACCTGACCGGACCGGACGAAGCCATTGTGGGCCTGATTTTCCAGGTTGCGCCGGGCAAACAGATCAATAAGATATCAAACCAGACTGGCGCGGGCGTCGAAGTCAACCCGCCGTGGTCGATCAGCGCGGCCGCTCCTCCGGGCGGCGGCGGATAAGCGGCAGTGGAAGCCACCGCAGATTGAAAGAACGCAGGTTGCAAAAAGAAGCAGGTCGGAGCGGATCGCGCATTCGTTGCCTGGGCGCTCGCCGAACAAAACTGGATTTCAGCAGCCGGGCTGCCTAGCGCGCGAAATGCCAGATCAATACAGCGGTGCCCAGCAGCACGCGATAAACGTTGAAGACCGTGAAGCGATAGCGCTTCACATATTCCAGAAACCCCGCGACAACGAGCAGCGCCACGACATATGAAACGCCCGTGCCGACCAGCACGACGCCCCAGTCGTGTGACGATAGCGCGACGTGATCGTCCTTCAGCGTCTTGGCAGTGGCCGCCAGCATCGTCGGGATTGCGAGATAGAACGAGAACACGGTGGCGATGCGCGGCGTGAGACCAAGCGCCATGCCTCCCATGATCGTGGCTCCGGCCCGCGAGACGCCCGGTATCATGCTGATAGCCTGAATGGCGCCGATCCAGATTGCCTGTTTTAGTGTTACATCATGAATCGTCATCTGCCCGCTACGCCGGCAAGTGCGATCGATCACCTCCATTACGACTGCTCCGACGATCAGCGCGACGGCGACGGCCGCCGGTGAATCCTCCAGCGGCTCCAGCCGGTCGTGAAACAAAAGCGCCAGTACGATCGTCGGAACCATCGCCGCGGCGAGCTTGGCGAGCAGGTGCGAACGCCACGCGCCGCGCGGTCGATGCAGCAATTCGCGTCGCAGATCATCAAAAAAAAGCGTGATGACGGCCAGTATCGCGCCAAACTGACTCACCCATAGCAGCACGCGCCAGGGCGTGTCAGTCGCGCGAATGCCCAGCAGCGGCATGGCGATCACCATGTGCCCGGTGCTGGAAACGGGTAGAAACTCGGTGAGGCCCTCGATGATTCCAAGAATGACAGCGCGAATCGCGTCGAGCATCAGCGGACTCCGCCAAGCTCGAGCCCCAGCCACGCGGCCAGCGGGGTGACGCGCCATAGCAGTTGGCCGGCGAGATTGGCATAAACGCCCGCGCAGAGATCGTCCGCGAGGATTCCAGTGCCGTCCGGCAAGCGTTCGAGCTGCTTGCCAGGGGGCATCTTCGAAATATCAAAGAAGCGAAAGAAAAGAAACTGCGAAACCAACACGGCGACCAGCGAGTTCAGCGGCGCTCCATAATCAATGGGCAGCAATATCAACGACAGCCACTGCCCGGCGAACTCATCCAGCGTAAACGGGCGCGGGTCGCGTCGGCCGAAATGTCGTATGGCCCACGGGCCCCATTGCACAGCCAGCGCCGACGCGAGCGCGATGGCCACGAACAGTGTGGATTCCATCAGCAGCCGCTGTCCAGTCGCCGCGGCCATGAACCACAGCGGCATGAAAAGCAGAATGGACAGCGCGGAACTCCACGTCGCCGGCGCGATGGGGATATATCCGGTTCCCAGGACGGTGATGCATGCGAGGCGAACGCTCGCAAACGCATTCAAGCGGTGGCTCCGCTGACTGCGCGCGAGGGGGCCGATTGCTTGTCGTCGGCCGCACGAGATGGTGAGCTGATCGTCCGATGTTCCTGGTCATCCGGCTCTGAAGATGCGTGAGTCGGGGGGCGGTCGGCGATTGGTGTCGTTCGGAGCGCGCGCCGCACATAGGTGTAAAGCGACCAAAGCGTCACAATCACGGTCAGCCACACGAGCACGATGGCGATTTGGCGCCAGGCCGCGCTTGTCGGGAAAAATGCCAGCCGTCCCAGAATGACGCAAACCGTCGTGGACTGAACGATCATTTTGATTTTGCCGGACCAGGTGGCGGAAAAGTCGCGGCCGGTCGCTTCGCTCTGGGCGCGAAACGCGGATATGAGCAGCTCTCTGCCCAGGATCAGCACGACAAGCCACGGCGCTACGTCGCTCAGACTCGCGCCGTCGGGCGAATGGAATTTCGCACCGGCGAGAAATGCGAACGCGCCGCACACCAGAACCTTGTCAACGACGGGATCCACGATGCGGCCGAAGGTGCTGACTTGTTTCAGCATTCGCGCGAGATGTCCGTCGATGACGTCGGAGACGACCGCCACGAGAAAAACCCAGAACGCTGCGATGAGATACGTTTGAGCGGCGAGCGCGTGCGCGGGCGGTGCGACGGCGAGGATCACAAAAAACACGCAGGCCAGCAGCAAGCGGGCGAGCGTGATCTGATTGGGGATATTCAGCGGCATCCGGTTCGTCCACTTCGATAACGCGAGTGTATCGAAATGCGTTAACCGGCGAAAGCGGATAGGCGGCGAAACGGCGCGAATGTGGGCCGCAAATGCACACACGCGCCCTTGGCCGGGTTCTAACAAACTCCGAACAATCCCCTTCAATCCGGCGGATTGTCGAGCGGGCGGCGCACCACGCGATCCGGAAATTGCAATTCGCGGACTTTGCTCCAGTTCATGCGCTCCGCATGGCCATCGAGAAAGACATAATTCGCGTTTCGGCCGTGGCGGTTGTAACGGAGCCAGCCTTGATTTTCATGCTGGCCGGCATCGCTGCCCCAGCGAACCAGCGCGGCTTCACCGACCCAGGTGTCGTAATCGTCCTGCGATACGCTGCCGAACGCGTCGTTGTCGCGGGCGTTCATGGCTTCGCTGTTGCGCTCGGAGAACATCACAATGTTCTGATTGCGCAGCGAGACGGCGCGCGTGTCGCTCAGAAAGCCGTATAGCGCGCCTTCCAACGCATACCGGGCGGACTTGTGTGTGAACACGGAATTGAGCATGAAGCTTTGCAGCGTCAAATGCTCGCGCTCCGCAATGGCGAGCTCGGATGTCGGCGGCGGCTCATCGTCCGCCGATTCGATGCCGCCGTTGAATGCGTCAAGCGAATATGTGAGCGCTCGCGATCGCGACGTGCCGTCGCTCGGGCAAAACACCACTTCGCGATTGCGCAGGTAGGGCTGAATGTAAATCACCCACGGTTTCTCCGCGGCGCTATGGCCGACGCCGCCTCCCGCTACGCCCTCGATCGTGGTTGGAAGGGTGTCCACCTGCGTGCCGTCGTCGAGCACCCAGCCATCATGGTGGTGAAAGAACTCGCCGCGATGCTCATCCAGATACATGCGAGAGCCGATGCCGAGCTGTCGCTGGTTTGCGAGGCAAACCGCCGCGCGACTCTGCTCGCGGGCGCTTGCGAGTGAGGGCATGAGAATCGCGATCAGCAGGGCGATGATTGCGACTACGACCAGCAACTCGATCAGCGTGAATGCGCGGGATTTTCCGCGCGCACGGGCGCAAATTCGGAAGCTCATGATCGACTCCGGTATCTTGGGGTGCCGTATTACTCGGGCGCGAAGCACGAATTCTGTGGGGAGCCGCGAATCTGCCCGCCACCGCCTAAACTACGTACCGGAGTCAGCAACGGATTCGAAAAACGTGAGCTCGCCGGTTGGCGCTAGTCCACCGCGATCGCTGCGCGGCGGGCTGCGGCCAGATCGAGCTTGCCGTAGGCGGGTGGCTCGGTCGGAATCGTGAACTCGCAGGTCAGGAACTTGCGGCCGAACTGGCGGCAGTCGCCGGCGTTTGGAATGAACAGATCGACCGTGTTATGCCGAAACCGCCGATGCGTTCGATCAGTGACGACAAAGTGGCGTTTAAGCGATGGGATGTAAACCACCGAACCCAACGGGATATCGGCAGGGGCGGCGCATTGGCCGACGCCCGACCGTACGCCTGAGGCTGTCACGCCGCGGTCACAATACGCTGTGACGCGACAGACTCGGTTTGCCTTGCGATGTGTGGCTCTTTCGGCCTTGGCGGCGCGATCCGGGGCGTCATCCGGGTAGTGATTCAGAAGCTCGGAGGCGGCGTCCGTGTCCTGATCCACGTCAACCGGCGATTCGTCATCGGCCGCGTCGCTTTCATAACCGTTTTCCATTTCGCCGTCGGGGTCGGATTGGGCGCTGGGGGAATCAATCTGGATACCAGCTTCGTGGTTTGCAGTGATCTTCACGAGTCCCGGCTGTCCGGAACCACCACAGAAAATGACCATCAGCAACGTAGAAGCACAGCGGACCAGACCGATTCGGGTCGCCATTCGCTACTCCTTATGTAGCCCACCCCTGACCGGAAACCCGCAGTCGTCAGACCCTCGACTGCGTTGCGGCCGCCCAAGCCGCGATGCTGCTCCGGTTGCGGGGGATTTTCTCCCGCCAAGCAAGGTTTGTCCACCGCTTTTTTCGTGCGCGCGCACGGAGTGCCGTGACGTCGTTCTGAAAAAATGGCCGTGCCGACCGAAAAATCATCGGTCGATCCTTGCTGCTCTTTGACAGGTCAGCTAACGCGCGGTAACAACAGGCGAGGTCTGCGCTGGGCATTACGCTGGAATCGCTCCGAGCCGGTCGTATTTCGATCTAAGCCTATCTCACTATTTGAGTTATGAGAGTCTTGGAGGCTCCGATATGCGTCGCAAACTCGTGGCCGCGAACTGGAAAATGAACTTAACGCGGGCGGGGTCTGTCGACCTGGTCGCCGCGCTGCGAAAGCAGTTGGACGCCGAAGCGCCGCGCTGCGATGTGGTGGTCTGCCCGCCGACCGTTTATCTCGAAGCAGTTGCTGCTGTCGCGAGCGGCTCATGCATCGGCGTCGGAGCGCAAAACGTATTCGGCGAGCCAAAAGGGGCGTTCACGGGGGAAGTTTCGGTTGAAATGCTCTCCGACATTGGGTCTTCGTACGTGATCATTGGGCATAGCGAGCGCCGGCACACGATTGGGCATCACGAAGATGACGCGATGTTGAACGCAAAAGTGCGGGCCGTCTTGAGCGACGGGCGACTTGTACCGATCCACTGCGTTGGTGAAACATTGGGCGAACGAAAAGAAAGCCGCACCGAGCGTGTGTTGACGTATCAGATTCGGGCCGGGCTTATTGATGTGCAACTCCAATCGTCACAAGGGATTGTCATCGCCTACGAGCCGGTTTGGGCGATCGGCACCGGCCAGACGGCCACGCCCGAGCAAGCCCAGGCTGCCCATATGCATATTCGAAAAGAGCTGCGCGCTCTGTACGGCCGGATTGGCGACGAGATCCGCATTCTGTATGGCGGCAGCGTGACGCCGGAAAATGCGGCGACGCTGTTCGCCCAGCCGGATGTGGACGGCGGTCTGATTGGAGGGGCCAGCCTGAAAGCGGATTCGTTCCTGGCGATTGTTCGGGCAACCTAGTGTTCCGTCGTTCGTGTATTGACGGAAGGGAGCATCGGCGTCTCGCCGGTGCGTATCGGCGAGACGCCGATGCTCCCCGTCAATTCGGAGTTGTCGGAACA
>JAEUIR010000350.1 GCA_016795025.1 Phycisphaerales bacterium
CCGCCAGGCGGACGAGTTGTCGATGACGACCGCGCCGGCCTTCGCCGCGATCGGCGCGTACTCGCGGCTGATCCGCCCGCCGGCCGAGAAGAACGCGATGTCGATGCCGTCGAACGCCCCAGGCGTAAGCTCCTGCACAGCATGCGCAGCGCCGGCGAAATCCAGCTTCGAGCCGGCCGACCGGGCGGAAGCGAGCAGCCGATATGACTTGGCTGGAAATTTCCGCTGCGCCAACACGCGCCCGAATTCAACTCCGACAGCCCCGGTTGCTCCGACAATGGCGATGGTCTTCATGCGAATCCGATCCTTGACCGATCATGCGGAATTACCGCGCGGCGTCCCGGCCGCGCGTCTGCAAATCGTATCGCGAATCGCCCAATCGGCATCCCCCCAGGGCCGGCGCAGCTTCGCGTCGCCTTCGCACCGGCTGGAAGTCGATGCTCCCCACCATGTAAGATCGCCGCCCGATGTCCAGCAAAAAGCCACGACACGAGCCGCACCCGGACGACGTGCGCATGACCATCGGCGAGCATCTCGAAGACCTGCGCTGGCGCGTCGTGCGTAGCCTCGTCGCGCTCGTCCTCGCCTGCGTCGTTTGCATCTGGCCGGCGAAGTATCTGTTCGCGATCATCGCCCGGCCGGTGATCCTCGTGATGCAGCGGCACAATCAGCCCGTAACGTTTTTGCAGACCAGCCCGGTCGAAGTACTCCTCATCTATATCAAAGTCGTGCTGATTTCGGGCATGCTACTGGCGTCGCCGTACATTCTGAATCAGCTCTGGGGATTCGTCGCAGCCGGGCTTTACAAGCATGAGCGCCGCTGGGTGACGCGACTGGTGCCGTGGAGCGCGGGACTGTTTCTTGGCGGCGCGGCGTTCATGTACGTGTTCGTGCTGGCGGTCAGCCTGAATTTTCTGGTCGGGTTGAGCGAGTGGGTTCCGTTGCCGAGCGTGCGGCCGACGGCGATCGACAACATTTTGCTTGGAGAGCATCGGCCGGCGATGCCGACGACATTGCCGACGGCGCTGCCGCATTTGCCGAGCGTGCCGATTCTGGCTGCCGACCCGCCCAATCCAGAGCCGGGGGCGATGTGGGTGAACCAGGCGGAGGGCAAGCTGAAAGTGGTCAGCGGCGACAAAGTCGTTTCGCTGCAAATGCGCGACGATGACAAGCGCAGTCTGGTCGAGACGCATTTCAAGATCGGCGACTATTTGTGGTTCTTTCTGGTGATGACGCTGGCTTTCGGACTGGCGTTTCAGACGCCGCTCGTGGTGCTGTTTCTCGTGTGGTCCGACATTGTGCCGCTGGCGGTGCTTCAGTCATACCGCAAAGTCGTGATTCTAATCATCGTGTTCGTGTCCGGCGTGATCACGCCGCCGGATCTGCTGAGCAATGTGATGCTGTCGATTCCGATGGTGTTGCTGTTCGAGCTCGGAATGGTGCTGGCGCGGCGCTTTGAGCCGGCCCGCGCGGCGGATCGCGACGTCGCGAGCGAAAATTAACCAACAGCGAGTTCGTACTGGCGCATGACGCCAGATGGTATATGTCGAGTGAAATGTAACTCTTGCGGCGGCTCAGAATAACTTAATGGAAGGGGAACATCGGCGTCTCGCCGGTGCGGAAGCGGGGTTTCGCACCGGCGAGACGCCCATTCTACCGTCGATTGTTACCGACGGATATTGTAGCGGCCCAACGCTCTGGATGGGC
>JAEUIR010000351.1 GCA_016795025.1 Phycisphaerales bacterium
GCCCTGCGAAGCTACGTCCAAACCGGACAACTCCCCCAACTACCGAATCGAATCGCTGCAAACGGCTGAACTGTTACAATAATATCATCGATTCCAAGAGTCATTTCTGCGCAATACCCAAGATCACGCCGAACAAGATATGGCTTGTTATTGACGCCAATAATCACGAAGACGTGCTGTAGCTTGCTGCGAGACCATAGAAGCTCGCATAAGCACTTAGATGGATCAAGTCGGTACATGTCGGCCATGTCGGCCATGTATGCATCATATCCATCAACGTATCGCCGCTCTTCAAGCGTGTCCATTGGCGCCAAAAAGAAATCTGGGCGTGCAAGAACACAATTGGAAATGCCAAGTCCAGGTGCTCGAATCAATATATCACACAGACATGAGGACTCAATGCGCATTGCGGCAAGCTTTTCCCGACACCAATCGACGGCGAGCGGGGCTTGTTGAATAATTATCCGGTCGTCAAGTTGCACCCCAATTGCGAACTCTGGCGGATATTCTCTTGCGAATGCGTAGATGTGTTTAATTTTATCTGACCATTCGTTTAGGATCGTTCTGCTTTCTTTCCAAACCGAGGTCAGGGTCGTGAGCGCTTCCAATTGTGATGCAAACCCGGCCAAGTAGGCTGCGGTACGGACGCACATTAGTCCGCTGCGAAACTCCACATCCCGCGCTAGTTCAATCAGTTGCGTGGAGTTTGCCGGTATATCAATAAGCGAAAAATTGTCGTTATGCGTGCCATCTAGGTTCATATGTCCGCCATCTTAGCACCATTTCTTTGCACAACTGTCTTGATCATGCGAGTTCAATCGAGCCCGCTTGACCACATGTCCCAGGCCCATCCCGCCGAAAATGGATCCCCTGTAAGCTCGTAGAAATCCATCAGCCCGAAGGCTTCCTCTGAAAGCGACAATCCGCTGTCGCGGCCCCGAGCATGAATCGTGGCAAGCCCAAGTTCGCGGATCGCCCCATTGCTCGGATGTAGCGCCGCAAGAAATGCGGCTCCAGCGAGAATGCCATTGGCAATCGCGGCGCCTTTTGCCAACATTCGAGTTGTGTTGGCGCCAGGGATTGCGTCAAACACATACGCTCGTGTTCCGCGAGACTGCGAGGAACGAGGCACAGTCATACGTTGATGTGCTGCTACTGCTCGCCTTTGCGACGGCACTCCGTGATTGGCGTTCGCATATGAACTTTCCAGAAGTTCACGGAACGCTGGATCCCTGACGTCTATACCGGCTTCTTCAGCTGCAATCGTCAAATATTCTCTTCGGGTCGCGTCGTCCAGGTGCGCCCAGATCTCTGCTTGTCCTTCCGGTGTGTTCCGTCCAAGATATGTTTCAAGTGTTCGATGACATCGTGCGTGCTCTGCGTCAGTCATTTCGATTCCTGGTCCATTTGAGCCGCCTCCCAAATACAGTGGATAAAAATGGTGCCAGTCCAATCCCAGCGGGTCGCCGCCGCTCAGCGGATTCGATCGGCCGAACAAGTACAGACTAAAGCCGTCACCATACAGAGCCATCGCGTCGAACGAACCCAGCATGGCGTCGAGCGCCGCGCCGTTGCTGGCCAGCGCCGC
>JAEUIR010000352.1 GCA_016795025.1 Phycisphaerales bacterium
CTTTAACGGCGACGGCTGCCGAAATAACTACGACATTGATGCGTTTGTGCTTGCCGTGACGGATGTGGAGGTGTGGTGGGAGTGCTTCGGCAATCCGGCGATCATCGATCTGATTGAAATTGGCGATTGCTCCGGCGACGGATATGTCAACAATTTTGACATTGATTGCATGGTTGACCTGTTGGTAGACACCTACTGTGCGGATTCGTTCATCCCCTGCGGTGAAGTTTGCGAGGAGGAGGGTGAGCAGGCGCGGTATGGCGACACACCGGAAGATTGGGATCATTTCTGGAGCGTCGTTGCGTGGCTTCATGAGTACTTTGAGATGTAACCGCCCGTCAAATGACGGCAGCCGAAGCGTTTGTCAATCACGCATCCGCGCAGCGCAGTGCCGCGCGGATGCGCTTGTCGAGGTGTGTGCCATGAAGCGCAATCCAATCGTCGTACTGTTTATTCTGTCAGGCTCGATCGTGGGCCGAGCCGGCGACCAGTGGACCATCACTGATATCGGCACGTTGACGCCCAACGCCAGTTTAACCGTGCCGACAGGCATGAATAATCATGGAGTTGTGATTGGCGCAGGCGGCGAATCATCATTCGTCTGGGGTTGCGGCGTCATGCGTGCCGTCCCGCGGCCGATGGGGACGCGCTATACGAACGTCCGCGACATCAACGACGTTGGGCAGATCGCCGGCAGTGCGCGCCTCGACGTCGACGGAATCGTCAATCACGCTTATCGATGGCACAACGACCAGATCGAGTGGATCGGTACGCTCGGAGATGGCCGCGCAGCAACCGCGTGGGGAATCAATAACTTTGGTCATGTTGTCGGATACTCCGAGACCGAGGACTCGCCATTCTCTCCCGCGCACGCATTTTTCTGGAATGGCCAACTCATCGACGTTGGCCCTGCTACTGAAGATCCAGACGACTCGAGCGCTGCGTACGACGTTAACGACACCGGCACAATCGTAGGATCATCGCATTTTCCGAATCGGCCCCACCCCAGGTACACCGGATGTGTGTGGCACGATGGCTCTCCCTGCGAGCTCTTGCCTCTGCCGGGCGATCTTGCCACCCAAGGCGACAAGATTAACAATCTTGGCACAATTGCAGGAATATCTGCATACCAGCGGGAAAATCACGCCGTGATGTGGCGCGATGGGGAAATCATCGCGTTGACGCCATTCAATCCGGACGACCCGAATAGCTTTGAGACTTCGGAAGCGTATGACATCAATGATTTCGATGAGGTTGTGGGCGCGGGCACTACGGTGAGTTTTCAAGGGCACGGTTTTTTGTGGCGCAACGGCGAGATTATTCTGATGGAATCCTTGGCTCCCGCCGATTTCGAGTGGATATTGGGCCCCGAAGCCATCAACAATGCCGGGCAGCTTGCATGTCGTGGCCACTATCGGCCCGATCCGTTTGGTGTTCCGCAACGCACCTTCATCCTGACGCCGCCGGTCTGTCGCGGCTTTCCGCGCGGCGATGCGAATTGCGACGGGTTGGTGAACAACTTCGAC
>JAEUIR010000353.1 GCA_016795025.1 Phycisphaerales bacterium
TGGTTGTCTTGATATACGCCTCGGCCGCGCCGGGTTTCTGATTGCGGATGTGCTGGGACAGCTCTTTGCGGAATTTGTGCACGAGCGTGCGCAGCGGGAAGGCCGCACCGTCGGGCAGGCCGCAGATGCTCAGGCCGGGCATCATGCCCATGTTCTGCGTGACCTCAGCGATGAGATCAAGGTCGTATTCGCGGCCGGCGCCGTCAAGAATGCGGCTGGCAATCTTGAACATCCAGCTTGTGCCCTCGCGGCATTGCGTGCATTGGCCGCACGATTCCCAGGCGAAAAAGCGAGCTGTGTTGAACAGCACGTCGCGCATATCGACGCTCTCGGGCACGACGACGGCCGCGGCCGTTCCGAGGCCGAGCAGGCCATAGCGGCGCGGGTCGTCGAAATCGAGCTTGCAATCCAGCTCGTCGTAATCGCCGTTTTGGTCGATGCCGCCGGATGGATGCTTTGGAAACGTGTCACCACGCAGAAAGCCCATCGAAACGCCGCCAGGACAAACCGCCTTCACTTTTTCGCCGTTGCGCATGCCGCCGCCGAAGTCCGGACTGTAGATGAGGTCGCGCACGGTAATGCCGACCGGGCCTTCATAGCAGCCGGGGCGATTCACCGGGCCGCTGATGCAGTACATCTTTGTGCCGTGCGAGCCGGGCGTACCCAGCGAAAGCCACCAATCCACGCCGCGCGTCAGAATGTGCGGCAGGCACGCAAGCGTCTCGACGTTATTCACGACAGTGGGCTTGCGAAATACGCCTTCGACCGCGGGGAAGGGCGGCTTGATGCGCGGCCAGCCGCGCTTGCCTTCCAGGCTTTCGATGAGGCCGGTTTCCTCGCCGCAGACGTAGGCGCCGGCGCCGCGATGGATGTAGCACTCGAGCGAGTAGCCCGTGCCCATGATGTTCTTACCGAAAAAGCCGGCGGCGTAGGCTTCGTCGAGCGCCTTCTGCAGGATGTGGAACTGCTCGGTGAATTCGCCGCGCATATAGATGTACGCGACGGTGGTTTGCGTGGCCCATCCGGCGATGATGATGCCTTCGAGCAGCATGTGCGGATCGTGCTCCATCAACACGCGGTTGCAGAATGTTGGCGGCTCGGATTCGTCGGCGTTTACGCAGAGATATGTCACGTCGCGCTGCTTCGGCAGAAATGTCCACTTCACGCCGGCCGGAAAGCCCGCTCCGCCGCGGCCGCGCAGATTCGCCTTTTTGACGAGGTCGATCAGCTCGTCGGTCTTCATCGCCAGGGCTTTTTTGGCGGCTTCGTAGCCGCCTGCGGCCAGGTATGTTTTGAGCGACGTGCTGTTGGGCACGCCGACGTTGCGCATCAGAATCTTTTCGTATGCCATAGTCGCGGCATTGTAACGAAAGCGGCGGCATGCACCACGGTCCGGCTTCGCGTGGGCAGTGGGTCCGTTTGGGTAGCATCGGCGTCTCGCCGGTGCGAAATCGTTAGAACGCACCACCTGGAAGGCGATGC
>JAEUIR010000354.1 GCA_016795025.1 Phycisphaerales bacterium
TGACCGCGGACAGCCTAACTTCGAAAACTTTACATCCATCAGCGCTGTTGGGATTTCCCGGCGTATTAACGATTAAGCGACCGCGAACAACATTGTCGATGTCGAATAATGCGAGCGCAGGCGCACCATGTACCCACGAGCCGATTCCGGCAGTCTCGATCGGCGTAGCAGCCTCGTTATTCTCGCCGAAAATGAACATGTG
The DNA here is from genome assembly GCA_016795025.1 of Phycisphaerales bacterium. Taxonomy (GTDB): domain Bacteria; phylum Planctomycetota; class Phycisphaerae; order UBA1845; family Fen-1342; genus JAEUIR01. Next base: position 203 of record JAEUIR010000354.1, read on the forward strand.
GATATTGGGCAGATTTTCGCCCCAGAAGATGATCTCGCCGTTCGGCCCTAATGCGGCGGTCCCGGAGAGGTATGTTTCAATCTGCTCATCGGGCAGCGGTTCCTGTTGCTCGGTCAGCAGAACCGGCGGATCATCCACGTCCTGTGCACCATTGTGATAGAATTCGTAGAGATATCCGTCATCGGCCGGTATGATCACCGGTCCGGCGTCGATCACACTGGGCGATGCCAGTGTTCCGGGAAAAGAGTCCGGGCGTGTAATCGGATGCCGCCAGACAATCGTATTCGTGGGATCAGAGCCGGAAGGAGTAATCGCCGGATCGATCGCGAAGAAATGCGGAACTTCTTCCACCGGCTCTGGCCCGAGCCGATGCGCGGCGTAGATGAACTGTCCACATTCGTCGTCAGCCCGGTAGCCGATAGCGGGAGTTGAATTATGTTCGTAGAAGTCGTCAACTGCAAGTGTCGCGAGCTTGCCGCCAGCGCCCGTATCCAAATCGATAGCGTACAGGCTGTCGTTGGCAATGGCGATGGCCTTGTGGATGGGCGAAGACGAACAGACCTGCTTATATACCTTAACCGAACTCGAATCGGAAAGCGCGCCGCCCGTTGGGAAGAAGCGCCAGTCGAGGAAGGCGCCCCAACCGAAGTCGTTAGATATCTGCCAGCAGTCGATGGAGTGTTGTGTTTGAACGAGGATCCGCTCGTCGGGCAGTATCACCGGCGTGGAATTAACGGGGTAATTGTTTGTAATTTGAATGGTAAGCAGCGGCGGAGCGCCGGTTGCCGACCATTCGTTAGGGTCGTACGAGGGGCTCTCTGGATGAAAGGGAAAGATCCGCAGCTTCGCGTCCGAACTCCCCACCACGACGACGCGCTCGCCGAAAAGTCGCCCGATGGCAGCGCCATGGCGCCGTGCTGAGTCCGCGGCCGTGCCGTTTTCGATCTTGGCCCACCAGCTTATGCGCGGCTCGCAATGCGGCCCGCGGAAGCCATCCGGCGCGCGGCAGTTGTTGTAGTTGTTCTGTCCGAAAGTAGGCCAAGCGTCATCGGTCGCATACTGCCCCCACGAAACCCGCGCTGAGGCGAGCAAGACAATCACCGTTGCGCTAGAGAGAGAGAGAGAG
>JAEUIR010000355.1 GCA_016795025.1 Phycisphaerales bacterium
CGCGACCGCAGCCTGACAGGCCGCGGAAGACCCTGACGGGCCTGTACAATCGCCGCCCTCGCCGCAGCCCCGCCAGCCCATGGCCGCCATCCCCAACCCGATCCCCGCCCGCCTCAAGCAGGTCAACCGCGCCGAGGTGGTGGACCAGAATTTCCTCGAGTACGTGCGCGGGCATGCCGGGCAGTCGCTGCCGAAGCCGCAGCCCGGTGAACCGGTGCTCGCGGGCTCCGCACTCGACGCCCGCGGCTTCGTGGAGTTGTTCGAATCGCAGCTGGTCAGCCGCCACCTCGACCTGATGGCGCGCGTGCTGCGGGTGCAGAACAAGGTCTTCTACACCATCGGCAGCTCCGGCCACGAGGGCAACGCGATGGTGGCGCGCGCGGCGCGCCATACCGATCCGGCGTTCCTGCACTACCGCTCAGGCGGCTTCATGGCCGAGCGCTTCCGCAAGCTGCCGGGCATGGACCCGGTGATGGATTCCGCGCTGAGCTTCGCGGCGAGCGCAGAGGACCCGGCGTCCGGTGGCCGCCACAAGGTGTGGGGCTCGAAGCCGCTGTGGGTGCTGCCGCAGACGTCCACCATCGCATCGCACCTGCCGAAGGCATTGGGCACGGCGGTGGCCATCGAGCAGGCGCGCCGCATCGGCCATGTATCGCCGATTCCGGAGGACAGCATCGCGATCTGTTCGTTCGGCGACGCTTCGAGCAACCACGCCACCGCGCAGACCGCGTTCAATGCCGCGGCGTGGACCGCTTACCAGAAGCTGCCGGCACCGGTGCTGTTCGTCTGCGAGGACAACGGCATCGGCATTTCGGTGAAGACGCCGGAGGGCTGGATCGGCCGCAATTTCCGCGACCGCAAGGACCTCGACTATTTCCACGCCGATGGCCTGGATCTGGCGACCGGCTACGGCCAGGTGCAGGCGGCGGTCGAGCATTGCCGTCGTACGCGTCGCCCCACTTTCCTGCACCTGCGCACCACGCGGATCATGGGGCACGCCGGTACCGATTTCGAGATCGAATGGCGTCCGCTGGAGGAGCTGTGCGCGGTGGAGGCGACCGACCCGTTGCTGCGTTCGGCGGCGATCGCGCTGGAATCCGGCCTGCTGTCGAAGGAGGCGCTGCTGGCGCTGTACGAAACCACGCGCAAGCGCTGCTTCGCCGCCGCCAAGGACGCGGACCGTCGTCCGCGCATCAGCACGCTCGAGCACGTGATGGCGCCGCTGGCGCCTTACACGCCTGACGCCGTGGCAGAGG
>JAEUIR010000356.1 GCA_016795025.1 Phycisphaerales bacterium
CAAAGCTAATATGAACCAAATCGCTCTTGCAACTGACCAACGACATCCCAGAAATGGCCCCAGTCGTCGTCGGTCGCATCGCCCGCGCCGGAATTCGCGGTAGGCGCGGAAAAACCATCGCCACCCTGATTGTCATCCCATCCGGTGCATGCGCAGCGAGAATCGGCGAGGATCAGCGAAATCCACGGATCAAGATCAAAGTTATTGAACGCGCGATCGTTGTTGACATCGCCTACGCCAAGCAGGTTGACGCCTTTCCGCTCGCCAAAACCGGTTTCGCTCGGATAATTCGCGTCCGTGTGCTCCCACCAATACGGATCTGTCAGCGCCAGCGCTAGCGCGTCAATATCGAAGTTGTTTCGGCAACCGTCGCCGTTGAAGTCACCGCGCAGCGGCCGCACGGCAAAGATGATCGTGGGCGTGACACACACGACCGAGCCATCGATGTCCATCGCCGGCGGCGCGTACATTCGTTCCGCAGCGCGATTGTAGATATAGGGGTTGCAGGGCGGCGTGAAGATTGGCGGAATGCAAGTCGAACTGTCGAGATATCGCGGGTACTTCCAACTTCTGTCGATATCGAATTCGTTCCATGCGCCCGAGACGTCTCGGGTCAATTGCATGCCATGCAAGCGCCGCGCATGCTGATTGCCGCACGAGCCGCGTGTGACGGCCATCACGCGATCAGCACCATCGCCGGCGAATGCGCCAAAAACCCATGCGCCACCGACCTCAACATGGTGTCGGGCTCGTTCAACCGCTATACCAAATTCGTAGATCACCAAATCTGAGCTATCCTCACCGGTCAGGAGATAGCTGCCGCCCGGCCCCAGCACGGCTGTCGTCGAGTAATAGAAATCACCCGGCGGGCGTTCCGTTTGCTCAGTTCCATACGGCCGCGGGAGGAACAGATACGGCGGATTGTCTGGGTTCGCCGGCGCCTGGGCCGCGAAATCGTACATCACGCCATCATCCGACGGCATGACGACACGACCATCGCTCAGCACGGTTGGAGATGACAGAGAGCCTGACGGCCTCGAACCCAGAAACTCATTCGTAATATCCGCCCGCCAAACCAGGTTGCTTCCGCCCTGCGTTCCGCCGGCCCAAGCAGCGTATAAATGCGGTGATGTACTCGGCGCCGCGAAAATCGGTGCATAGACGACGTTGCGTGAGTTCGCGTCATTCGGCATGGGCCCTACCGCCGGCGATGCGTGACCTTCGTCGCCGGAT
>JAEUIR010000357.1 GCA_016795025.1 Phycisphaerales bacterium
GGGTTCGATCGAATCCCGCCCCATGTATGGATTGATGGTGACGGCATCGGCCTGGAAGCGCTCGAAAGCTTCGATGGCATATTGTTCGGCGGTGCTGCCGATGTCACCCCGTTTGGCATCAAGGATCACGGGCGTCGCCGGATGCCGGATATGAATGTGCTCGATCAGTGCTTCGAGTTGATCTTCGGCGCGGCGAGCGGCGAAGTAAGCGATCTGCGGTTTGAAGCAGCAGACCAGGTCTGCAGTAGCGTCGACGATGGCGCGACAAAACTCGAAAATGGCGTCCGGTCTGTGTTGCAAATGGGCGGGAAATTTTGCCGGATCGGGATCGAGACCGATGCACAGCAGGGTATTGTTTTCGCGCCATACCGAGTTGAGGGCTTTGATAAAGTTCATGGGCGGATGACCTGTTGTAAAAGCCTCATTCTAACGGCCATGACATTGCCAGGTACCCCGATCAACATGAAATTCATGGCCATTTCCTCCAAGCTCTCGCCAGCTTGCAGGTGCGGGGAGATTCGTGAGTCGCTGACGCGACTTCCACATTGAAAGGTTTTGCGCCTGGGCATGGCGAAGACAGGATGATCCGCGACGCGCACGGAATTGCTGGCCAGGCAGATTTTAGTGAGGAGATGACCTTGAAAACAATCGAGCAGCACGACTATCTTGCAATGCGTGCCGGGGCATTGGTCATCGAAGCGGATGGATTTGGCGAAAAGGTTCTGCGACTGGCCGACGGTACGATGCTCAAGCTCTTTCGGCGAAAGCGCTGGTTCTCTTCCGCAGCCTGGTATCCCTATGCCCAGCGTTTCGCTGACAACGCGGTTGCGCTGCGTAAACGTGACGTACCGGTCCCGGAGATCATCGATGTCTTGCGAATCCCTTCGATTGCGCGCGACGCCGTACACTACCATCCACTGCCCGGGAAGACTTTGCGCGAGCTGCGCTGCGAAGGCCTGGATCCGGATACCGAACAGGAGCTGAAGAGCGCATTCACCCGTTTCGTGATTCGCTTGCATGAAAGTGGAGTGTATTTTCGTTCGCTGC
>JAEUIR010000358.1 GCA_016795025.1 Phycisphaerales bacterium
ATACGCTTCTTCCGAACCGCAAAATATTCCCCTCGCACTTGTGATCCGAGGAAGTGCAACCTGATGTAGCCAATAATTTCGTTGAACGTCCAGCAGCCACCATATGAACGCTGGAGGTGATCTCGAATGGCGATATTGTAGTTTGGATCTGCGACTTCTCTCTCGCGCTCGGCTTGACTGTATGGCGAGTCCTTTGGGAAGAGCACCCCGTCAATGTATTCGTCGCGCTCGCGGTAGAAGCGCTCCTCGGGGAGCCGATAAACAGGGATATCGTAGAAGTACCGTGTGGTCACTATGCTGACGCCCAACGTTTGAGTTCACCCGCGGGCGGAGGCTGGCGAAGCCAGCCGTAGCACGTCGGGTGCAACGAAGGGTTAGGCCTCGCTCGCATGTAGCCGAAGTAGCAAGTTGTCCAAGCCGCGGGAGAGCATGGTGATGCCAAACGTTTGGGTGGCATGGTTCTGTAGCCGGAGGCACTTTTGCGCGAACTTGCTAACGGTCATGACTTTTCCAGGCACCCCCGATCATGAAAGTCATGACCGTTTCCCTCTCCCCCGACCCCTCCCCCGCGCGGGGGAGGGGAGATTCGTGAGTCGCTGACGCGACTTTCACATTAACTGCCGGTAAATCCGACCAGCGTCGCGCTGACCGCGTCCTTCTGCTCGATCGCGGTTTCAAAGTTCCAGGAAAAACCTGCCTGCAGCGTATCGACTGCCGGAGTGACCGAGCCGATTGCGGCGCCGTTCTTGTCGAAGAGCTTGAATTCGGCTTCGGCGTGGCCAATGGTCTTGCTCGACGTATTCTTGACCTGGCCCTGGATTACCAGTTTTCCCTCGCTGTTCCGGGTAATTTTTGCCTCGACGAGCGAAAGCCCGGCGACAGCGGCCTTCCTGCCATCGGGCGCGGCTGCCTGTGGCGGCTGCGCCGAAGTCGCTTGTTCAGGCGCGGTCTTGTTGCAGGCGGCGGTCAGGGTGACGATGACGGCAGTGATCAGTAATCGGTAGTGCGAAGTCGTTGCCAGTTTC
>JAEUIR010000359.1 GCA_016795025.1 Phycisphaerales bacterium
TTCGAGCACTACGACGACAAGCTGGAGCATTCGCAGTGGCTGTCGATGATGCAGCCGCGACTGGTGTTGCTGCGGGAATTGTTGGCGGATGATGGCAGTATCTGGGTGTCGATTGACGACCGTGAAGCACATTACCTCAAGGTGCTGATGGACGAATTGTTGGGGCGAGGAAACTTCATCGCCGAAATTATTTGGCAAAAAAGGACATCGCGAGAAAATCGCGCTGCGATCGGTTCAGCCCATGACACGATATTGATCTACGCAAAGCAACCAGCAGTCGATTGGAAACGCACGCGCAATCTGCTGCCTCCCAACGACCAAGGTTTTTCAAATCCTGACGGTGATCTGCGTGGGGTGTGGCGATCCATTCCCTTCTCCGCACAAGGCTATAGACCAAATCAAATGTACGAAATCGTTGCACCCAACGGGGTTCGCCATACACCACCCAAGGGACGGTGTTGGGCAGCCACTGAGCCTGAGTTTCGCCGCCTTGAACTGGAAAAACGTGTCTATTTTCCGAAGAGGGGAGACGGAAAACCGCGCATCAAGATGTTCGCAGGCGAGGAAAAAGGACTTGTCCCGATGACCCTGTGGTTTGCCATTGAGGTCGGCGACACCGAAGAATCGAAGAAAGAAGTTCTTTCGCTCTTCGATGAAGAGACACCATTCGGAACACCCAAGCCAGAGCGGTTGATCCAGCGCATCCTCCACATCGCAACGAATCGCGGCGATCTCGTCCTCGACAGCTTTCTCGGCTCCGGCACTACGGCGGCCGTCGCGCACAAAATGGACCGCCGCTACATCGGCATCGAAATGGGTGAGCACGCGGTCACCCATTGCCTGCCACGCCTGGAGAAGGTCATTGCCGGCGAACAAGGCGGCATCAGTCAAGCCGTAGGCTGGCAGGGCGGCGGTGGTTTCCGTTTCCACACGCTCGGCGATCCAGTATTCGATTCCGACGGCGGCATCCATCCCGCCGTGCGTTTCGCACCGCTGGCGGCTTACCTCTGGCACTTCGAGACC
>JAEUIR010000035.1:0-26306 GCA_016795025.1 Phycisphaerales bacterium
GCCGATCAACTCGATTTCAATCCGCGATCGCTCGCTGCGCATCCGGCGGGACACGCCGACCGACGCCCCGACGCTTGCGCGGCTCTACTCTGATATGGCCGTTCACACCAACGGAAACGTGGACCGAATCGATTTCTTCTGGAAGCGAATTCGTGATTATCGCGGAACGCCGACGCAGGGATATGTGTTCGAAGGCGCAGCCGGCGTCGAAGGTTACTTGTTTTTGCTAAAACGGCTGCCGCCGAACACCGGTTCGTTGCTCAGTTACAATACCGTGTTTCTCACCGACATGACTGCGGCGACGCCCGCAGCCGCCCGTTGCATGCTCACGTTCATCGCGGATCATTATTCACTGTGCGACACGGTGACGTGGTTCGGCGGCTGCACCGATAGCGTTTGGCAACTTTTGCCGCGTGAGACCTTTATGCAATCCTCGCTGCGCGCGCACTGGATGCTGCGGATCGTGCATTGCGAGGCGGCGCTCGCGGCCCGCGGTTACTCGCCGTTTGTTTCCGGCGAGATTCACCTGGACATTCGCGATGACGTTTTGCCCGGCAACAATCAGCGTATCGTATTGGCCGTCCGTGACGGGCGCGGAAGCGTCACAACCGGCGGGCGCGGCGACCTGCGCATCGACGTGCGCGGACTCGCCGCGATGTACGCCGGCTTCTACACCCCGCCTGAACTGCGCATGGCCGGCCTTCTCGATGGAGATGAAAAAAACGCAGGGTTATTGTCGGCGGCATGCGCCGGCCCGGCATCCTGGATGCGTGATCCGTTCTAAAGACAACCGCGGTGATCCGGGACGCGCAGCGCCAAACTGAGAATTGCAACGGATGATTGTGAAACACTCAAGCGTGCGCATCATCGTTCTATTGATTGTACTGGTCGCCGTCGGCGTCACCGCGCTGACGCTTCGCGTCAATCGCCCCCCCGCCGTCCAGCCGCTGCCGACGATCGATCTATCGTCCGCGGAACCGCAGGTGCGCGCGAAAATTCAAGATGCGCTCGCCTCGCTCGCGGCCAAGCCGAATGACGCGGAAACCCAGGGGCGCGCTGGCATGGTGCTTCATGCACACGGCTTCGCTGATGCCGCGATCACGGCCTATTCAAACGCCCTGTTGCTGGCTCCACGTGAGTTTCGCTGGATCTATTATCGCGGAGCGCTGCTCGAATCGCGTGACGCGCCCGCGGCGCTGCGCGATCTCGAGGCCGCCGCAAAGCTGCGCGACGACTATGCCGCGCTGTACGTGCGGATTGGACGCATGCGAACGCAAACCGCTGCGGGCGATGCGGTTGCCGCTTTTCGCAGGGCCCTGCTGCTTAATACGGAAATCGGAGCGGCTTATGTCGGTCTCGGCCAACTCGCGCAAGACGCGGGCGATCTCGACACCGCCCTTTCAAACTTCCGCAGCGCGGCGCTCATCGATCAAGCCGACGCCGCAGCACACGCCGGAATCGCCCGCGTCGCCGCCCGGCGTGGGTTGAATGACGAAGCCGCAGCAGCCGAAGCAGCCGCCAAGCGTTTTGCCGGGCGCAGCAGTTCCATGCCCGATCCACTCATGGATCGCGTGCTGGAGGAAGCAATCACGACCGAGGCGTTCTTGGCTCGCAGCGAATCCGCGCGTCGTGCCGGCCAATTCGACGCCGCTCTCGAGCAACTCAACTTCGCATTGCGCATCGCCCCCGAGAACGCATACGCCCATGCCGCCGCCGCGCGGCTTTTCGGTCAGCGCGGCGACCTCGAAACCGCCGTCGCCGCAGCGACCCGCGCGCTGGAGCTTAAGCCGGACCTGCCCGGCGGCGCGCGTCTCCTGGCAATGGCACTGGGCTATCAGAACAAGCTCAGCGAAGCCGAGCCATACATCGCCGCGGCGTTGCGCGAGGATCCAGATGATGTCGAGATTCGGCACATTGAAGGTGTGCGATTGGCCGCCTTGGGGAGACCGGTTGATGCCATCGGGCATCTGGAAATCGCGTTTCGCGGAAAACCAGACGATACGGACGTGCGGCAGGCTCTTGCCCAGGCATACCATGACGCGGGCCGATCAGCCGATGCCGTCGCGCTGCTGCGCGCGTCCATTTCGGGCACGCCGGGCACCGCCGCCTCGCGAGGCGTTGACCCGTCGGTCGCGCTTCAACTTGGGTGGATTCTGGCGATCACCAGCGATGACGCGCTGCGCGACGGCGCAGCGGCTGAAGCGCTTTTGCGCCCGCTCGTCCAGAACCCGGATGAGCGGGCCCCGGAAGTTCTTGACGCGCTGGCCGCCGCCCTGGCGGCTCAAGGCAAATTCGAAGAGGCCATCGTACTGATGACCGAAGTCGTGACGACCGCGGAAAAGCTCGGCATCGCCGAATCGACGCGGCGGGATTTCGGCGTCCGCCTCACGCTTTACCGCCAGAACCGCCCCTATCGCCCACCCGCGCGTCCCTGACTTCAACCACATCACGTCGGTTTCGCGCGGCATGTGCGGCAAAGCGCGAATGTATCAAGGGGTAAAGAGCGCGAACACTCACCGTCGGCCTGCCCTTGAATCACGCGAGTGATTCTCGATCCTATCACCTGTTCCTCGCGCTTTCCCGTTACAATGCCCGCATGGCATCGATTTGCTTCTACTTTCAGGTGCATCAACCGTTCCGCCTGCGGCGCTACAGCATATTTGATAGCGCGCCGGATTATTTCGACGACCACGCAAACGGTTCGATCCTCAACAAGGTCGCCGACAAGTGTTATCTCACCGCCAACAAGGTCATTTATGACCTCGTCAAAAAGCACAACGGCCGTTTCCGCGTGTCATACAGCATCACCGGCGTGGCCATCGAGCAGTTTCAAAAGTTTCGCCCGGAAGTGCTCGACACATTCAAGCGCCTTGCGGATACGGGCTGCGTCGAGTTCTTGTCCGAAACGCATTACCACTCGCTGAGCTTTCTTTATTCGCGACGCGAATGGATCGAACAGATCGAAAAGCACAAGCGCCTCATGCAGGAGCTTTTCGGCCAGACGCCCACGGTCTTTCGCAACACCGAATTGACGTACAACAACGAAGTGGCAAAAGCCGCCTACGATCTGGGCTACAAAGCAGTGCTATGCGAAGGCGCGGACCACCTGCTCGGATACCGCTCGCCGACGTACCTGTATCACCCGCCGGGTCTTCCCCAGCTCAAGCTTCTATTGAAGAACTACCGCCTCAGCGACGACATCGCGTTTCGCTTTGGCAACCGCGGCTGGGCGGATTGGCCGCTGACGACGGACAAATTCGCACGCTGGGTGCAGCAGGTAAACGGCAACGGCTACGTCGTGAATCTGTTCATGGATTACGAAACGTTTGGCGAGCATCAATGGGCGGACACGGGCATTTTTGACTTTTTGTGGCACCGGCCCGACGCCATCTTCGCCCATTCCGATCTGGACTTCAAAACACCGAGCGAATGCGCCGACGCGTATGCCCCCAGCGGGGAATACGACGTGCCGTTCATGATCTCGTGGGCGGACACGGAGCGCGATTTGTCAGCTTGGCTGGGCAACGCCATGCAAGCCAACGCGCTGCATGAGACGTATCGTGTTGAAGAGCAAGTCCGCGAAACGGGCGACCCGCGGGTTCTCGATGACTGGCGCCGCCTGACAACGTCGGACCATTTTTATTACATGTGCACAAAATATTTCGCCGACGGCGACGTGCATAAATACTTCAACCCCTATGACTCGCCGTACGACTCGTACATTAACTTCATGAACGTGCTGGACAATTTGCGCAGCCGCCTTCGCACAAAGAAGCCCGAACACGCACCGGGTAGTGCGGGCTTCCAGCCCGCATAACAGGATCGTGCGGGGATCCAGCCCGCATGCACTGGCACAACCTGACAACCCGCCCGCGCCGCCTCACGCCGACTTTTGTTCCATCAAGCGCGGCCCACGCGCCCGACGTGACTCCAGCACACTCACGATGCTGTCGGTCTCCGCCCAGCTCTCGGCGAGCGTCCGGGCGATGTCGAACGTCGCCGCATCGATTTTGCCATCGACTCGAGCCGCCGCCAGAATACGCTGCACGTCTTCCGAATCGTACGACCAGGATGTGAGCGCCTTGACCAGGCGCACCTCGCGTCCCGCGGATTCGTCTTCATATACCGCTTGACCGTCGCTCTCGTCTTGCTTTTCTGCGTCCTCGGCTTCGGCGGCGAGTTGGCCGGCGAACAGAACGCGCGCGATTTGCTCCGCCGACATGCCGCGCTGCACCATCGTTTGAACCAGCCGCGTGCGCTGTTCAGACTGCCGCGCCCGTTCCCACGTCGCCGCGATGATCCACGCCCCGATAACCAGCACACCGGCCAGGAGAATCAGCCCTAATTTGATGACGCCACCATCCAGCGTTGTAAGCCAATTCATGAATTCCGCGAGCAGCATGCGTCTTCTCCTGCATTCAACCCAGCGAAGTGCGTTACCGAGTCGCTACCATGATATTCGTCCTTCGCGCGTATTTATTCGGGGATTGGTCCCAGGTCGAATCGGTCTTGGCCGGGATCCCATCGTGAGGCCGGACGGCATCTGAACGTTACAATATCAACCGTGCCTTTCAGCGCGCTCGAATTGGAGGCTTGGCGCATATGCTCTTGCGGACCTGATCAAACTAACGCTACGCAGCGGCTCGAAATCGATTTCCGGGCTCAGACATTGCGGACATCCCCGCCCTGATCCGGGCCTGCAAACTCACCACCGGTTTCGCCACGAAGATCGACCGGCTGCTCCGACCAACCTTTCGGAAGCTCGTCAAGGCCGTGCGCGGCGAAACGTGATCCGCTCCACGGGGATTCGATCACGCGCTTAGTACAATCACATCCCGGGGATCAACGCTCACCGCCATCGGCGAACGCAATCCAATCTCCGGCCGATCCGCGCGCTCCGTCAGATTCAGTCGCAAAATCGTGCTGCCCACGGCCAGTTCGAGTTGCGCTGCCTCACCAAGATAAACCCGCTCGCGCACCACCCCTTCCACATGATTCACGTCCGCTTCGCGCCGCGCTGCGCTGTCTCCGATCGCCGCGATCTGAAGCGCCTCGGGCCGAATCGAAACACGGCAACGAGCCCCTTTCGCCGCCCGGCCATTGGCGCTGAGCAAATCGCCCGCGGCCGTTCGAAACCGCTGCCCCTCCGACGAAACATCCAGCGCGGTCGCATCGAGGAAATTCGTCTCACCCAGAAAATCCGCCACATCAGCCGAAAGAGGCTTGCAATACAACTCTTCCGGCGGACCAAGCTGAGCCACGCGCCCCTTGAACATGACCGCCATGCGATCCGCCATCGACAACGCTTCTTTCTGATCGTGCGTCACATAAACGCCGGTCAGATTGAACTCTTTGCATAGCCGCCGAATCTCGCTGCGCATCTCCAGCCGCAACTTCGCATCCAGATTGCTCAGCGGCTCGTCCAGCAGCAGGCATTGCGGCCGAATCACCATCGCCCGCGCGAGCGCCACGCGCTGCTGCTGCCCGCCCGAAAGCTGATTCGGCTTGCGCTTCGCGTATTCGCTCATGCGCACCATCGCCAGCGCCTCGGCCACGCGCCGACTCCGTTCCGCACGCGCGACGCTCCGCACCTTTAGCCCAAATGCGACATTCGCCTCGACGCTCATGTGCGGCCAAAGCGCGTAATTCTGAAACATCATGCCTGTGTTGCGCTTCTGCGGCGGAAGTGTGGTCACGTCGCGCTCACCAAAACGGATCGAACCCGAATCAGGCGTGTAAAAACCCGCGATCGATCGCAATAGCGTCGTCTTGCCGCAACCCGATGGCCCAAGCAGGAAAAACAACTCACCGCGCTCGATCTCAAGCGATACATCATCCAGCGCGCGAACGCGCCCAAACGTTTTCACCACATGTTGGATCGAAATGGGAACCATTTGCTCCGCACCATGCTCTTCCGCACGAGTCCAGGTCGCGGAAAGCATAGGGGGTTTTCAGAGAATTGTGCAGAGGCCGCCCAAATCGCGCGAGACGGCCGGCGCAATACGCCGGATGTCTGCGATACACTACGCCCGCATGCCGCAATCGGACGCACCAAAACTCGAGTGGGTCGCTGATTTCTCGCTGCACGCGTCGTTCGGCGGCGGCGTGAACGCCGAGACAACTCGGCAAGTCGAGGATGCCCATAACGCCATCATGGCGGCAGTGGTTCAGGGTGCGCCAAATCATTCGCTCCGCATCCGAGCTGTCACGCCTGCTTATGCATCGCTGCTGATTACATTCGAGACCGAGCAATTTGAACCGCATGCGTGCGAAACAATGGTGCAAGCGGCGCTCGCGCGGGCCTTGCCGCGTAAAAGGCAGAACGCACAGATGGTCGAGATTCCAGTGTGCTATGACGCCGAATTCGCGATCGATCTTCCAACCTGTGCGGCTTTTGCGGGGCTGTCGCCAGTCCGGTTTATCGAACGCCACGCCGAAGCTGAGTATCGCGTCGCGTTTCTCGGCTTCACTCCCGGCTTTCCATATTTGCTCGGATTGCCGCCCGAACTTGCGATCTCGCGCCTCGACGCGCCTCGGCCGCGCGTCGCGCCAGGCAGCGTGGGCATCGCCGGCGCTCAGACCGGCGTTTATCCGTTCGCGACGCCTGGCGGGTGGCGCATCGTCGGACGCACCCCGCTGCGAATATTTGACGCGCGTCGCAATCCGCCCGCGCATCTCGCGATCGGAGATCGCGTGCGCTTCGTTCCAATCTCACGCGATCAATTCGCTCAGGTGGTTGAACACGATGCCTGACGCCGGAATTCGAGTTTTGCTGCCCGGCCCGCAGACCACGGTTCAGGATTTGGGCCGACCGGGCCACACCGCCATCGGCGTGCCGGCCGGCGGCGCGGCCGACGCGCGCGCGCTGATCATCGGCAACCGGCTCCTCGGAAATGCCGATGACGCGGCCGGCATCGAAATGACGCTCATCGGCGCGGAGTTCGAGCTTTTGACCGATGCGGTCGTCTCGCTGACCGGGGCTGAATTCAACGCCGACGTACGGCGCTCCAGCGGCGAGTCCGGCCACGCGGCGCGTCTCGATCCGATCGTCATGCATTGCGGCGACCGCGTTCGAATCGCCCGCTTGACAAGCGGCGCCAGAGCATATCTTTGCGTGCGCGGCGGTGTTGCCGTGTTGCCGGTTCTCGGCAGCCGCTCAACATGTCTCGCCGGCGCATTCGGCGGATTCGAGGGCCGATCGCTGCGCTCCGGAGATATTCTGCCGATCGGCCAGGACGCCTTCGCTCCGCCGCGCCAAGCCGGGGCCGCGCTACAATCCGCTTTCGCGCACTCGCATCGGTCTTCCGCCATTCGCGTGACGCGCGGTCCGCATGTCGCAGCGATCGGCGAACCGGCGTACCAGGCCTTACTATCTGTCGAACTCACAGTTTCGAGTCGTTCCAACCGGATGGGAGTTCGCTTGGAAAATGCCGACATCTCAACCGCGCCAGACGGCCGGTTAGTGACCCAGGGAATGTTTCATGGCGCGATCCAGTTACCGCCGGGCGGCGAGCCCATTATTCTGGGCGTCGATCATCCCACGACCGGCGGCTATCCGATCATCGCGGGCGTGATTCACGCCGATCTTCACCGCATTGGTCAGCTTCGCCCTGGCGCACCGGTACGATTGATGGAGGTCGCGCTCGACGCGGCCCGCGCCATCGCTCGCGACGAGGACCACAAGCTCCACGAACAGTGCCCGCCTGTTCAATGCACGCACTCAGACAGGAAGCCGCAGACCACGTGACTCCGCGCGACCACATTGACCTGAACAGCGACCTGGGCGAATCGGCGCTGCCCGCCCACGTCGATCGCGATCTCGCCCTGCTTCAGATCATCTCGTCAGCGAACATCGCCTGCGGCGGCCACGCCGGCGACGAAGCGACGATGCGGCAAATGATCGCCGCCGCCCGAGATGCGAATGTCGCGATCGGCGCGCACCCCTCATACCCCGATCGCGAGAATTTCGGCCGCGTCAGCTTCAAGATCAGCGCGATGGATTTGCAGCATGCGCTGCGCGACCAGCTTGAAGCCCTGCTCGGCGTCGTCGCCGTCCTCGACGCATCAGCAGCGCACGTCAAGCCTCACGGCGCGCTGTACCACGACGCGTCCCAAAATGCAGCCGTCGCTGAAGCTGTTCTGTCGGCGATCGTTGACGTCGGAGGTTTCTGTGCTGTGATCGGCCCACCCGGCGCGGTGCTGCTGGAGCTCGCGCCGCGCTATTACCTCACGCCGATCGTCGAGGCCTTTGCGGATCGCCGATATGAGCCCGACGGCCGATTACGCAGCCGCTCGGTTCCTGGGGCGCTGATCGACGATCCGCATGCGGCCGCCGCGCAGGCGCTTGCCCTCGTGCGACATGCCCAGGTGCGTTGCATCGACGATACGGCCACCGCCGTTTTCGCCGAGACGATTTGCATTCATTCCGACACAGATAACTCGCCGGCGATCGCCCGAAGCGTTCGCGATCTGCTCGAAGCATCCGGCATAGCGCTCGCCGCATGCCGTGTCTGGCGCGCGTAGCTCGCGCTGTTCAAGAACAGCGCGAGCTGCACCACATCACGCTCTGATTCGGTTAGGATTCGCCACGCCGCCGCGTGCCCCGGAAGAGGTGGCACGGCGCGATACGCAATCGAGGCTAATACACATGCCGATCCAGTTCCGCTGCATCCAATGTGACCAGCCGATCGAGGTCGATGACGCTTATGCGCGCCAGGCTGTCACGTGCCCATATTGCCGCCGGGTTGTCACCGCCCCGGAACAGTCAACGCTCGTTCAGAGCGCCATTCCGGCGGCGCGCCCAAGCAATGCCGAGCCCGGCGCGGCCGCCGCCTATGCACAATACGGTACGGTTCCGCCTCCGCCGCCATTCAGCGTGGCTGCGACCAATCCGGCCGCCCGCGCAGCGAAATCCTGGGGCAACGCGGCGCTGGTGTGCGTTTCATTTGCAGTGGCGATATTCATCGCGTTGTTCATTTGGGGATTCGCGATTGCGATGCAGTATTACAAAGAGCACGGCGAGCCGCCTACGTCTCTGGCCGCCGAGAAGTATATGAACGAACACGCCAACCCCGCTGTGCCGGTCGCAGGCTCCTGCGGCACACTGATATTCGCCGCAGCCGGACTCGTGCTGGCGATTATCAGCTTGTCGAACTCAGCGGGCGGAAATTGGCGCGGTTGGACAGCACTGTCGATTTCCAGCCTGATGTTGCTTGGGTTTGGCTGTCTCGTGGCCGCATCCATGTCGGGTGCGGCACCACCCGCATGACCGGCCGGTCGGCGTGCGGTGCGTTCTTCTTCATCTCGGCTGAAAGACGCAATTGAAGCAAAACTCGCGATGAACACTCCCGAACGCATCCGACTCGCCAACCTTCCGACGCCTCTGCACCGGCTCGATCGCCTCAGCGAATCGCTGGACGCGGATATCTGGATCAAACGGGACGATCTGACCGGTCTTGAGCTATCCGGCAACAAAGTGCGCAAGCTCGAATTCGTGCTGGCCGACGCGCGCCGCGCGGGCTGCGACACGATCATTACCGAAGGCACGTGCCAGTCGAATCACTGCCGCGCGACGGCCGCGGCCTGCGCCAGGCTCGGCATGCAGGCTGTGCTGCTGTTTCGCCCACTACCGCCGGCCGGCGTGGCGGGCAACCAACTGCTGGATTCGCTGTTTGGCGCTCAGACGATGGCATTTTCGCGTGAGGATCTGTCGGCCAACAAAAATGCGATTCTCTCGCGCCTTTCCGCCGAACTAAAGCGCGAGGGTCGCCGGCCGCGCTTCACGCCCGCCGGCGCGTCCGAGCCGCTGGGCTGCTGGGGTTACATCGAAGCCGCGCGCGAGCTTCGCGATCAGCTCCACGCCGCCAATATCAGGAAATGCGATATCGTCCTGGCCGTGTCTTCATGCGGAACCGCCGCCGGTCTGCACTTGGGCAAGCTCTTGTGCGGATGCGGGGACTGGTCGATCTGGAACGTGCCGGTCAGCGACGACGTTGAACACCACCGGCGCGAAATCTCGCGGCTATGCAGCGAGTCCATCGAGCAGTTCGCTCTCCCGATCAAGACATCAGCCGAGGATATCGCGTTTATCGACGGCTACGTCGGAGAAGGCTATGCAATTCCATATCAGCAAGCCATCGACGGCTTGCGGCTGCTCGCGCGCATTGAGGCGATTCTCCTCGACCCCGTCTACACAGCCAAGGCATTTTGCGCGCTGCTCGAAATGGTACGCGCGGGAAATCTCGGAAAGGAACGCCCTGTGGTGTTTCTCCACACCGGCGGAATCTTCAGCAACTTCGCCTGGCCCGACGTGATTTTGTAGCACCAGCATCTTGTCGGTCATGCCCGCCGCCTTGAACCGCGGGATCACGTAGCGCGAACTCTCGGTGCGGGGCGACGCACGATCATCAATACACACGCGATGAAAACCGCCGCGCTGGCCAACATGCCCGCCGCAATGGGCGAAAAACCCCCGCGCCGCATCGCAACGCCTTCGAATTCCAGCACGTCGTGTTGCACGCCGGAATCGCCCGAGCCTGAACTCATTTGCTCGATTTTTGCGATTTCGCCATTCACACGCACTAACTCTCCGGTCAGTAATTCGATTTGCTTATTGAGCGCTCCCCGCCGCACCTCCTGCTCATCCAACTCGCGCAATTCGTCCAGGCGAATCGCCAGTGTTTGAATCGCCGTTTCCCGCTCCGCCTCGTCGGCGGCAATTGCCTTTCGCAGGCGATCCATCGTCGCAGCGTGATTCTCGCTCGCGTGGCGATCCGCCTCTAGTTGCAACTGCTGTCGCATCGCGTCGCGGCGCTGCTGCATTCTGGTGCGCAAACCGCGCAATTGCCGATCGCATGCGTCAAGCTGAAAACTCGTCGTGGGGTCGGCCGCAGCAGCAGCTTCGCTGGCGGTTTTCGAACGCTCCAGAAGCGTGGCCGCCTGGCTGCGCAATAGTCCGGCGACGACCACTGCCCGCGTGCTTCCGTCGGATTCATCCGTTAGCCGGCCGATCTGAGCGGCCAGCGCTCGCGACAACGCATCCACACGGGTTTGCACCTGCCGGCCGAGATCCGAAGCCTGCTGCTGATGATCGACCAGTTGTGCAAGCGCCTCCTCAAGGTCCGCGCCAACGGATTTCGCCGTTGCGTCGCGCTCCAGCGCGGTTCGACGTCGCGTCCACTGATCACTCGCTTCCGCGATGAACTTTTCGAACGTCTCAACATCGCCGGCGAGTGATTCGAGCAACGACGCGACCGCCGCCGGGGGTTGCAGTCCGCGCTGCTCCGTAATCAGTGTGCGGAGGTCCGCCGCCGAAGCGCGCAAACTCGAAATCGGTTCAATCATTGCGATCATCGCGACGGCCAGCTCCGTGCGATAGCGGCGAATCTGCTCCGCGAGCTCCTTGCAATCTTCCTGATAAACGACATCCGAATCGAGCGCCGCCGTCAGTGCGGATGGATCGATGACGCCTTCCGGTCGGCGGCCCACGAGCAAATCGTCCAGATCGCGGCGCGCCGCCTCCAACCGCTCCCCTGTCTGCTGACGTTGCGAATCCAGCGCACGGGTTTCGGCAAGGATTGCATCGCGATTCGATGGTGGAATCAGCGCCAGAAGCGCGCGATTGTCCGCGATCTGTTTTTCCAGTTCGCGTGAGGCCGCTGAGAGTTCTTCCCGACTCCTCGATAAATCTGCCGATCGCGCCGGATCGACCGCGCGTCGCGTCTGGCGCGCCGTTTCGACATAGCGTTCAGCACACTCCCGCGCTAAATCCCGCAGTGCATCCGCCCTGGAACCGCGCAGTTCAAGCGTCAATTGCGCACCAGATCGGCGGACGGTCGCCTGGCTTGACTCGGTCGCAATATCGACTGGCTCGCGATCCGAGGCATCGGGATTCGATTCGGCGAGTCTTCGCAGATTCTCTGCGTCGGCGAGCATTCCCGCATGTCGAATCGCTGATTGTTCGACACCGTCAGGAGACGAACGCACGACCACGGACGCCGAGGCGACATACGCCACCGGCGCCCACGCCGCCACCATCGGGCCGATCAGAAAGCCCGCGGCCAGCGAGAGCGCTGCCGACCGCAGCAGCCACCTGCGCGGCGCGGCCACCAGCGAACGCTGCGCGCGATCGAGCTCATCACGCCGCGCTGATAGTTCGGCCAGATCACCATCCCGGCGCGCGTCCAACTCAACGCGCGATTGCGCGAGATCATCGTGTGCGCGCTCCAGCAACGATCGCTGCTGGATCAAATCCTGTCGCTCAAGCTCGACAGCGAGCGTCGTCTGACGCGCTTCGGCGTCGCGCAGCTCCAGCGACTCGCGCAGCACAAACAAGTCGTCGCGCAGCCGCTGTAATTCGGCGTCGCGCTCCGTCAATTCGCGGAGCCGGACGTCCAGCGCGTCGGATCGCTCGACCAAGTGTCGCTCGCGCTCATCCAGCGCCCGCGCATCTTCCGCGACACGCTGGGATTGGGCTTCAATCTGATGTTCGCGTGCGGCCGCGCGGCGCGCCTGCTGTTCGAGCGCGCTGCGCTGTTCTGCAATCGCCGCCTGCTGATTTTTGAATTCATCAACCTGCTGGACGAATTTCTCACGCTGCTTGCGCATCTGCTGCGAGCGCTGTTCCAGATCGCGCTGGCGATCAGCGAGAATATGTCGTTGCTGCTCCAATTGCGTGCCGAGCTGGTGCGCCTGATGCTGCCGCCGTTCAAGCTCGCGCCGAGCGGCCTCGTGATCCGATCGCCGCTTTTCAAGCTCGCCGACATCCGCTTCGAGCGACGCGATGCGCCGCTGCAAGTCGGCATCCTGCGCGGCCAACCCCGCTGTCCGCGCTTCGAGCTCCGCGACGCGCCGTTCCGCCGCGATCCCCTGATCCTGAAGCTCCGTGCGTTGGCGCACGATCTCATCGCGCGCCCGGACCAGGCGCCGCTCGAGCTCGCGCTCTTTTTCGCGAAGCGCGTCAGAGCGGCTGACGATCGCCGCGTCCTGTTCCGCGCGCCGCGCGTCCTCGCCACGCTCGCGCGCCTCGAGCTCCGCAGCCCGGCGTTCAACATCCTGCCGTCGCGCATCGAGCGCGGACTCGCGCGCCGCGAGCGCCGCTTCGGTTCGCTGGAGGCCGCCCGCCCGCGCCGCGAGTTCGATCGCCTGGGCGTTCAACTCGTCGCTATGCTTCTCAAGCCGCGACCGCGTATCGCGCATCTCATGCGCGGCGCTTGCGCGGGCAGCGGATTTCAACTCAGCTAATTGCTGCGAAAGCTCTTGCTCGCGCCGTTGAAGCGCGATTTCGCGAGCCGCGATCGACGCCAGCCGCGATCGGATTTCGGCCACCATCGGCCGGATCGCGTCAATGCTGCCAAGGGGCGCGTGCGCCGCGTCGGGCTGACCGGGCGGGCTGGAGGCAGGAACCCCTTGCGCGGGGCTATCAGCGGCTTGGCTCATCTCGTTCAAAGCTCACTGGATGGCGCGGCAGCCCAGGCACCCGGCCGAACGAGGCCGCGCGGGGCGATGTCGCGCTATTCTATCGACGATAGTGCGCTTGAATAGTTCGCGGCCCGCCTGAACCGGCAGCATCTGCTGATCCGCTGCGCCGGCTTTGGCGGTTATCGGCGAATCGCCCGTGCCGTTTCACTCTGGAAATCGACTATGGGCAGCCACCGTTCGCGAGACATTCGATAAACGGGTCGATGTCGAAGTTGTTGAACTCGCCGTCCCGATTAATATCCCCCGGATAAAGCGGCGAAAAACCATACGCAGTCGTGTAAAGCACGGGGTCGCTCAGCCCGAACACGAACGCGTCGATGTCGAAGTTATTCACCAGACCGTCCCAGTTCATATCGCCCGCAATCGCCGGAATGCGAGTCATCGTAACGCTTCCCGACGTGAACACCATCGTCCCCAATCGAAGCGGACCGGAGCTCGGCAACATCACGACTTCGGTCATCGTGAAGTAGACAAACCCATTCGCGTCGATGCCCGCAGCGAGCGTCGCGCCAAACGTCACGGTGATGCCGAGCAGCACGGTCGAGCCTTCGAACCGCTGGTTCTGCACTTCGATCGGCAACGCTCCGCCCGCGTTGTAAACCTCGTCCGCGAGCGCTTCCGATGAGCCGGGCTGGAATGTCTCCAGTATCGTTTCGATCGGCGTCGCGTTCGGATACAGAATGCCCAGTATGCCGCTTTCGCCGCGCACGGAGCCGGTGATCACGTATCGATATCCATCACTCGCGTCAATTTGATCCGGATTACTGCTTCGGTTCTGATTGGTCGCATGCTGAAATCGCACGCCAGCGAGATTCAGCACTGCCTGATCATCGGCATTTGCAATGCAAGTGACTCCCAATACGGCTGTTAGCGCCAACGCAAATCGCACTGGATTCATCGAATTCACCTGATGTTTAGCGTTTCCTGATTCGTCGCATACGCGCGGATCGACCTGGTCGGTGCACTTCACGTCGCACGACCCAGCGTCGATTCATACCACAATCGAGTGCATGACGGGAGATTTTTTTCTGCTGCGGCTAATATTTCCTTGCTTTTTTCGGCACGATTGCGCATAGATAATAATCAGACCGGACGGCGAATGCCGCTCGCGCCATTTCGTTCAGTTTGAACCGTTAGCGCCGTCATTTTGACTCATGTTCGTAGTTCGACGGCGCGCTTTTGCGGGATTAGTGCAGTTCCGCTCGGTGTGCGCCTCGGTCGCGCCTTCGCGCGCCGAGGCTCTGGTCACGTAATTTCATTTCTGAGGAGCCCGACATGAGAAAGTTCGCCTTGGGTGCATTCGCGTTGTTCGCGTGCGCTTTGGCCGCCGCTGATCGACGAGCCGTGGTTGCCACCGTCGAGCCTGGGGCCGCGGATGATCCGCTGCTATTGCCGCTGCGCTACATGATTATTGGGTCCGACGGCCGGCCAGTGACTGGCTGGATTGATGGTTGCAGCCGCGACGAGGGCGGAATCGCCGGTTCACCCCAGCCTTGGGGCAATTGCGTCGGCGCAGAAATATACGACGCGCTTCAAGTCAACGAAAACACCGGCAATCGCGAAGGCGGCGAGTGTATCCCGGCGGCCGCCGGCTCGCGATATTTCTTTGTTTCGACGGCCGCGCCGGACACCGCCCGCGCAAACGCATTTGTTGAGGATTTCCGATATGACGCGGTCGCGCATGCCGGCGCTCAATATGGCATGGGCGTGTTCCGCGGTGTATGGAACAACAATCCCCCCGTCCCGACTCAGCTATACGCCATTCTCACGATGCATGATTCGTTCGCGTTCGACGGTTTCCTGTTCAACCTTGGCGACCCCGGACCGAATTATCTCCACGGCGTAGGCAATGACGGTCTGCCCGGCTGGCCGGGCGACGGACCTCTGTGGACCGTGATTTTCGACTACGGACCGGTCAACGCGTTCACCATCTATCTCGGCATGGAAGTTTGCTCGGGCAATCTACCTTTCCCCGCTGATGGTGAAGGGGCTTATACGCTGGCGCTCGCCACCGCATTCGACGCAAACACCGGTCAATTCACCGGTGCGCTATTCGAAGCCCAGGACCAAACCACCACAACGGCCCCGCTCGGATGGGCCGGGCCCAAATATGGCATGTGGGGCTTTCGAGATGACGGCGGCAACCCGAACGGCCTCGCCCGTCCAGGCCAGCCGGACGTTGGCAACCCCCCCGACGAATTCACCCTCTGGGCGAATGACACAAACTGGGAAACCCAACCCACCGTTCTTTGGGACGGCCTCAACGGCGAATGGTTCCTGTTGCCGATTTTGAACGCCACCTGTCTATTCAGTGACACCGAAGTCGGCGTTGCGTTCTACAAGCGCGACGCCTCGGCGGTGGGTGCATGCTGCATCGGCACGAACTGCGTGCTCCGCAACGCCGCGAACTGCGCGACGGCCGGCGGAACATTCCAGGGCGTAGGCAGCGCCTGCGATCCCAATCCATGCGCAGTCACCACCGGCGCCTGCTGCCTGGGTGTTAGTTGCCAGGTGGTAACACAAGCCGCGTGCGACGCCGTCGAAGGTGTTTACGGAGGCAATGGCTCGACCTGTGGTCCTTGCCCGATCGCCGGCACCGACAATGGCTGCGGTAATGGCGACGTGAATTGCGACGGCTTCACGAACAACTTCGACATCGATCCATTCGTGCAACTGTTGACGGATTCGGACGGGTACACCGCGGCGTTTCCGAACTGCCCGTGGGTAAATGCCGACATCAACTGCGACGGCGTCGTCAATAACTTCGACATCGATCCGTTCGTCGCAGCTTTGACCGGCGGCGGCGGACGCCGCTGCAAGTTGTATGTCGTTCAGGACGGCGCGAACACGTGCCCGCTGGCGACCGTTCCGAACTCGTGTCTGCACGCGTGCGAAGAAAATGCGGATTGCGCGCAGCATGTCGGATTCTGGACCTTGACGTATCCAGGACCGGGCGGCGTGCTTTGCTCAGTGACGATCCGCCATGGAAGCGTACTATTTCCGCCGTTCTGCAAGCCGTGATGCGTAGCGAATGAGCGGATGAGGCTTCGAGTCGTGCTGAGGATGTTCATCCTCGGCACGGCTCGCAGACCTGCAACATGACGTGCGAAGCAGCAACATCGCCGAAAGTGATGCTCATTGAGAGCGCAGCCGCGACTCGGCGTGTTTCGCGCAGGTCAAAATGCTCGTAACCGCCGGCAGATGGTTGAACAGCCGGCCTTTAGACGTACCCACACCCAGCGGAAGAGAGTCGGCCGACATCGCAAGGTGCTGACCGGCTCTCTCCATTTTGTGAGAAACCGTCCGGGCAGGCGTGTTGATAGACGTGCGGAGCCGCTGCCGCGCGGCTCCGCGACCCGTCACGCGCGAATTCCGTGCCCGCGTGGTGGCGTCTCTGCCCCGTGCAAGCGCCCGAACCGGTCGCGGCTCTCCGACGTTTCCATGTCCATTGCCACGTTGGACCTTCACTCAAACTCGGCTAAAATATCCGGTCTCGGTTCGATGGTGAGTGTAGCTCAGTTGGTTAGAGCACAAGGTTGTGGTCCTTGGGGTCGCGGGTTCGAGCCCCGTCACTCACCCTTTTTCCCCTCGTTCTGCCGACCACCGGTCGTTTGAAATTCGAACTCCCGTTTGGCGATTCAATCTGTGGCTGGTTTCCGCACGCGCCAGCGCGCCTCACACTCCGCGGCAGGGTGGGCGAAGATGCTTCTTTTGCTCGCCGGCCACGTCTGGCACGTTCTCGCGTCTGCCCTTAAAAACCCGCAATGTCCGCCAGTCACCAACTCAATCCGCCTGACGAATCGCGGGCCCGCCCGGACGAACCACAGTTCGCACAGCGGCGCAGCCACACACTCCCAGACCCACTCAACCTGTCACGATTCGCCGCATGGGCCGCTCTCCTCGCCCTGCACATCGCGCTGGGCATGTGGTTCATGCGTGATACAGAGCCGTCCTTTCAAGACAGGCTTGGCGGCCACAAAACACCACTCAATCATGCTGCCAACAGCGCAACAGAAATGGTCGCAATGCCCGCTTCTGGCGCGGCCGCTACGGGCTTTCCGCTCGATGACGCCTGGATACACCTGGTCTACGGCCGGTCCATCGCCACGTCGCTTGTGCCGCGCTACAACGAATCTGCCGAAGCCGGCTTTACCAGCGTCACCTGGATGCTCGTTTGTGCGATCGCTCACTGGTTGAGCTGGGCCACCGGTTTGAACATCGGTGTTTCGCTGAAACTGCTTGGGATTATGACCGGTGCCGCGATGTCAATCGGCGTCTTCGAAGTGGTCGTCGCGCTCAGTAGCGCGCGGCTCGCCGCAACCGCCGCCGCGATCATGTGCGGCGCGACGCCACTGCTGGCCTTCTCGCAAGTCTCCGGCATGGAAGTCTGCCTGGCCGGTGCGTGCGGCTTGTGGGCCGTTGTGGCCATTGAGCGCGAGAAGTGGCTTTCGGCAGGCGTGTTGATCTCGCTGGCGTTTTGGACGCGGCCGGAATTCATTCTGCTGGGAATGATCGTTGGTATGGCCGCGCCCATCGTGTGGCGCGGGGCTGTCTTTTGTGAGCGACGCCCAGCCTTGCGGCGGCTGTCGATTCCGCTCGGCGTCGCGGGATTGCTGTGGGCGGGATACTGTCTTCTGACCACTGGGCACCCGCTGCCCAACACGTTCTATGTCAAATTTTCAACGGCACATCCGGCCGAATCGTTGGTGAGCATTGTGCGCGAAATTCTATGGCCAATGCCGAGCAACTGGCTCGGCGCGGGTGCGGTGCTCGCCGCGATCGGTGCAGCGCAACTCACGCGGCGACCGCGCTTCGCGGGACTTGTCGTCCTTGCGTTTCCGCTGATTTTCACGCTTGCAACCGCGGTTTCGCGCGACATTCCCCGGGGCGCAGGAGGCGCGGACGGCGGGTTCGCGCCGCTGCTTCAAGCCTACACTCACGGAATGCCCGAAGTGCGCGGCGGTTATTTCTACTGGACGCGCTATGCCGCCCCCATCATTCCGTTTCTGTTCGTTTGGCTCGGCATCGGAACTTCCAGGTTGATTCCGGGGCAAGCAACGCATGCGGGTATACCAGCCTCGAAAACCGCGTCCGCCGGTCGCGGCCGCTTGGCTCTTGCGGCACTTGGCGCACTGCTGGTGCTGATGGCCGCGTGGACCTATCCGCGCAGGCTCGCGGAGCGACGGATGGATTTCGCGTGGAACTGCGACAACATCAATGCCTCCCAGGTGGCCATCGGGCACTGGGTGAATAACAACGTCGCGCCGCAAAAAGCGGTATGCGTCAACGACGCCGGCGCGATTCGATATTTTGGCCGGCGGCGCACGATCGATCTGGTCGGGTTGAATGCTCATGAGCTGGCATTCGATCGCCCGGCACTGCACCGGATGCGCAGCGACGCCGCCGCGATGCACGATTTTGCGAAAAGCCGCGATGTGGCGTATCTCATTGTTTTTCCATCCTGGTTTGCGCAGTTGCTTGACTCGCCGGAGGTCGAGGCGCGTTTTGGCCTGGTGCGCGTGTTTCGCGTCGATCGATACACCATTTCGCCCGGCGAACAGGCCGTGACGATCGTACTGTCGCCCCGCTAGAATCCCCGTCGTGCGCCCCGGTTTCTCATCAGGTCTCGCCTGGTTTGACCAAAGCTCGTGGAGCGATTGGCCCGCGGGAGTCGCCGCGCGCCTGCGGCAGCAGCCGCGCTGCGCGGTCGCTCGCTATGTTGCGGGCTGCCGGTGCTTTGACGCGAATCGACCGGCCATCGCCGTGCGGCATCTGATGATCGCCAACCACGCCGACGCGCAGCTCGAATCCGCCGCCCTCCTCGTCTTCGCAGGCCTGGCGTGGATTTCCGACCCGACTCGCACGTTGCTGGAGACACTCGCAGCCACCTGGATCGAATATCGCCGCATGCCATTCGACCGCACGCCGCGCGAACGCGAATTGCTCGATCACATCGCCGCGCGCGTACCTCTCGAAGCGTATGCCGCCAATGCCAATGCGGCCGTTTTCAGGCGAATTCCGATCCTTCGACTCCGCGAGACCGTGCGAATCGCGTAGACCCCGATTATCGCGCGGTCGCGTCGCTCGCCATCGAACAAAACCGAAGAATGCGATACCATTTTCGGCTTGCGCGGCGATCGGTCGGGCGCGGCCGACGACGCCCGCGCGGGCGCAATTTCACGGAAGTAGAATGAAACTATCGATCGTGATTCCGGTTTACAACGAAAAAGATACGCTGTTTGAGATTCTGCGCCGCGTGCTCGACGTGCAGATTCCCGTCGATCGCGAGATCATCCTCATCGACGACTGCTCCACCGACGGCACGCGCGATTTGTACGCTCAAATTCCCCAGAAGTTTCCCAACGCGCCGGTTCGCGTGATTAAGAAGGAAAAAAACGCCGGAAAGGGCGCCGCGGTTCGCACCGGATTTGAGAATGTCACCGGTGATTTCGTGCTGATTCAGGACGCGGATCTTGAGTATGACCCGCGCGAATACCCAAAGTTGCTGCGGCCGATTCTCGACGGCCGCGCCGACGTCGTTTTCGGGTCACGATTCGTCGGCGGCGACGAGCATCGTGTGCTTTATTTCTGGCACTACGTCGGAAATCGCGTGCTGACCACATTCAGCAACATGTTCACGAATTTGAATCTGACCGACATGGAGACCTGCTACAAAGTGATGCGAACCGAGGTCATCCGGGAGTTTCGCATCAACAGCGATCGTTTCGGAATCGAGCCTGAAATCACCGCGAAAATCGCGCGCGGCAAATGGCGCATCTATGAAGTGGGCATCAGCTATTCCGGCCGCTCTTACGAAGAAGGCAAGAAGATCACATGGAAGGACGGCGTGAAAGCCCTGCTGTGCATCGTCCGCTATGGGCTGTTCCGTTGATCGGCAATGAACCCTCGCTATTTCGATCCGCCGGCCGCCGCACAATCTGAATGAAGAAACGCCGCTTTCGCTGGATATTGCCGCTTTTGCGCTACGGTCTGTGCGCCGCGGCAATCTGGTATTTGGTCACAAAAGTCCGCTGGCACGACGAAATCCACCTGAGCGACGCGCCTCGGACCGCCGTTCGGTTGCTGGAAGATCGCGGCGATTCCTTCGTCGTGTTGCGCGATGGGGAGCGCGTTACGCTCGGCCTGAGTGATGTACACCGCATCGACAATGAAACGACTCCGGACATCGAGTACGGCATCGCCGGCGTGGTTCAGCGCGTCGATCTCTGGCGGGCCTGGCTGGCAATCCTGCTGTTCTTTCCGGTTCCCATTCTGCAATCGCTGCGACTGGTGTGGATGCTTGCGATTCAGGAAATCCGCGTGTCCACCTGGATGTCGGCCAAGCTCAGTCTGGCCGGCAATTTTTTTGACTTTGCGCTGCCCGGCACGACCGGCGGCGACGTCTTTAAGGCGTACTATCTCACGCGGCTTACGCCTAAACGAACCGAAGCCGTCACAACCGTCTTTCTGGATCGCGCCGTCGGACTGCTCGGCATGGTTCTGCTGGCTGCCATCATGATCGCCGTATCCTGGGATGAGCAGCGCTTCGGAAACATTGCCCGGCCGATGCTCGTTATTCTCGCGGCCCTCGCGCTCGGCTCGCCGCTCGTGTTCAGCCGCCGCATTCGCGCACTGTTGCGCTTGCGCGACATCGCGGAACGGTTGCCGTTCGGGCATCACATTCTGAGAATCGGCGGCGCGATCGTCGCAATGCGGCGCCACCCGATGCTGCTGATCGTGTCTGTCGCGTCAACGCTGATTCTGCAATTCTTTGTGATGGTTAGCGCCTATCAGATGTCGCTCGCACTCGGCATGACCGCGTCATTCGGCCAATGCCTGGTGTACGTCGCGATCGGGCAGCTCATGGCCGCCATTCCGATTTCTCCGCCTCAGGCGTTCGGCGTAATGGAATGGGCGTTCATTCAATTCTTCACGCACCAGGGCCTCGCCACCAGCGCTCAGGCGGTCACGTTCGCGCTCGCCATCCGCTTGATTAAGCTGGTTTGGGCGCTGCCTGGCGTGTTGGTGCCGCTCCTTGGCGCGCATTATCCGACGGCGCGCGAAGTCGAGGAATTGGAAGAAGATGTCGAGGCGACGGAACGTCGCCCCTGATATTCATCAACCGCCCGGCGTCTTCGCCTGTTCAACGAGTTGTTCATGCGTCCAACATTGCCCTGCGGTGCGCGGGAGTACTCCCTTTTGATCACGCTTCTATTTTGTTGCCCACCCCGGTCGCCCGAAGCGAATTCGCATGCAACAGGATTCGCGCGCTGATTTTCATCCGATGATATTATTTCAACGGATTTGAGGAGACCCGCGCCCCATGCCGTCAGACAGCGTTCCCACGCGCTTGCCCGCAATGCGCCCGGTCAACGCCACGCCCTTTCACAGCGACGGCGGTCAGCTCTTTTTCGCGCTGCATGATTATTCCGGTATCGCGGCCGGCCCGTTGGCTGTCACCGCGGCGGGCTACTTCGTGCTCGCGCACCTCGACGGCAACCGCACGCACGCGGATGTGCGGGCGGCCGTGAAGCGGCAATTCGATGCTGAAATCTCACACGAACAAATCGACGCGCTGATCGAATCGCTCGACGATGCGCTGCTGCTGCACACCGAGCGCTATGAAAACGCATATGCGCTGCGCGAACAGCAGTATCGCCGCGCTGCCGCGCGCGACAATCGCGCCCGTTGGCCGGTGGAGCACGCGCTGCGATCCGAGATTCTATCGCTGATTGCCGAGGGCGTCGCCACGCCCGTCGGCGACCTTCGCGGATTCATCGCCCCGCACCTCGATTACGCCCGCGGCCGCCCGTGCTATGCGGATGCGTACGCGACGTTGATCGCCGCAAGCCCCGCGGATCGATACGTCATTCTGGGCACGAATCACTACGGGCGTTGCCGCAGCGTTGTGGCTACGGGCAAGGACTTTCTGACGCCGCTGGGGCTCGTCGCGACCGATCTCGCTTTCATTGAGCAACTCGAAGCGCGCCTCGGGCAGTCGATCCGCCGCCACGAAATGGACCACGCTGCGGAGCATTCGATCGAATTGCAGACGCATCTGCTGCAAACCGCACAGCCGCACCGCAAATTCAGCGTCGTGCCGGTCCTGTGCCCTGATCCCACCGGCCCGTCTGGAGCCGCTCCACGCGACGGGATCGGCCCGGATTTGCTGGATTTCGCCGACGCGCTGGCAGAGCTGATCGACAATAGCGCGGGCCGGACGGTCGTGATCGCCAGCGCCGACCTCAGTCACGTCGGCACGCACTTCGGAGACGCCGCGCGCGTGACGCCAGAATGCATGATCGAACTCGAAGCGTCTGATCGCCGCCTGCTCGACCTGTGCGCGTTGCGGCGCGAAGACGAATTCGTCGCCGCCGTGCGCGCCAATGACAACGAAACCGGAATATGCAGTATCGGGTGCATCTACGCGATGCTACGCGCTCTGCCCGGCATGAAGTGCCGCATCACGCGCTATCATCAGGCGACGAATTATCCTGCTGACACGCACGTAACCTGTGCCGCCGGAATCGTGTTTCGGGAATGATCGCCCGCGGCGCGAACCGCGCTATCCGCAGCCCGCGATGCGCTCCATGCCGTTCATGTATGGCCGCAGCGAATCGGGAATGTCGATCCCGCCGTTTGAGGTCTGGTGGTTTTCGATGAGCGGAATGAGAATTCGCGGCGACGCGATCACGGTGTTGTTCAACGTATAGCAAACATGCACCTTACCGGCCGCGTCACGATAGCGGATGTTCATCCGGCGCGCCTGAAAATCATGAAAGCTGCTCGCCGAGTGCGTTTCGCCATAGCCGTCGCGACTGGGCATCCACGTTTCGATGTCGTACATGCGAACCTTGCCCTGGCCCATGTCGCCAGTGCACACTTCCATCAGTCGATACGGCAATTCCAGCGCTTGTAGCACTGCTTCGGCGTTCGCGATGATCTGCGTATGCCAATACTCCGCCTCGGCGGCATCGGCCCGGCAAATCACCACCTGCTCCATCTTGTCGAAATAGTGAATGCGATACAGCCCGCGCGTGTCGCGACCGGCCGCCCCGGCTTCACGGCGGAAACACGTGCTGCGTGCCGCATATAACTTTGGCAGCTCACGTTCCTCGAGGACTTCGTCCATGTGCAAACCCGTCACGGGCACTTCGGCCGTGCCGACCAGTGACTGCTCATCGCGCTCGACGAGATAGACCTCGTCGCGATGCAGCGGGAAAAACCCGGTTCCGTACATCAGCTTGTCATTGACCAGCACCGGCACGGTCAGCGGTGTGAACCGCAGCAGATTCTGATTGTCGCCGGGCGATGGAACCTGACGCCGTTGCATCGTGTCCCAGGCGAGCCGCAATACCGCTTCATGCAACATCGAGCCGGCTCCGGTAAGCACATAATTGCGCGAGCCGGCCAGTTTCACGCCGCGATCAAAGTCGAACAGCTTCAACCCCGCGCCGAGCTCGACATGATCGCGAAACTCAAAACCAAAGTCGGCCTTCTTGCGCGGCTGTCCGACGCGACGAACCTCGACGTTCTCCTCAGCGGTTCGACCGATCGGCGCTTTCTCGCTTGGGATTTGAGGTGCGAGCAGCATCAGTTCGTGCGTTTCCTTCTCGATCACCGTCAATTCGTCCTCAATCTCCTTCAAGCGCGCCTTGATCTTGCCCATTTCTGCTTGAAGAGCCGCCTTTTCCTCCTTGCCGGATTTGGCGATGGTTTCCCCCGCCTGTTTCTGCTTATGGCGCGAATCGTTGAATTCAGTCTCCAGACCACGTCGGCGCGCATCGAGCGCCAGCACTCGATCCACGTCAAAGCGCATGCCCTTCAACTCGCATGCGCGCCGAACGACGTCGGGGTGTTCACGGACCAGTCGAATATCAATCATCACCGCGCCTCAGCAACCGGTATCTACCATCTGAACGAGCGAGAGCGGGATTATAGGAGCGGCCAAGGCCGCTCGCGAATCTGCAACCGCGAGGCCATTTCTTCGGCTCAGTTTACGTTTCGTGTATCGCCGCGCGAACGGCGCGGCTCTTGATGAACGGCGAAAGCGAATCGCCCCGGCGCAACGGACCGGTCGCGGGCGAGGCGTGTGCGCCGCGGCGCTTGCGCTGCGCCGCAAAGCTTGCGATCTGCCACCCGATTCGCCGACCGGGAGCCAGGCGAGCCGGGTGGCCGTCGTTTGACTGCATGCGCACGAAGCGTCTTATTCCACTCCGTCTGCGCTTCTCGGCCACGAGTTCGTCGCCACTAGTCGCACAGTTTCCGAAACGAACGCTTCGAAGCTCGAAATCGACGCTCGCTCCGCAAGCCGGCGGACGTGCTCGCCGGCCAAGGTGGCAAAGCGTTCGTCCATCATGGCCTTGCGAATCTCGTCCTGCACTTCGTCAAACGGGACGACACGCTGCGGCGTGATTTTTCCGCATTTCACAATGCACCAACCTAGCGCAGTCTCGATCGGATCGCTTACCTGCTCTTCGCTGAATTTGAAAATCGGCGATGAGACAAGGTCGTACGGCGCTTGCAAAGGCTTTCCGATCGGACCCCATGCTCCGCCCTCGCTCGCATGCACGCCACGACAGTATTTCATCGCCACCTCGGCAAAGGTCGATTCGCTCAGTGCCGTGTGGGCTTCGCGAATATGTCGCACGGTTTTCAAACGCGCCTGCGCTTGCGCAGCGGCATCCGCGCGCGCCCAGGTCAGCCATTCCGGCAGAAAGCGCTCAAAAGGAGCTTCGATCATCCACAATTCGCGGGACTCCGGCTGTACGTACTGGTCCTGATGCTCGCGATAAAACGCCAGCAGTTCGTCTCGCCTCAATCTCAATTGCGGCACAATCGTCTCATACAGTTCCTGTTGAACCACGATTTGCCGTCGCTGCGCCGCCTTGTACTGATCCAGCGTCAACCCGTGTTCCTTCAGGTGAAGCTCAAATCGAGCGTGGCTGCCGTCGAACTCCCTTTCCACGCGTTGATTCAACTCGCGCTTCACAAAGCCATCGAGCGCCGTCTTCTGAGCGTCGCTGAATTTTGCCGAGGCTCCGCGAAACATCAGAATTCGACCGATTTCCTCCTGCGCCTGTCGCCGCACCGCGCGGTAAAGATCTTCGATGAATCCGGTGCGCGTCGTTTGCGTGCGCGACTTGGCGATTTGCTCGCGGAGCGGATAGAGCACCTCAGCCGAACAGAGCGGTTCGGCATCGACGAGCACAATATCAGGTGAGACCGCTCCGGCCCTCGAAATCGGTTGTACGGACGGAGCAGTAGCCGCCGCGAGGGCTGAGGCGCCGTTGGTCCGCGAAACCTGCGTTGTCGCCTGCACATTCGAAGCGCCGCGAACCGCAACCTTGTTGGCCCGTTCAGCCTCGGCTTTTTCCGCCAAAGTCGGCTCGCGGTCCAATGCGCTTGACGGACCCGGCGATCCGGACTCGCACGCGGCCAACCAAAGAACGGCAGCGAGTGAGAACATCAGGCGACCAATCTGACTGAATTTCATGCGATCAATATAAGCGAGCCGCACCTATTCGCGACACTGCGGGCAACTCGCGCGAGCACGATCGCTGCGACAGGCAGCAGCCCTCCCGCGCGCCGATAAATCGCAATTTATTGGCTCTGCTAGTAGCATCATCCGGCAAATGGCGGCCTCTGTCGGCAACAATCCTCCCATTCGGCTCGCGGTGCTGATCTCTGGCGCTGGGACGAACCTCGCCAATATTCTGGCGTGCATCCAGTCCGGCGACTTGCCCGGCGCGCGAATCGATCTGGTGATCAGTTCGCGATCAGATGTGCTCGGCGTCGCGGTCGCGCGCGACGCAGGCCTCCCGCTC
>JAEUIR010000035.1:26316-26553 GCA_016795025.1 Phycisphaerales bacterium
ATGATCCGTCGCCGTGATTTTTCCGATGACGCCTCATTTTCGGCGGCGATCACGGACGCACTCGCCAGAGCCGATGTGCAGCTTGTGCTGATGGCCGGATTTCTCTGCTTCTGGCGAATCCCCCCGCGTTTTCGAAATCGCGTGCTCAACATTCACCCCGCGATATTGCCGGCCTTCGGAGGCAAAGGCATGTACGGCCGATCGGTCCACGAGGCCGTGCTGGCCGCCGGGGCGCGC
>JAEUIR010000360.1:0-307 GCA_016795025.1 Phycisphaerales bacterium
AAAAGACATTCGAAGTTTAACCAAAGAACAATTACGCGATTTTTTTGTAGCCAATGGCGATAAAGCTTTTCGTGGCAATCAAGTGTATGAATGGTTGTGGAGTAAAGGTTCGCACGGATTTGATGATATGACCAACGTGTCGAAAGAAACGCGCGCCATGCTCGAAGCGAATTTTGTCATCAATCACATCAAAGTCGATCAAATGCAACGAAGCGATGACGGAACTGTAAAAAATGCCGTTCGTTTGCACGATGGTTTGGTGGTGGAAAGTGTTTTAATTCCTACTGAAACAAGAACAACAGCTTGC
>JAEUIR010000360.1:317-1016 GCA_016795025.1 Phycisphaerales bacterium
TTGCGTTTCCTCGCAAGTCGGTTGTAGTTTGGATTGTAATTTTTGCGCCACAGCTCGTTTGAAACGCATGCGTAATTTGGAGCCTGGCGAAATTTACGATCAAGTTGTAGCAATTGACAGAGAAAGTCGTTTGTACCTTAATCGTCCACTTTCGAATATTGTTTTCATGGGAATGGGCGAGCCGTTGATGAACTACAATAATGTCATCAAAGCCATTGATTTGATAACTTCTGACGAAGGTTTAGGAATGTCGCCCAAAAGAATTACTGTTTCTACTTCTGGCATTCCAAAAATGATTAAAAAAATGGCCGACGACGGAGTCAAATTCAAATTGGCAGTTTCTTTGCATTCAGCAATCGATGAGGTTCGCGCTAAAATTATGCCTTTTTCCGAAAATTTTCCACTGAAAGATTTAAAGGAAGCACTCGAATATTGGTACCGAAAAACCAAAAGTAAAATCACTTATGAATATGTGGTGTGGAAAGGCATCAACGACACCAAAGAAGCGGTTGATGCGTTGGTGAAATTTTGCAAATACGTTCCTTGTAAAGTGAATTTAATCGAATACAATCCAATTGATGATGGCGAATTTCAACAAGCTTCTGATGCTGCCATTGATTTGTACATCAAAGAATTATCCAAATACGACATTGTAGCCAAAGTGCGTCGCAGTCGCGGAAAAGACATTGATGCAGCCTG
>JAEUIR010000361.1 GCA_016795025.1 Phycisphaerales bacterium
GGCTCTCCTGGCTTTCGATCTGAAAGGGCAGGCGGATGTCTGCTGCTTTTCCGGAAGGTGGCAGCTGGTGGAGTTCAAGTCCCCAGCGGCTCATGGCCTGAGATACGAGGACCGCTTCGGCACCGCTGATGCACCAGTCGGCATTGACGATATCGAGCATCGCGCGCAGCACCTTTTTTTGCAGTGCCGGTGAGCGAATGTCGCCGAGAAGGTGAGTGATCACCTCAGGATCAATCTCGATCTGCCCGATGTTGGGGGAACGCGCCGATTGCAGTACGTCGTTGCAGAATTCGTGCATCACCCGATCGAAGGTATCCGGGGTGATGCCGAGCTGATCAAGAATCGAGTGTTTTTCGAGTGAGTCCAGTTCGCTATTGTCCAGCCCACCATCGGCGAGCAGTGCGAGAGATATCAGGCGAGCCGTGGCTTCGGCGCTGTCGGTGGTGTAATTGCGCATGCTTTTCTCCTTGATTGGTTAATGTGAAAGTCGCGTCAGCGACTCACGAATCTCCCCTCCCCCTCGCGGGGGAGAGGGAAACGGTCATGACTTTCATGATCGGGGGTGTCTGGAAAAGTCATGACCGTTAGTCCGGTAGGGTTCGTAGCTCTTTCCGGTCGAGTGCACTGTGCCTGCACCGCAGCATCATGTCCAATGAGATAAAATGTGATTTTCCATTTACTATGGTTTATAAATGCCGCGTCGCCGAATCACTTTTCATCAGCTCGATATCTTCGCCGCTGTAGCACGCCATCGCAGTTTTTCGAAAGCAGCCGATTCTCTACATCTGACTCAGCCAGCCGTCTCGCTGCAGATCAAGCATATCGCCGATATCCTGGGCCTGCCCTTGTTCGAGCAGGAAGGCCGCGCGGTGGTCCTGACCGCAGCGGGTGAGGAGGTGTTGAAAACGGTACGGGAACTCGATGACGTCTGGGCCCGCCTTGAATCGGCGATCGATGAGCTGAAGGGTTTGAAGCGCGGCCGCCTGCGCGTCGCGCTGGTTCCT
>JAEUIR010000362.1 GCA_016795025.1 Phycisphaerales bacterium
GAGGAGGAGAAGAGAAGTTCGGGTGAACCAACAGGCAAAGAAGCCAAGAGTGTCGGAGAAGAACGCTGTTCCCGGGCTTTCCGCCGCTCGGCCCAAATATTCGATTCCGTCGAGTATGCAAAAAGGCAATGGGTTCCAAATAACAACAAACCCATTGTCCCAGCAACAATCCGTTGGAAGCGGAGGAAGGTCTTCATCCCCCTAATCTACTAATTGATCTAGAAAATCTTCCTTAAGGAGTTGTAACGATGTTGTAAATTTTTTCCGGAGACTGGTAACCTTCTAAATACGTGCCTGGGGGTCCTGCTTGCCATGTGGCAAGCGCCTTGGACGCTCCGCTTTAGCGGAGCCGGGTCCACACAGGTTCCTTTGCCTTTCTAAATTCGTGCCTGGGGGGACTTGAACCCTCAGCCTTTGGCTCCGGAGGCCAACGCTCTATCCAATTGAGCTACAGGCACAAAATTGTTCCCCTCTATCTGGTTTCCGGCCTATCGGCCTTCAACCACTTCGTTGGCTCCCACGCCTCCGTCGCAATTGAGCTACAGGCACAAAATGGGGAAGCTCGATAATGGGTGATTCTACTACTTCTTTAAAAGGGAGGGCAGATCCTCGAAAATCTTCTCTAGGGGTTCGAACGCCTTGCCTCCCCCTTGGGCGAATTCCGGTCGCCCTCCCCCTCGTCCTCCAATTTTGGCGGCCATGGCCTGGGCAATCTTTCCCGCACTCCATCCGGCCTGGACCAAAACGGGTGGCAGGGAAACAACAAAAGAGATCTTCTCCGCCCCTCCCGTAACCACCAACACACCTGTTCCTTCCGACTTGTCCTTGAGTTTATCTGAGAAGGCGCGAAGGGATTTTTCGTCTAACCCAACAGCCACGTGGGCGATCCAGCGTCCACCACCCACTTCTTGAACGACAGGCCCCCCTGAGGAACCGCCCCCTTGGGCGGCTTTTAAACGAAGGTCTTCAATTTCCTTT
>JAEUIR010000363.1 GCA_016795025.1 Phycisphaerales bacterium
GTTCCGCGGGAGCCCACAAATAGGAACGCGTGTCCGATGCGCCCCCCTTTGATCGCCTGGGTCAGCCCCTTGGCGACGGAGTCCTGCCCAACCAAGTCCTCGAAGGTCTTAGGCCGGTATTTTCGAGCGAGGACGAGATACGACACGCGTGAAGTCGGGCAGTCGGGCGGGACAAAAGTAGGACTGGCCGAACCCGACAAAACCGCGGCACCCGAAGCCGATCCTTGATGGCTGCTCGGTTCCCCGCCTGACCAGGTTCAGGTCGTTTCGTCGCACGGAGCCCGATTCGACCAGTCGGAGGCGAAGGATAGCGCCCGCGCGGGTGGGCGCGACGGGCGAATTGAGACTTCACCCTCGGACCCCAATTGCCACCGAAGAGCTGGCGGAGAGGGCGGGATTCGAACCCGCGAAGCCGGGAATACCGACTTACACGCTTTCCAAGCGTGCTCCTTCAGCCACTCGGACACCTCTCCGCTCTTCGGTGGTCACTGCAACGGGCGAAAAACAACAATTGGCGGTGAGAGAGGGATTCGAACCCCCGAGACCCTTGCGGGCCTACCCGCTTTCGAGGCGGGCCCGATCGGCCACTCCGGCATCTCACCGCGGCGTCGGATTGTCGTCCGGTTCCCGCTCGTCGGCGCTTGGGCTCGTTGCCGAGCCCTCCGGCCGAAAACCGGGGGCGGAGAAATTACCCGAACTGCGGCGCGCTGCGAGCCTCTTCCCTTGAAAGAACTCTCGCAGGCGGCGGACGCACTCCTCTGGGAGGACGCCGTGGGTGACTTCGCAGCGGTGGTTGAAGGCTCGATCGCCAGTTCCTCGGCCCGAGAGCAGGTCGACCACGGAGCCGGCACCGCCGAACTTGGGGTCGAATGCCCCGAACACGACGCGCTCGACGCGAGCGTGGAGAATGGCGCCGGCACACATGGCGCAGGGCTCCAGAGTGCAATAAATCGTCGAATCGTCGAGGCGA
>JAEUIR010000364.1 GCA_016795025.1 Phycisphaerales bacterium
GTCGCGGCGCACGCGACAGGCGTCCTCGTCGAAGATCACGTCGAGCACCCAGTGACAGCGGTTCTCGATATGCCAGTGCTGCTGGATGATCTGGCTGAATTCGGCTGCCGGCAGCTCGCGGCTGCTGATGTAGTAGCGCCACTCGGTCACCGGGCCGGCGGACTTGCGGCCCTTGAGCACCTCGCGGGTCGACTCGATGCGCACGGCGCTGCGTAGCCCCGGCCAACGCTGGCGCAGCGCCTCGGGCAGTCGCTGGGCGGGACACACCCTGCAGCGGCGCGTGTGCAGCCGGCCATTGGCCTTGTCGAGCGGTTCGTGCGCCTCGGCCTGCGGGTGTTCGGGGGCATCGAACAACGCTTCGACCGCCTCTGCCAGCCCTGACTGGTTGTTCTTCAGCGCGATCACGTAGTCGGCCTTGCGCTCGACGAGCTGCTCGACGATCTCGCGCTGGCAGCCCAGCGCATCGAGCGTCACCGTTGCGCCGTGCACATCGAGCGTCTGCAGCAGCTCCGGGATCGCCGTGATTTCATTGCTCTTGGCGGCCGTGCGCAGCAGCCCCAGCGTCACCCCGCGCTCGACGTGCCAGGCCGAAACGATGTGCGCCATGTCCGCACCGCCCTCGTGCGAGCCCCGCAGGCTCTTGCCGTCGATGGCGATGCTCTGGCCCGCCAGCGCCGGGCTCAGGCGCTGCATCCAGCGCACAAAACACGCCTCGAACACCTTCGGATCAAGCAACCCGAACAGCCGGCTGAACGTGTCGTGCGAGGCCACGCCCTGCTCAAACGGCAGCCACTTCCTCAGCCACGCCAGCTTGTAACGCCCCCATTCGGCCACGTGCACCCAGTCGTCAGCGTCGCTGCATACCGCACACAGCGCCACCAACAGCATCTCCTGCAGCGGGTACAGGCACCGAGCCGACTGGCGCGGGTCTTCCAGCGCTTCGAATTCCTGCAGCATCGGTG
>JAEUIR010000365.1 GCA_016795025.1 Phycisphaerales bacterium
GCCGGATTGCCTGTAAATGATGCGGTTATAGCTGCCGGAACCCTTGCCGCTGGTATCGAAGCCGAGGCTTCCCGCAGCCGACATTTCAAGGTCAAAGAACCTGAAGCTCAGGTTCGAGAGGGTTCCAAAAATGCTTTCACCGTCGTTCTCGAAGTGCAGATTGCCGGCAAAGGTGAACGTGTTGCCAGAGGGGTCCGGCTCCGAGTATCTGATCTCGTCGATGACCCAGACGTCAGTGTCGAACCCTTGGCCACTCATGTTGAGCGTTCCCTGGTTGTCAAACTGCGCCGCATAGGTGGTTGGAGTCAGGCTCTCGGAATTGATTTCTAAATCCTCAAGGAGGACGATTGCCCGCGTCATCGACTGCGAGAGCTGCTGTGCAAGTTGGTTGGGTGTTGCAAACCACGCCGCCCAGTTGGTCGTTGAGAAGCTCAAGTTCGCCATTTGATGAGTCCTTATCGAGATTTTGTTTGAAAGTCGCGTCAGCGACTCACGAATCTCCCCTTTCCACTGGCGGGCGGGGGGTCGGGGGCAGGGACATGGCCCTCGAACTCTGATGGCATATTGCCGAATTCCCCGTAACCATATAATTGTAGTAAAATTTTTGGCGGTTTAAGGCGCCCCTGAAGGCGCCCCTGAAGCCACCCCTTTTCTGCCCCGGATTCACCACTATCATCGGCAGAGCGGGCGCACGGAGCACCGCTGCGGCAGGGGGCTCAAATCCGCCCGTGGCCAGGAACAGTCAACAACATACACCACCCGCGAGGCCTCTTCGCCAAGCCCATCATGCCCTCACCCCTTGATCTGCCTACGATCCTGGGTGGCCAGAGAACAAGGCGTCAGGTTGGTCGCGCACTCAGCGATCATTCAAGCCTCTCGATGGTCTGTCTGCTGACTGCCGGCAGCCAGGCGGCGGCGGTACCGCGGCCGGGAATGCGGCAGAGCGGCGCAATCTCCAG
>JAEUIR010000366.1:0-288 GCA_016795025.1 Phycisphaerales bacterium
CCCCGGGCGCTGGTTCTGTTGTCGGTGGAAATCGAGAGCCTCCTCGTGTCGAGCGGCATCCCATTCCGGCCGGGAACTCGGCGTCGCTGGTGTCGGAGCGTGCTCATCGAATCCGCCGCTTCGAAGCTCAATTTTCGGCGGATCGGGTTCGGGGGTGGAGTTCATTCTGCGGGCGATCGCGCGACCGCCATCGCCGGGTCCGTGCGGGAGTGCGAGTCCGGTTGGTGCGGGAGAAGGGATTTGAACCCTCAAGGGTTGCCCCACGGGATCCTAAGTCCCGCGCGTCTG
>JAEUIR010000366.1:298-958 GCA_016795025.1 Phycisphaerales bacterium
TCTGCCAGTTCCGCCACTCCCGCGGGCTTTCACCGAAAGCGACCGACGGAGCGATCGCGGCATCCACTCCACACGCACAGCACGTGGGAACAACCTCCAAGGGTCACGCGGGTCGGATGGAACTCGATCGCGATGGCCCAAGGAGAATCTGGTGCGCCCCGTAGGGATCGAACCTACGACCCGCTGATTAAGAGTCAGCTGCTCTACCAACTGAGCTAGGAGCGCGTTGTGAGGGCAAAGGTGATAGCGCCCACGGCGGGCGGCGTCAACGCTGGCGTAGCGCGGCGGGCGCCCCTCAACGGCCCAACGCATCGCACGAAAGTCGGCGCCGCCTGGTCCGTGGGATTCTCAAGACGCACAAGGCGGAGGCCCGATTCAGAGTTCGAAGGAGAAGAGCCCGCGACCCCTTGGAGCAACCGGAGCGGGAGCTACAAATGCGTACCTCGATGTCCCTCGTGGCGATGGCACCCATGTCTCAACCGTTTCAGCGCGCCCTGCGTGGGCTTCTCTGGCTGCCTCTCCTCGCGCCGACGCTTTGGGCCCAAGATGGGGCCGAATCGGCCTCCTCGGCTCCTGTTCGTCCTCCGGCTCCTGCAGCGCTGCGTTGGGAGCGGACGTTGGAGGAGGCCCGCGTCCAGGCCAAGCGCGCGGGGACCTTCG
>JAEUIR010000367.1 GCA_016795025.1 Phycisphaerales bacterium
GGCGGCACGCGGGCTGTCTTGGAGGACTGCTGGACGACAGCCTGCGCCTGGTGGACGACCTCCTGAACCAGGACTTGTCCTGGCTGGCCGGAAAACCTCACAAGAGCATCCGGGAGCAGCGGGAGCGCCTGCATCGGCTACTGGGAGAGATGCGCGATCTCCGCGAGCACCTGCACAGCCTTCAGGATGAGATGAACGGCCTGCTCGACCATCACCTGAGCCAACGGATATACCAGCTTACCGTGATCACCGGGGTCTTCTTCCCCTTGGTGTTCATCACCGGTCTGCTGGGGGTCAATGTCGGAGGAATCCCGGGGTCGAACGAACCCGACGCATTCTGGATATTGTGCCTGCTGCTGACGGTGCTGGGACTCCTGGGCGGCTGGCTACTGCGCCGACAACACTGGCTCTGAGGATTCCTCCTCTCACCCCCGACCCTTCCCCGGCAAGTAGGGAGGGGAGATTCGTGAGTCGCCGACGCGACTTTCACATGCCTGATTGAACCGATCGCCCCTACCCTACCCGCGGCTGCTCGCGGTGGCGCTGTTTCTCGGCGTATTGTTCGCGACCTTCGAGTTGTCCGGCTGGCGCGACCACTTCAGCCGGCAGTTCCTGCACGACCAGTTCCTGGAAAACCGGCTGAGCGGAGTGCTGGTTTTTGTCCTGCTGTTCTCGCTGGGCAATCTGATCCAGATCCCGGGGTGGATCTTTCTCGCTGCCGCGGTGCTGGCGCTGGGACGGAGCTGGGGCGGCATCGTCACCTACCTCGCCGCCAGCCTCTCCTGCGCACTGACCTTCCTCAGCATCCGGCTGCTCGGCGGCGATGCCCTGCGACAGTTGAAGAGCCGGCTTGCGCTCCGCCTGCTGGCACAGCTCGATGGCCACCCGATCCGCAGCGTTCTCTGCCTGCGCATCCTGTTTCAGACAGTGCCGGCGCTCAACTACGTCCTCGCCAT
>JAEUIR010000368.1 GCA_016795025.1 Phycisphaerales bacterium
TTCCTGGCGCAGCCCCAATTCTCGACAGCCCCCGACACCTCGCGCCATGACCGAGGTCAGCTGAGGTTGGTGAGTGGGCCCTGCGCTGGAAGGTATTTACTATACTGTCCCCGTTTTTTCCCATATGTCCCTTTATTAGCCGGAGGACCAAGACCATGGAACTCACTGCCGTTCTTACATCCGCCGAAGAGGGCGGGTATGTAGCCCTCAATCCTGAAACGGGGACGACAAGCCAAGGTGAAACAATCGAGGAGGCGATTGCAAATTTGACAGAAGCGACAGCACTTTATTTGTCCGAGTTCCCGCTTTCCGCTCCCTCGCATCCCTTGATAACAATGTTCAGCGTTCCTGCTCATGCCTAACGGTCATGGCTTGGTGAGACACCCCGGATGATGAAAGCCCTGACCGTTTCCCTCTCCCCCAACCCCTCTCCCGCGAGTGGAGAGGGGAGATTCGTGAGTCGCTGACGCGACTTTCACGGTAACGCTACGCAGAACTGCTGCGCCGGCAATCTTACTGATGACGCGGATTTCGCGCTGTATCGCGGCCGCATATTGGCCGAACGGAGGCGTGCATGGATCGACAGGTGATCGAACAGAAGCTCGAATCTCTGCACCGCTGCCTGGTCAGGGTGACGGAAGAATGCCCTCCAGCCGGATGAAAAAAGCGGTCGGATTTCGGAACATCGTCATCCACAATTACGACGCCATCGACTGGCACATCGTGAGCAAAGGGTTCACATCCACGTCGAAGTCCAGAGTCAGCACGATGCCGACTTTCCCGAGCGTCTGTTCACCTACAACTACCGCCTCTACGACCGCTACCGTCGTCCGGTTGCCAGCCTGGCCGTGCTGGCCGACGAACGTGAAAACTGGAAGCCGAACGGGTTTGGCTATCAACTGTTCGGCTGCGAGGTCGGCATCCGCTTTCCCGTGGTCAAGCTCCTCGAC
>JAEUIR010000369.1:0-254 GCA_016795025.1 Phycisphaerales bacterium
TACCCACTAATCGAGACGGTGTTCCATTGCGGCACGTGCTTGGCGCCGTACTCCATCGTATCGACGACGATGCGCAGGCCGTGCTCCAGCGGCACGAGCCACGCATGCTGCGCTTGGAACTCCTTCAAAATATCGTTTTGTATAGTTCCGCGGAGCTGCGTCGCGGGCACCCCCTGCTTCTCCGCCGCGGCGATATAGAAAGCCCACAGAATGGCCGCGGGCCCATTGATCGTCATCGACGTGGAGACCTTGTC
>JAEUIR010000369.1:264-942 GCA_016795025.1 Phycisphaerales bacterium
GAGCTGATCGCCACGCCGCAGCGGCCGACCTCGCCGCGCGAACGCGCGTGGTCGCTGTCGTAGCCCATCAGCGTCGGGAAGTCGAAAGCAACCGAAAGCCCCGTCTGCCCGTGCTCGAGCAAAAAGTGATATCGGGCATTGGTATCTTTCGCCGTCCCGAAGCCGGCGAACTGCCGCATCGTCCAGAGCTTCCCGCGATACAGATTCGGGTGCACGCCGCGCGTGTACGGGTACTCCCCGGGGTAGCCGAGCCGGTCGACGTAGGTCGACCCCGCCGGCGAATTCGTCGGGTCGTAGAGCACCTCGAGCGGCTCCCCCGAAAGCGAGGTGAA
Organism: Phycisphaerales bacterium; assembly: GCA_016795025.1. Taxonomy (GTDB): domain Bacteria; phylum Planctomycetota; class Phycisphaerae; order UBA1845; family Fen-1342; genus JAEUIR01. The sequence continues at coordinate 597 of JAEUIR010000369.1, forward strand.
CTCGCGCACATCGTCGCGAGTCTTCGAGCTCTGGACCTTTCGGTCGTAGGCGGCGCGGGCTGCGCCGAGCGGATCATGGGAGCCTGTAGTCATGCGGATTCGGTCGTCAGCGTTCTGCCCTACGTTAGCTCACCCAGCCCGGGGGCGCCTCACTCGACCTCCTCGCCGTCGGCTCCCTCTGCCTCGGACGCGCCCAGCAGGTAGCAGGCAAGGGGAGCAGGGATCTTCAAGACAGGCACGGGAGGAGGACCAGGAAGGTCTGTCCGCCCAACATCGTCGGCGTCGCGTGTGATCACGTAGGCTCGATGAACGGTGCGCGTTCGGCAAAGCTCCACAAGCCCCGGCA